>NZ_DATCRD010000239.1:0-53121 GCF_036569185.1 Chitinophaga sp.
CAAGAGAGGAAGTACATGAAATTATTTTTTGGCTGACGGGATATAATCAACAACAATTTCAACAACATCTCGACAATAAGACAGATTTTGAAACCTTCTTCGCACAGGCTCCCCAACTAAATCCCAACGTGTCAAAAATCACAGGTGTAATTTGCGGATACCGGGTAGAAGAGATAGAGGATAAGCTGATGCAAAAAATCCGGTACCTGGATAAACTGATCGACGAGTTAGCAAAGGGGAAAACAATGGAGAAAATCTTAAGGAAGTAAGTAAAATGTTATCTTAACAAAAAATTGCAACAATGAGATCATTGATTGTTTTGCTTCTGATACTGATTCAACATAAAATATCTGCGCAGCAGAACGTATATACTTTTAACAATGGTATATTATTAACCGAAGCTGAAATAAGAGCATCTTTTGATGCTGTAAAAAAGACGCTCCCATCATCTCTTTCGCTAACAGCAGTTATTTATCATAAGGTGACCGAAAAGGATACTGTGATTAACTACATCACCTTTGATGCAGCAAAAAAAGCAGCCGGGCAACAATCACCCGGATTTGAAATGTTATACAAACAGGATTCTATTTTTTTGCTACTAAATAAAAAACTTCCCGGCTTCAACCTCGCTGAACTGGGTGGCAACAAAGTTTCTTCTGCTCAATTGATGGGGAAGCCCACGCTTATTAACTTCTGGGCCATCTATTGTGGGCCATGTATCGCGGAAATGCCCCAGTTAAGTATGCTTAAAGAGAAATACAAAGACAAAATGAATTTCATCTCAATTACAGAAAACAGCGCAGCGGGCGACCGGTTAACAGATTTTCTGAAAGATAAAAAATTTAACTTCCAGGTGTTGGAAAATGGAGAGATGTATAAGAAGGAGATAAAAATAAGTGCACTGCCGACCAACCTGTTCCTTGACAAAAATGGTATACTAAGATTCATACAGGGTAACTATCCCTTAAACGGGAACTCGGCGCCCCTGGATATAGATGATAAAGCAAATTACTTTACCCGGATCATCGAGGACCTTATTAAAGGTGAAAATTAGCTATGTGGAAAAAAATTAAAATATCCAATCCCCGGACTTATGTAGCCCTGACTTCCAATTTCGAAAGAGACGATAAAAATATATATTCTTCCGGGAAACTATCCTGGCAAATGCGGATTATGAGGAGATGCCATAAAAAACCACATCACTGATAAATAAATATGCAGCAGGATATGATTGATCCATCTATTGTTGAAAAATGGCTTAGAGGCTGGTCTTTATCACGCGGCTTACCGCTTCCTGCGAAAAGTGATAGCGGATTCAGAGTCGATGTAGGATGGCCGGAGCAAAAGACCCGTTATGTTTTTCCCGGTTTCACCAATGAATTTATTGACCTGGCAAATACCATTACTGAGCCCCGGGTATTTCTTAAAGTATGCGCGCCTCCTGGTGTCATTAAAAACAGGATACCCTCCCGATGGGTTATACAACCTCCTGGCTTTATGATGACCTGCTTTAAAACTATGTCATCGCCTAAAAGCGCATTACCTGATGGGTATGTATTAGAAGTAAGGAATGAAGCGCCCGTTTCCCTGGCAAAAGTTCTTACCACTAATGGAGATATAGCTGCCATCGGGCGGCTGGTTTTTGTAGATGATTTTGTTATTTATGACCGTATAGAAACGGATCTGTTGCATCGCCGTAAAGGACTGGCAACAATGATCATGAAAACACTTGAAGACATCGCAATTTCCAGTGGAAAAACCAATGCTGTGCTGGTAGCAACAGAAGCAGGCAAAGCCTTATATGAAACACTTGGCTGGACATTATATACTCCTTACACCTCGGTGGTAATTCCATAGCTACAGGTATTTTGCAAATAACTAAAAATGGCTACCTTCCCTGAAAGAACTGTTTATGTTTGACCAGCACATCAGCGAAAGGATCAAAGCCAGTTTTGCCCGGCAGAAATTGATGCAATTTTATGGCGCCATCATCCAGGATATCGGCAGCGGTACAATGGAGATTGCTGTTCCTCCCACAGATTTCCTGTTACGTACCTCCGGCATTTTTCACGGCGGTGTAATTGCCGCACTGGCAGATACCGCAGGAGGATATGCCGCCACCACACTTTACCAGGAAGATGTTTCATTTCTGACCATCGAGTTTAAAATTAACTTCCTCCGGCAGGCGAAAGGAGAAAAACTCGTCGCCAAAGCCACGGTTATAAAGGGAGGAGCCACCCTCACTGTTGCGCAAACCGACCTTTTCACTGTTAATAACGGTAAAGAAACACAGGTAGCTACGTCATTGATCACTCTCATGAAAGCCAGCAGATAAATCATGGAAATACTTACAATACAACCCTTCCTCGACTACTACGACAAAGTGCGGGAACGTACCCTCCGGCTTATTAAAGTAGTACCACCCGGCCAGCTGGACTGGTCCTATTTACCCGGAAAGTTCAGTATCGGTGATCAGATCAGGCATATTGCCACTATTGAAAGATATATGTTTGCCGAAACCATTGCCGGCCGGAAAAGCGCTTACCAGAGCTGTGGCAAGGAACTGGCAGATGGTTATGATAATGTGCTCTCCTTTTTCAATGAATTACACCAGCAATCACTTGCAATATTCCGCCAGTTAAGCGATGAAGACCTGCAACGGAAATGCATTACTCCTGGTAATGTGGAAATGCGGATATGGAAGTGGATGCGTGCGATGGTGGAACATGAAATCCACCATCGGGGGGAGCTATATATTTATCTGAACCTGCTGGGTATAAAAACTCCGCCCATGTATGGATTAACTTCTGAAGAAGTGGCGGAGAACAGTGTTCCGGCTATTTAAGCGACAGACAGCTTTTATGTGTTTGTAATATATCTTTTAAACAGCCATTCCCCACGATACCCATTCGCCGTAAAACAAATTATCAGGATACAGCGACAATATTGTCAATGTACCAAATCCAACATATAAAAAAGAAACCAGGTAAGAGTAGCTGTATGCCGCGTTTTTAGTCATCACTCAAATGATTTACGTCCATGTTCATTTCATAAACCGTTCATACCAGCCGAGCACCCGCATTGCCCTTAAGGTATTCCAGCGACTGGGCCGGCCGTCGCCGTCTTCGAGGGCGAAATGAACCCTGCCCGGATGCGTGTTCTCCAGCAACCATGTACCATCAGGCTGCTGCCTGGACCGGAGCAGGCCGATAGCTTCAGCTATGCGCGGATCAGGCGCATCCCCTGCCAGGCGGAAGTACTCAAGGGCGCGCAATACATCGTAATGCCAGCGGACAGGGAACGAGTACTGTAACCAGGCAGGATCCACAATTTCACCGGTGCTTTTGCGCCGGAATAGTTGCCGTTCAAGCAGGTACTCCTCTCCCCTCCGACGGGCTGCGATGGATGCTGCAGAGC
The DNA here is from genome assembly GCF_036569185.1 of Chitinophaga sp. Classification (GTDB taxonomy): domain Bacteria; phylum Bacteroidota; class Bacteroidia; order Chitinophagales; family Chitinophagaceae; genus Chitinophaga. The sequence goes on from NZ_DATCRD010000239.1 coordinate 3,418, forward strand.
CACCGGTGGCTCGCTCATGCGCCAGTAATCCTTCCAGTACATTGATGGTTGTTGCAAACGAAGAACGGCAGGAACCTATTTCCACATCACAATTCCAACCTCCGTCTTCCAGCTGCTCTTCAAGTAACCGCGCAACAATATCATCTACCTGCTGATCAAAATAAACACCTAACGCAACAGTTCTCCCATTAATACAAGGCTCCACTTCTCCACTAAAGAACGGTTGCCCTGCATGTTCCCAGCAACAATGGTCCCTGATCAAGCTGATGGTACGGCGCATACGCTCCGTGTGAGGATTGATCCCGAAATTCCATAATAACTGGAGTGTAGGCAACGTTGATATCCAGGGCTGACCAGGCTCCTTTGAATCCGTTTGAAGTCCCGCTGCCGGGAAACAGGCCCCCCCGGCCCATTGGCCATCTTCGTCCTGCAAGGCCAGCAGCCTTGCGCCCCAGCCTTCGGTGGCTATCCGCTCACGTTCAGCAGTGTACACCTCCGCCGGTGCATGCATAAGATCACGCAATACCTGCCAGCGGATAGCAGGATCACCGTCGAGCAGCCAGTTCAGTACATCCATTTAAATTGTAATTTTCAAACAGGTCATACAAATTTTATCATCCTTTCTCAAATAGAAAACTGGCAGACTTACCATTACCTGAAACAGTTACTTTCAACTTTTTATCTTCCCTTTCATACACTATCTTTTTAGGAAAATCGTGTTCATTGTTTTCACAGGTAAACCCATTTCTACTAATGGAGGTCATCTTAAACCAGACAGGTGCCTTATTTTCCGGAACATCCGCTACGTAGTAGATAGCATCCCCTTTAACTACCAGCTCCAGTTTTTCGGAGAAAACAGTATCCTTCCCATGCAGCGTTATACCTGTGCCTTTCATGGAAGAAGGAGTGCTGCTCTCCCATTTCTCATACCCTGCGCGGCCCGGTTTCGTGCTGATCTTTTTCCATGTGCCCTCCAGCCATTTCAGTTGCGGGAAATCTGTTGCTGCCTGGCCGGATACAACCGCTGTAAGAATGCTTAGCATACATGATAGGAGCACTCGTTTCATGTTACCCAAAGATTAGGTATGTAAAATAAGACATATTCCTATCCACAACAAAAAATGCCTGCCTATACTCTTACCTGTTTCCTGAGCTTCTTCTTTAGCAGATGCCCTTTCCACATCCAGAGGCCGCTTAATACTACTACCGGCAGGAATACCCAGCGCACCGCATTTGCAGCGGGAGGATTGGCGGCAACCGGCCCATAAATATATCCCAGTATGGGAATGCTGAGTATAATGTGTAACCAGCGGATTATTTTACGTTCTGTAGCTGCTTTCATAAAAACGTTTGTTACACAAAACTAGCCCGTTACCTGCTTTCATTTATGGGAAGTAGACATGGACGGAAAATGTGCCGACAAAACCTGGTTGTGATGAAGATTCAAACGCTTTAACCAATCCGTCATTAGCGATACATAGCCAGGCGCGAATATTTCTTTGGGATTATCTTTATACCGTTCCCTTCTTTCTATGGTTTCAGCCCGTTTACCGGTATGGTTAAATGTGAGTGTATGATCGGCATCGGGAATGATCCTTATCAAAGCCTGGGCGTTGCCAATACGTTTCATTACTTTCCTGTATGTTGCGGCTCCTTTCCGGGGAGGCACCATCAGATCATTTTCACCCCAGATGGCTAATACCGGGCAGTTAAGGCCCTCTAAATGCGGAGGATTGTCTTTCTTCAAAACAATACTTAAATATTTATACACTACTTCATCTCCCCCAATAACATTATCCGCCCATTTAGCGCCCTTTATCTCCTTTTGCAATGCTGCAAAATGCTCATAGGGCTTATCCCCGTTTATCATCTCTTTAAGTTTCCGGTTGTAGGCAACCGCTTTACGTATATCCGTCCGGGAAAAACCATCCGCCTTCATTTCCGATTTCACCCTGTATAATTCCTGACTGAAAGCGGTAGTTACCGGCGAAGAAACGGTTATTACAAAAGCAGGCTTTATCTTTTCACTTACCAGGGGAATAACCCAACCCGCCTGGCTGATTCCCCAGTATCCTATGCCTGAAGTGTCGGTTATATCCAGCGTTTTGAGTTTATTTACTGCGCTGATCACCTCGTTGGCCCTGTCTTCCATGGATAGTTCATACCATTTCCCCTGGGATTGACCAACACCCGGCCTGTTCCAGGAATAACAGGCAAAGCCGGCTTTGGTAAATTCTTCCCATAAATACCTGTAGTTATCCGATGAACTGTAATCTTCCGGCCCCGAACCATGTACAAAAACAATAACAGGCAGTTTACCTTTATACTCAACAGGAGTGATCAGTTTTCCAAAAATTTCATTTCCATTACTGTTGAAATTGAGATCACACTCGCTATAGCCAGGTCTTTTGTTCTGAGCTATGAGAGGACGCTGGACCATACAAAGCAGCGCTGTTACCAATAACAATAAGCGTATCTTACCAACGGACATTATATCTTTTTTAAGATTACAAAAAGAGATTTCATCACTTTCTATTTTATCTTCCCTGCCAGATCTTTCTTCTCCAAAAATATAATATTAAAATACAAAGAGCCCTTATTACTTCAGGCATACCGTAAGTTTACCGGCAAGGATAACAGAAAAGGGACTTCCACTTGTATCAAAACTAAATGGAAATTCCGGAGTGCCACTATTTTTCTTAAATTGAGAATAGAAAAGCCCATACAACGGCTGTTGGTTAAATTATAAAAAGATACCAGACAATTACAGCATCATGAAAATTTTATCCAGGTGTTTGGCAACCACAACAGTTTTTTTCCTTTGCGTTACCACGGGAAATGCTCAAAAGAGTAATGCCCGGGGACTCACCGATGAAGCATTGGCCCAGCTGATGCTCGGCAACTTTGCTACAGCCCTCAGCTATGCTACAAACGCTATCAAAGCCGACAACAATATGGCTTTAGCTTATGCCGTGCGCGGAAGGGCGCTAACCGCAGCAGGCGATTACACCGGGGCTGAAACCGATCTGAAAAAAGCTATTTCGTTAGCGCCGGTTAACGCCCGGAGAGGCACTTACTATGCGTTCCTGTCTTATAACTATGTATTGAAGGGAGAAGATAAAACAATAAGATACAGGGCTACAGACTCTGCAAGAACATTGCTATATAAAACAACAGTGGAAGTCAAACCTGCTGTGGCACTGGAAGCCTACGCCCGTGCACTGGTAGAAAAAAGCGATCTCACAGACACCAATGACGATGCCATCGCTTATGCTACCTATGCCATCGACCTGGCTCCGGAGTTTGCACTGGCTTATGCTTTGAGAGGAATGCTGCATAAAAGGCATACTGATAAAAATCCGCAACACTACGAAAAAGCGGTGGCCGACTATACCAGGGCCCTTGCCATCAATACAAGCTATTACGACGCCTTTATTGGCCGGGCAGAAGCCTATGAACTGTTGAAAGAATACGATACTGCACTGAAAGACTATGATAAAGCTATTTCGCTTAATCCAAAAGAACCTACAGGCTATAACTGGCGTGCCAATTTTTTTATAAATAAACTTGATTATAGCCGCGCTATTGCAGATTATACCAAAGCAGTAGAACTTGCCCCAAAAGAACCCGCCTATTACTGGAACAGGGCCCTCACCTATGAAGCAGTGGGAGATTTTGGCGCCGCTGATGCCGATTGGCTCAGGTATAAGGACCTGGGTGGTAAAAATGCACCATCCAATACCACCCGGCAGGAAGCAATTTATCCTGCATCCAGGTTCGATGCCTCCAAGGCAAAATTCATATTTGAAAAAGGAGGAGCAAGTATTTCAGGCAGGGCATGCTCAAATAAAGAAGGACAGGTTTACTATGCAAAATGGATCAGCATTACGCTATACCCGGTTACCCCCTATCTGGAAGAATGGATCGACCTGAGAAAAAAGAATAAAAACAAAAATACATCCGTATTCATGACCCAGGAAGCCAGCAAATACGCGGTGTTAATACAAAGCAATGAAAATGGAGAGTTCACATTTGAAGGGCTTGCACCCGGGAAATATTACCTGGAAGCTTATTTCGATTTCACTGTTCATAAAACAGTAAATGTTTACGATGGGTACCAGCGGGAAGGCCCGGTGATGGTGCACTATTGGAGCAAACGTCATGTACAGGACAACTACGATGAGCGGCTTCAGAAATTCGTAGAAATAAAACAGGACGGTGAAAATGTGAAGCGGGTGTCATTGACAAAAAAAGGCGGAGGAGGATGCTTCGGGCTCTGACGATACAGCAAATCCTCACAACAGCTGTCCGGCAGAAAAAAGTTGGTCTGCCATTGGCATATTACTAAATATTATGTCCTTTGGGAAGAATCATCAGCTTCGGGATGTTCACATGCTCCGGCTGTGACATAATGAATTTCACCACCTCCACAATATCTGCAGTAGATAAAGGATGACTGATATTCATACTTTCCTTCGGATGCACTTTCCAGTTTTTATGCAGCTCCGTCATTACCAGTCCCGGTTCTATACAGCTGATCTTTATCCGGGAATCCGTCAGTTCCATCCTGAGCGCTTCCGACAAGGCTTCCATGGCGAATTTGGTGGCTGCATATGCACCAGCCGTGGCCCTTACTTTGGTGCCCAGTACGCTCGACAGGTTAACGATATGCCCCGATTCCTGTTGCCTGAATTTCTTCAACATGGCATAAGTAAGACGGAACGTTGATTCTATATTCAAACGAAGCATAGCCGTCATCCTGTCTATATCCATATCTTCTATAGTGCCCACCTCAATGATGCCGGCACAATTGAACAGGTAATCGCACCTCCCATACCTGCTCCAGATATGCGAGATCACGGAGTCCTGGAACTCCGGGGAGTTAAGATCCCCGGGAAGTACCTCTACATTGGGGGATATCAGTTCTTCAAGCCGATCGCTTCTGCGGGCGGTTATAATCAGCTGGTTATTCCCTTCCTGTTTCAGTGCATCAGCTATAGCGTGCCCAATACCACTGCTGGCGCCGGTAATAAGGCATATTTGTTTATCAGTGTTCATCAGGATAATACTTTAAGTACTTTAAAACTGAAAAATAGAAAATTTATTTAACGAAAGCTATACCGGGGATCTTCTGCCGGTAACAGGCAGTTTATACCAACATATGCCCACTCATTTTTATCCTCCGGTAAATGTTTTTTTACATAGGAAAATAGTATCTTAATCTTTCAATTCAATGTTATTGTTATGCCCTTTCTCCGGTCCTTATCCATAAACACGTCTCACTCACATCCATTCCCGTTCAACGTGCCGGCGGTGAAGCATGGAAAGAATATAGCCATAGACAACAGGATTACCATCTTTACCGGCGACAATGGTACCGGTAAATCCACGCTGCTGGAAAGTATTGCGATGCGTATGAATACGCCACTGATAGGCGATCATATCGGCAAAAGGGATGACTTTAACGCCGCCAGGTCATTACAGCCCTACCTGCAACTGGAACAGGTAAGGAAGCCACTGAATGGCTTCTTCTTCCGGGCGGAAGATTTCGGCGACTATATCTACAAACTAAAACAGCAAAAGAACGGTAACAATGCCTTTTTAGAGGATATGCGGGGTGAAGTAGCTGATAGCGCGCTCGATAAAATGGCTGAAAGCATGCATACCCTGCTGCATATGATGCGGAGGGATTACGGGGAAAACCTCCTGGCGCTTTCCCACGGGGAAGCCTATCTGAAAATCATACAAACAAAAATAAATGATAACGGCATTTACCTGCTGGATGAACCGGAAGCCGCATTATCTCCCCTTAAACAATTATCGCTGATATCCTTTATCCTGGAGGCGCTGAAAAGCAAAAACTCCCAGTTTATCGTAGCCACACATTCCCCGATCATTATGGGTATACCAGGAGCCCTCCTCTATGAGATAAGCGAAGATGAAATACGGCAAACAGCTTATGAAGACACAGAGCATTACCGTATTACCCATTCGTTTCTCAGTAACCCGGCGTTTTATCTCCGGCATCTGTAAAATAATAAATACAGATAGCGGAACAGGAAGTCCGCTTCCCGTTCCGCTGTCTGTATTTAGTTATCGTGTGGTATAACCACCGTTGGCAAAAATAGTTTGCCCGGTGATCCACCATCCGTCTGTTACCAGGAACAACACCAGGGGAGCAATGTCTTTGATGTCTGTAAGTCCGCCTAATGCAGAAGCGGATTTATGATAAGCTACTGCATCCTCACTTTCCTGTCCGTAGAAAAACGGGGTATCCATTGGGCCGGGAGCCACTGCTGATACCGATATACCACGGCTGCCAAATTCTTTGGAGGCAGCGCGGGTAAAATCTTCCACCGGTGCTTTCATGCCCGCGTAAGTGGAGTAATAGCCCGTAAATGCCGCCAGCAGGGAAGTAACAATGGTACAGATTTTACCGTTATCATTCAGTTTTTTACCTGCTTCCTGGATAAAGAAATAGGCTATTTTGGAGTTGATAACGGCCATACTGTCGTACTCCGCTTCACTGGTAGCTATGTATTCTTTCTTCAGCACTTTACCAACGGTATTTACAGCAATGTCTATTCCTCCAAACCTGGAAATGGCTTCATCAAAGAACCTGGTAATATTCTTTACATTGGTCAGATCCGCCTGGAACAGGAAGGCTTCAGCGCCGAGGGCCTGTACATCAGAAAGCGTTTTCTCCGCATCAGTCCTGGTGCTTTCACTATTGTAATGAATAGCCAGCTTTGCACCTCTTTCTGCAAAATTACGGCTCAATAAACCTCCCAGGTTCTTCGCTCCGCCTGCAATCAAAACTACTTTTCCTTTTAAATCATTTCTTGCCATAATGAAAATATTTATTGTTTAAACTATGACAAAGTTCCATGTACCTGTTAGTTTTATCGTGGTGAACTTTTCGGAAGTTTTTTAAGGGATGGATTATTCTTCCGCCATTGATCAGGTGTTAATTTTACATATTTCCGGAAGAATTTTGAAAAATTGGAGGGATCGTAAGTCAGCGTGATGGCGATATGCGCCACAGAGAAGTCTGTTTCCTGTAAAAGCTGTTGGGCCTTTTCAATAATTTTCTGATCGTAGAAGTGACAGGGGTGGGCGCCCATGGTCTGCTTAATGGTATCGGTTAAGTGTTTGTGAGAAACGTGCAACTCAGCTGCAATTTCATTCAGCTCCATCATTTCATTCACCCTACCCGCTACCAGGTCATCAATGTGCTTGTCTAAAAACACAAAGTACTGACTGGTGATCTCCTCGCTCCTTTTTATTCGTTTGTTGCCGGTATCAGTCATCATTACTTTTTTACAAATGTAGGGGCTGGAGATTATATATCCGCATTGAAAATATGCTGAGCTTCCGGAAGCTGTACCATATATTAATCAAATTTTCCTAATTTAATAGGATGATGAAATCTTATGACGCCGTTAAAGAGCTTCTTCATCCAAGGGTACACCATCGATTGTTAAAGGGATACTTTACCGGGTTATTTAATCCCGGGCAGGATATGTTCTTTGCTGCTACCTACGTGGATGAATTTACGGAGGAAGACCTTGAATGGCTGAACTACCAGCTTAACGGGCACTCTGTCATTAGCGCTCCGCCAAAGGACATTCCTGCAGGGCAGAAAAATGATTGGCAGTTACGCCCGCCTGATGCTTTTGACCCCAAAAAATATGATGCTTACGCCATTGCTTTTACCGGAGCTTACTACCAGGAGCAATGGTATGTTTCACCATCCTTAACTTACTTCCAGAACCTGGATGAAAAAAGGGCCAAAGCATGGATCATCCAGGACGATATCTTCGGGAAAGAGGTTTATCAGCCATACAAGCAGCTACCATGGGCTAAATTCAACGTATCATGGAAAGAGTTTGAAGACGCTCCCTTTTTGGTAGCTGATATTAAACAAAGAAAAAAAGAAAAGGTGAACCAGGCTTTCAGGTATTACCTGGACATAGGAATTTTGGATACCCTGGCTGAAAAGCTGCGCATATACTATCCCGGTAAATACGATGAAATAAGCGGCCTGCTTGCAAACCCGCACTTTACCAGCCTGTTCCCGGAGCATAAACGCTTTGTATTATTAGCAACGGCGGCCAAAGGAAGGCATGAAGAAACTGCCGTGTTGCGGTACCTGGTGTACATACCGGGGAAAAATGAATTTTATGAGTGGACCTACTTTTCACCTGATACAGGAGTTCCTCACGCACAAGATCTCATTGAGCAGCTAAAAGACATCACCCATTTGAATGATTTCTGCTACCTGAATTCTTCCTGCACACTGGATGATGATTCTTTTTGGGAGAATTACGTTTTCCTCCGGGAAAACGGGGAGTATAAATATTTACAGAGACTGTCCTTCAACGGGTATAATTTCTTTTAATGGCTATTATATACTAACCCCATTTATCTATCTCTCTAAAAAAATTTGTGTAGTTAAATAACTACACATATATTTGTAGTCAAATAGCTACACGATGAATTTAAGACGAGACGTGTTCCAGGCCATAGCAGACCCTACAAGAAGGGCCATACTCCTGTTGGTAGCCTCCCAGTCCATGACGGCAGGCGCCATAGCTGCGAATTTTGACACGGCGAGGCCAACCGTATCAAAACATCTGCAGATACTTACTGAATGCGAACTGCTTAAACAGGAACAGAACGGAAGAGAAATTCACTACCACTTAAATCCTAAAAAGATGAAAGAAATAGCAGACTTCCTTGAACCATTCCGCAAAATGTGGGACGACCGGTTCAACAAATTAGAATCCATCATGAAAAAATATAAAAACAAATAATATGGAACAGAAAACAAAAATTCATGCGGAGGATGGCAAACAGGAACTGTTTATAACAAGGGAATTTGACCTGCCGCTGGAATTACTTTTTAAAGCTTATGAGGAGCCTGAAATTATAGAGCAGTGGATGGGTACCAAAGTACTGAAGCTCGAAAACAAAGCGCATGGAAGCTGGCAGTATCAAACATCAAATGAGCAGGGCCAGGTAGTGTTCGAAGCGCATGGAGTTATACATGAGTTTGTTCCCAACCGGAAAATCACCCGGACATTTGAAATGGTGAATGCCCCCTTTGATGTACAGCTTGAGTTCCTGGAGTTTGAAAAAGTTACAGAAGATACCAGCAGGCTGAAAATGCAGATCATATACAGATCAATTGAGCTGAGGGAGCAACAGCTGAAAATGCCTTTTGCATATGGTATAAACATGGCGCATAACAAATTACAGGACATTGTAAGCAAATTAAAATAACGCCTTATGACAAAGAGAAACAAAATTATCTATTGGATAGCTACGCTCTGGCTGGCATTGGGAATGACATCCACCGGCATAGTACAGTTGCTCAGAATAAAACAAGAGCAGGATTTTACCGCCAACCTGGGTTATCCTGATTATTTTTTAACTATATTAGGTACATGGAAGCTCCTGGGTGTAGTGGCTATACTTGTTCCCAGATCTCCTTTAATTAAGGAATGGGCGTATGCAGGCTTTTTCTTTGCTATGTCGGGTGCTGCCTTTTCACATATCCTGTCGGGTACCACAAAAGAAATTTTCCCCTGCCTGTTATTACTGGCATTAACTATAACATCCTGGTATTTCCGGCCAGCCGACAGGAAACTCATTCCGGTTAATCAATAAAAAATTAAATATCATGAATCCCAAGGTTGATTTTTACTTTGAAAAAGAAAAGTGGCAGAAAGAGCAGCGACAGCTGAGGAAGATAGCGCTCGATTGCAGTCTTACCGAAGAGTTGAAATGGGGCTGTCCCTGTTATACTTTCGAGGGAAACAACATCGTGTTAATACATGCGTTTAAAGAATATTGCGCATTCCTCTTTTTCAAAGGTGCGTTGTTGCATGATGCCGAAGGTCTCCTGATACAGCAAACAGAAAACGTGCAATCGGCGCGCCAGATCCGGTTCACCAATGTAAAGGAAATCGTACAGCTGGCGCCCACATTAAAGGCTTACATCTACGAAGCTATTGAAGTGGAAAAAGCCGGTCTGAAGGTGAAATTCAAAAAACCATCGCAATTTGCCGTGGCGGAAGAGTTCCAGGAACGACTGGATAAAATGCCGGCGTTGAAGAAAGCTTTTGACGCACTTACGCCAGGAAGACAAAGAGCCTATCTCCTCCATTTCTCCAGTCCCAAACAATCCAAAACCCGGGAGTCGCGGGTTGAAAAATACCTGCAGCAAATACTTGACGGAAAGGGATTGGATGACTAATATGCTGGTAACATTCCAACGTTGAAAAAACATTCCAGTGAACCAGGAAACATTAAGGGATAACGGGAACGGCTATCCGATTCCAGGTACAGATAATTACTTTTTTATTGAAGAGTAAGTTGTTAATTTCAGGATCGCCGCAGATATAATAGTATTTACTGCTATCACGATCCAGGTTTACAGCTCAATCATCCGGGTATAATAGTATTTACTGTTATCTTTACAATAACAGACAACAAATGAGTTACCAGGTAATACCTCCTCCGGCTTCACTCAAAAAATTTGTGCGCTCTTTCTGGGTATTGGAAAACTCAGCTGCCGACGTATCGCAAAAATCCTTTACAGTAATGAGTAGCGGTTCACCCGGGCTCATTTTCCAGGAAAACCCTTCACTGTTCACAGGTTTCGAGGGAGAACAGCTGCCACAGTTATTTGTATTCGGACAGGCGAGAAAGTATGGACAATTACAGGGCGGCGGCAACTTTCGTACCGTTGGCGTCATCTTTGAGCCAACGGCACTTAAGCAGGTGTTTGGATTAAATGCCAATGAGCTTACCGATCAAAATGCCTGCATCAGTTATCTTACCAAAACATCCCTGTGCGAACAGCTGCTCCATTGCACTTCAGTAGAGCAACAGGTTAGCTGTCTTTCTAAATTCCTGCTTGCGCAAACGCACCGGTACAACCACTATAACCCTAAACTGGTGTATGCTACAACAGCATTGCAACAGGGAAAAAGATTGGCCGATGTTTTACGCGAACTGAATTTATCCGAGCGGTCGCTGGAACGCCTGTTCCTGGCTCATATCGGCATTACGCCTATTTTATATGCGCGTATCTGCCGTTTTCAGGCATCGTTATCACTGTTGCGGCAAGGCGGCTTCCGCTCACTTACAGACATCGCCTATTCGTTGGGTTATTTCGATCAATCCCATTTTATCCGTGATTTTAAATTGTTTTCAGGCGTAAGCCCGCGCATCTACCAGCGCAAAGCCATTGAAAGAATGCCGGGTTTTCCCGAATGGGAATTAAAAAAATGACTGTCGGTTTTTTACAATTTCGCCCAAACGGTAACAGCTAATTTTGTGGTATTACTGAACTTAACTTGCTCATAGCATAGCCATCACCCAAACCATAACACATGACCCAGGATAAAAAAGCAGTACCGGATAATACCGCCGTACGTACGGCGCTGTGGAGAGCCTTACATGTTCAGGTAGACGCAGCGCCCCATATTATTGAAGACGAGATCGGCCTGCAGCTCGCAGCCCCGGAGGCAGACTGGCAGCAACGCCCGGATATGCATCCTGATTTTACAAAGCGCCTCCGGGCCTCCATGGTGGCCCGCGCCCGTTTTATTGAAGATATGGTGAAGGAAGCATATAAGCTGGGCACCCGGCAATATGTGATCCTGGGCGCAGGGCTCGATACCTTTGCCCAGCGGCAACCGGAAATCGCCTCCCGGATGCAGGTATTTGAAATAGATCAACCTGGTACCCAGGCATGGAAACAACAACGGTTAACAGAACTTGGATTTGGCCTCCCCGACTGGCTGCACTTTGTTTCGGTCGATTTTGAAATGGCTTCCTGGTGGGAACAACTGATCAAAGCAGGTTTCAATCCCGGGAAGCCCTCCGTAGTAGCCTGTACCGGCGTTACGCTGTATCTTACCAGGGAAGCCATTCTTGACACCCTGCGACAGATTGCCACACTGGCTCCCGGTTCAAAACTGGCCATGACGTTTTATTTGCCGGCAGATCTTATGGAAGAAGAAGACAGACCACTGCAACAGATATCGGAAAAAGGCGCACGCGCAGCCGGTACTCCCTTCATCAGCTTTTTTTCCCCGGAAGAAATGCTGGCGCTGGCGCGGGAAGCCGGGTTTAAAGAAATGGAAATTATATCTTCCGGGGATATCGCCAGGCGCTACTTTACAGGGAGAACAGATGGATTTAGTCCTGCAAGTGGAGAGGAGTTTTTAGTGGCGCGTACCGTTTGAGCCCAGTCATTCCCCCGCCTGGTTTCCGGGCGCAGACCATGTGAAATAATCAGGCGGGTACAATTGCTACCCATACTTTTCAGCTACTTCCTGCATCTTCTTCCTTTGGGCGTTGTTCATTTCAGGCGGTGGCAGAAATTCATCCGGCGCAACCGGTACGCCTACTTCAGGGCCCGCCTCCGGGCGGCGCCAGCATTTCAATAGTGCCGGACTGGCCACATACCCTACCTCGCATTCAGTATCTTCTCCAGCTGCTCCTTAAAGTTTCTCCCGATAGGGATCTGCTGCCCATTCAATACAATGCGGTTCCTTTCAAGACGTACTATTTTCTGCACAGCTACAATGAATGATTTATGTACCCGCACAAAACGGTGCTGCGGGAAGATGTTCAGCATCGCTTTAATAGAGCCTTTCAGCAGCACCTTTCCTCCCTGTGTATAAATGATCGCGTAATCTTTCAGCCCCTGTATATGCGTTACTTCGTTAAACTCCAGCTTGATCCGCTGTACTCCGCTTTTTACAAAAATAAAATCAGGATTGCCTTCCCCGGGCATATTCTCAATGTTGGCATGCTGCGCCTTCAGTGCCAGGAACTCTTTTATCTTCGTGATGGCCTGGCTGAAACGATTGTAAGAAACAGGCTTCAGCAGGAAATCTATCACCCCCAGCTCATAACCTTCAAAAGCATAGTTACGGTAAGCAGTAGTAAACACTGTCAACGGGGGATTGGTCAATGCCTTCAGGAACTCAATGCCTGTCATTTCCGGCATTTCAATATCCAGCAGCAATACATCGGCGGAATGCTTTTCCAGGTAACTTAAAGCAGCTCCCGCATTCCCAAACATCACAACGGAATCTACTCCATCCATTCTTTTCAGGTGGCCTTCCAATACTTCAAGCGCAAGCGGCTCATCATCTACAATAACAAATTTCAACATGGTATGCAGTTTACAGTTCAATTACCAGTTTGGCCAGGAAGGAGCTTTTCCTGTCTTCTAATTCAAGCTGATGTCTGGACGGATAAAGCAGTTCCAGTCTTTTCTGTAAATTATCAAGTCCTATTCCGCCTTTGCTTTTACGGGTTGCAGTGGTTGGTTTGGAGTTTTCTATCGTTACTGTCAATGTTGCCTTTTGCAATTGGATATCCACGTTCAGCCAGCTGTTTTCAACTTGTTTGCTAAGTCCGTGTTTGAAGGCATTTTCCAGCAAGGGCAATAATAAAAGAGGAGCAATTTCCTCCCCGTTTAATTCAACATCTGCATTCAATACAATCATGGATTCCGCACTAAACCTGAGCCGCTCCAGTTCAATATAATTATTCAGGTACGTGATTTCTTTCTCCAGCAACACCTTTGCATCCGTGCTGTCATACAACATATATTCCATCATATCAGACAGCTTCAGCACCACATCCGGCGCCAGCGCCGATTGCTTCAGCGTTAGCGCGTACAGGTTATTCAATGCGTTGAACAGGAAATGAGGATTTACCTGTGCACGGAGAAAATTAACTTCGGCATTCAGCTTTTCCACCGTGATCTTCTGGATCATCAGCTGCTGTCCATACCAGTCCATACTTAACTTGAGGGCCAGCATCAAACCGATATACCATAAAGTGCTGAAGAAGTTGTACGATAACGATTCCACCAGGTCGCTGTTGCGCATAGGCCCCACCACATAGCCATACAGGTAATAATCGAACAGGCTTTGCGCTGCCAGGTATCCCAGCACAGAAATAACAACGGCAGTAAAATAAGCAAGATAGCGTTTCTTCAGGAGGTACCGGGGTAAAAAGTAATGCAGGTTAAGATAGGCGATCACTATAAGCAGGGCAATTCTTACTGTAACACAGGCAACAAAATAAGGCATATTGGCTTTGTATATAAGATACCTTTTCTCATATATAAAGAATCCCGTAATCAGCACCCAGTAAGCGCTATGCGCCAGGGCATGCCTTAAAGAAACACTGCGTTTTGAAAACGGCAGCTGCAGCGGTTTATCCAGGAACTCCATTTTCATATCATTCATCATAAAAGAAAATAAAAGCGCTTACCCCGCAAAATAATGTCGACCAACAGCAGAAATTGTAGAGGAAGATAACAATAAAAAAGGAGGATGTTCATTCATCGATTATTTTGTTTGCTGCTCTACTAATTTTCTCCTTCGTTTTCTTTTCTCCTAATATTGTTACCAGGGATCCGACAGTATTTTTCACTTAAACTTTTTATCATGAAACGTACAACATTTAACAGGGCATTCATCACCATGTGTATGCTGGTAGCGCTGTGCTTTACAGCATTTAGCTTCACGCCGAAAGTTGGACTGGATAGTTATGAGATCTATCTTAACAACAAACTTATCCTGAAACAATCGGTCAACCAGCCTTTGAATTTAAGGGTGCTGCAACTGAGCCAGGCAAGCTCCGGCGATGAGCTGCATATCATTTATAAACACTGCTCTTTAAGTGGTGGTGCTGGTAGCAACCGGAGTATTACCCTGAAAGATGAGAACGGCAACACGCTGAAAAAATGGTCGTTTGCCAATGCCACCGGTACTGATCTCAGTATGGTAATACCGGTAAAGGAGTTGCTGCAACTGGAAAAGATGAATACAGCGCACCAGCTTAGTCTTCACTACGCGGCACGGGAACTTTACAAAGCAGAGGAAACACTCGCTTTTCTTCACTCCCGTTAACTGGTATTCTATAATGATAACGGGGGCCGGATCTGCGGCTCCCGGTTTTCACTGAACGTCCTGAGACATAGAGATGGGCAGAAAAAAAGCAGCCTGGTACAATATACCAGGCTGCTTTTTTTTAGTACAGTAAGCAACTTATTTCTTTGCTGCTTTCAGGCTGAAGCCAATTTCAACATCTTTGCTGATCATCCAGTTTTCAGGGCTACCTTCAGTTTTGTAGTTGATACCCCATGAAGATCTGTCGATCACGAATTTTGCATTTGCAGTAACGTCGTTTTCGCTAACAGTGATTTGTGCAGGAAAAGTGATGTTCAGGGTGCTGTCTTTCAGTGTAAGGTTACCACTGATCAGGTTGGTGGCACCAGCCAGCAGGCTTTTCTGCTTGGTGCTGTCGAAAGGCGCTACAGATGTAATAACAAATTTGGCTTGCGGATACTTGGCCACATCAAAGAAATCGGGGCTTTTCAGGTGCCCTTCCAGGTCGGCCGGTTTTTTATCAGGCTCAGTAACAGAGGCCGGATCTACCGCCAGGCTGCCCAGGTTTACGTTAAAGCTACCACCGGTAACTGCTCCGTTTTCAACGTTCAGGCTGCCATCAGTTACCCTGATGCTGCCAAAACGTGGCGCAAATCCACCTTTGTGGGTAGCGCGCCATTGAACGGTTGTAGTTGCGGTGTCAATTACATAAGCTGCGCCTGTGGCTACAGCCGCTTCTTTCTTTTCTTCGGTCTTCGCCTGGTCGGTCGAAGCACCTCCACATGCTGCAAGCGTGAGCAGCAGGGCAAAAGCAGGAACTGATTGCTTCATAAATTTAAATATAGTTTATATGTAACTGGCCGAAATTACTTAATAAGGTTTAATCAGCGACACATACATCGAAAAATGTCAATATTATAACAATTCGTTCATATATGCTTTTACCCGGCGGCTGCCCTTACAGCATAATCACCGAATCGATCTTTGATACCTCTTTATAATAGGCAATCACCTCTTCTTCGTCCTGCACAAGCACCTGTACGGTGAATGACTTATACTTCCCGCCGGAAGAACTGGTTTCGCTGATACTGGCTTTCGCATTGGCAAACATCGCCTTCAGATCTGCTATCTTGTCCTTATCGGCCCTGATAATAAACTTAAAAGTATATTCAGTGGGAAATACCACGGATTGCTGCAACAATGAACGAAAATTTTCATATGGATCTCCGTTTAAGCCGGCACTTACATTTTCACCTGTAGACATATTAATACTATTTATCCTGAATCAACCTGCAAAATAGTCCCTTTTTTCTTAACATCCGGTCAATATAACTGCAAAGGGCCCGGATACTGTATCCCGCGCGGGGAAAATACCTACTTCCCATTCGTCCATGCCTCTACGGTGGTTACCTCCGCCTGCTGAGGAAAGATCTTCTCCACCAGGAAAGTATGCACCTGCGGATCACGGTCCAGGCAGGCATCTGAAAGTACTGTAAGCTGAAAGTCTTTATCAGCCGCCTCCCGCAGGGTGGAAAGGACCACACCGCTGGTAACTACGCCCGCCAAAACCAGGTGATAAATGTTCATGCCCCGCAACAGCACTTCCAGGTCGCTACCCGTGAACGCGCTATACCGGCGCTTTACCACCACCGCCTCATTTTCTGCAGGAGCCAGCTGCGGCGCAATTTTCATCCATTGCTCCATGTCCTGCTGCTTCAGGGTCGCCGCCCTTGCACTAAAGGTTTTATTACGATAACTGATTTCCGGCACTCCCTTACGAAAACCCACCACCACATAAATAACCGGCACTCCCTTGTTCCGGGCATTACTGATCGCTTTTGCGGTTTTTTCTATCAAAGGACCTGCCTCCGGCAGTCCTTTCAGCATTTGCTCCTGCATATCCATCACCAGGAGCGCTGTGTTTGTGAGTTGTTCTTTCATCTTTATATATTTAATTCTTTACCCGTTAATCAATTCCGGCTGTCTGATCTTTCCTGTTCCGTAAACCACCGGCCTGTTCAGAAATTTATACTAATAGCTCGTTATGGCAAAAAAACAATTACCCTGCCACGTCTGTGCGGAACAGCTGCCATCTGCATTACCAGGATTTTGAAAAGCCCTGAAAAAATCGTTTACGCTCATAAAAATAGTTGGACTAAAATCTATTTTCGGTCGAAAGAAGCATAAAAAGAATGATACACGCAGAGCTGGTGCAACTGAAAGAGAAGCACCGGTGTTTGAAATGCACAATATGATCCCTAAAGGAGTAGCCTCCCGGGTACCCATGACGCAATATATGATAGAGCTGATAAGATTGTTAAATAGGCGTACAGAGGCACAGGCCACACAGGATGTAAAGGTGCATGAACACCCTGGCGGAGCAGTAAACCCACCTGGATTAGGGAATCCGGAGCAGGCATGGCAAAAGGCGCAAGTTAATTTTATATCAATTTATGAGAAAAATATACAACTATCCAACCAGGAATAATACTTTTTGTTCATTTAATTGTAGGATACTATCCACTCCATGGTATCTCTGCAAACTTCCTTAATTTAGGATTGTGTTCCATCATTACAATAACATGCCGGAAGGAGAATTGCTTGCTCAGGTTGCCAATGGTAACGAAAAAGCTTTTGAATATCTCATTACCCGGTTTAGTGATATTCTCGGAACATATATTTTCAAACTCACTCATTCGAAAGAAGTAACGGAAGAAGTAGTGCAGGATGTTTTCCTGAAGATCTGGAATACCAGGTATAAGCTCCCCGATGTCAGTAACTTTCGTGGGTGGCTGTATATCGTTTCTAAAAATCAGGCGATCTCCGTATTGAGAAAGGCTATCCGGGAAAGGGCCGGAAAGGAATTGATTACGTATAACCTTTGGAACGAGGAAGACAATAGCTGGGAAGATGAAAAGCTCAGTGCCATAGAAAAAGCGATCGCCCAGTTACCACCGCAACAAAAAAAGGTTTTTATATTAAGCCGGCATGAGGGACTTTCCCATAAGGAAATTGCCGCGCAAATGCATATATCGACAGAGACCGTCAAAAAGTACCTGCAAATAGCCACCCAGTCCATCATTTCAGAGGTTTCCGGGATTGTAACTACCGGGCTTTTTTTCGCCATCATAAAAAATTTATAAAATTTTTCTCCCGCAATACCCCCTTTTTTAAATTTCCTGCGTCAAATAATAGAAGACGGTTAGAAACAGTAAGCCACGTATCGAAAAACATATCTTCATGGATCAGTTTTCAAGACAGCAAAGAATGAAAACACTCTTTGAGCAGTGGTGCCACAATACCATTGCCGAAAAAGATGTGCAGGAGCTAATGCAGCTCCTGGAAGAACCAGGAATGGATAATGAAGCCGGGAAACTTTCTCAAACCGCTTACTTTCAACAGGAAGACACTCCTTTTTTTACCCCCGCGGAGAAAAGAAAGATGTTTTTGAATATTGTAAAGCCAGTGAATGTTTTCAGAAGAAGACTGATGTATATGTCGGGCATCGCTGCAGGCATTGCCCTGGTTGTTGGCGTTGGCAGTTATCTGCTGCATAAAAAAGGGATGTCCTCTCCCACCCATGTGATAACAGGAAACGATATCGCAGCGCCCACGGTGTCTATCGGGTTGCTGAAGCCTGAAAACAGCAGTAGCATTCACTTTGAAGATGCCCCATCCGGCTTGGTGGCGGACCAGGAAAATGTAAAAATTATAAAATATGCCGATGGCACCCTTGCGTTCAGCGGCAGCACTACCAGGCCGGTATCCAATACACTCACCGTTCCCAAAGGTAGTAAGCCTGTTCACCTGTTACTGGCAGACGGCACCTCCATATTACTCAACGCCGCATCGGGCATTACTTTCCCCAATGCCTTTACCGGGAACGAGCGAACGGTTTCTTTATACGGAGAGGCGTACTTCGAAGTGAAACATGATCCTGCACATCCATTTATTGTGAAGTTGGGCAAAAGCAATGTAAAGGTATTGGGAACGCATTTCAATATCCGCTCTTATAACGATGACGTACAAACGAAAATAACCCTCATAGAGGGGAAAGTAAACGTGAACAATGGAATGATGCTGAAACCCGGGCAACAGGCAGTTGTTGAAAACGGAATGTCTAACCTCTTACTGCATCCTGATATGGAAGAAGCACTCGCATGGAAGAACAATGAATTTAATTTCAACGGCTGGGATGTTCCGGCTATTTTGTCAATGCTATCACAATGGTATAATTTCACCATTGAATACAAAACCAAAATCCCAACCGGGCATTTTTCCGGATCTATTAAGAGAGACAACAATCTTTCACAGGTATTAAGAATACTGGAAACGGGTGGACTGCAGTTTAAAATAGAGAAGAATAAGTTAATCGTTTATTAAAGCCTGTAATTACGATGCCATAAAACAATAATTCCCGTAAAAGCACATGCCGGTAAGAATGCCGGTGACCAATAGTGCACCGTCAGGAAATTTTGAGGGACAGGTTTTGTCCGCTCAGCAGATAGTTATTTTCTAAAAACCAAATCTCCACGAGCATATGATAAAGCTTTCCAACCTTACCTTTTACCAGCGTAAAAGGAAACCAAAATCATGGCTGATGATGAAGCTGAGCAGTTTATTAATACTGATTGCCGTTACTCAGCTGCGCGCCGAAACATTGGCACAAAAGATCACTATTTATGGGAAAAATGTATCGCTGCTGGAAGCAATACAAATGGTAAAACAGCAAACGGACTACCAGTTTTTCTACCGGGATGAATTACTATCCGATGCAAAAGTCATCCGGGAAATCAATATAAAGAACGCACCGCTGAAAGACTTTCTGGACATCTGTTTCAAAGGCCAGCCTTTAACTTATGAGATCGTTGAAAAGGCGATTACCATCAAACGCCTGGGAGCTTTCCGGGAGAGGATGGAAATACATGGCCGCGTAACCGATTCAACTGGTAACGCACTGCCGGGCGTGTCCATCCATGTAAAAGGCAGCAGCAGAGGCGTTATTACCAATGCGCAAGGCACTTATAGTATCAACGCCAGCCCGGGAGAAGTTTTGATATTTTCTTATATCGGCTATGATCAACAGGAAGTAACCATACAGCAGGACGGCACTATCAATGTAGTGCTGACAATTTCCACTGGTACCCTCCGGGAAGTGGTGGTGAACGTAGGATATGGCAGTACCAGGAAAATACATCTGACCGGCGCGGTAGCATCTGTTGGTGCTGAAAAACTGGCAAGCAGGCCATTGGTGAACCTGGCAGATGGTTTACAGGGACTGGTACCCGGCCTGAACGTAAGCATGGGAAACGGACAACCCGGTACAAGCGCATCATTTAATATCCGTGGATTACCCACTATCAACGGCGCAGGCCAGGGAAGCCCGCTGATACTGGTAGACGGGGTAGAACGTGATCCCAACCTGATAAACCCCTCTGATGTGGAGAATGTGACCGTACTCAAAGACGCGGCTTCCGCCACCATCTATGGCGGTCGTGCTGCCTACGGTGTAATATTGATCACTACCAAAAAAGGAAAATCAGGAGAACCCAGCCTGAATTACTCCGGCTCTTATTCGATATCAAAGCCGGCCAATCTTCCAAAATATGTTGACTCCAAAGGATTCCTTACCCTCTTTAACCAGGCCCAGTATACCGGTAGTATCACCGGGGGATATACTTCTACCAGTCCATTTACAGCTAAGGACTCCACTATGATCATGGCTTACTATAATGATCCGGCCAACAATCCAGATATGTATGTAGACCCGGGCAACCCTAACCTGTACCGCTATGTAGGTAACAACAACTGGGTAAAAACACTGTATCCCGGATGGGCGCCAATGCAACAACATAATTTGTCGCTGGCAGGTGGTACCGAAAAACTGACCTATATGGCAAGCATGGGCTACTATGCCCAGAACGGACTTCAGAAATCGGCTAACCAGGTTTACCGCCGGTACACGCCCAACCTGAAACTGACATCGAAAGTGACCGACTGGCTATCGCTCGACCTTAATATGAGCATGACCCGCACCACTAACAATAAACCGGCGCTAACGCTTATTAATCAGGGCGGCTCATGGATACCCGGCGACCTCCGGCCGGTAATGCCTGTAAAACATGCCGATGGAAACTTCTCCGGTCAGGGTAGCTTCACCAACCCGGTGGCTATAAATACACTGGGAGGCCGGGACGTGGATAATGTAAATGACTACTGGGCTACCGCCAGAGCAATACTACAACCGGTAAAACACCTTACTATCGTTACCGACTATACGTGGAACAGTAACACGGATTATGACAAAGCCAATCTTGTTCCTTTCAATGAATACGGGGTGAACGGCGTTTTCCTCGATGTTTTTCCATGGACTAAAACTCCCCGCGTGATTGAAACACGGTGGAATAATACCTATTATGCTTTTAACAGTTATGCCACCTATGAAAATACCTTTGCGAAGGCACATGCCGTAAAGGCCATGGTGGGATATAACCAGGAATACCGGCACTACATTAACATACAGCCCACTGCCATCAATATTATTGTGCCATCTATACCGGCCATAGGGCTCAATAACGACCCCAAACCTTCCATCAATAGCCTGGAAGCAGAATATGCCCTGATAGGGACTTTCTTCCGGGTTAACTATGCCTACAAAGATAAATACCTGCTGGAAGTAAATGGCAGGTATGATGGTACCTCCAGGTTTCAGCAGGGACACCGGTATGTATTTTCTCCTTCCGTGTCTGCAGGCTGGGATATCTCCCGGGAAGGCTTTATGCAGGATGTAAAATTGATCAACCAGTTAAAGCTGCGTGCTTCTTACGGAAATCTGCCTAATCAGCGTGCTGCTGATAACACGATCTCCATCAGCAATTTCTATCCTACATTATCTACAATGGGAAACAGTGTTACAGGATACCTGTTCAATAATCAGCCAGGGATCGTAGTAACGCCCGCCGGATTGGTACGCAGTGATCTGACCTGGGAAAAGATAGCCACGTCTAACTTCGGGCTCGACTACTCGCTCCTGAAAGAAAAACTAAGTGGCAGCTTCGATTACTTCGTTACCAATACTTCCGGGTTGATTACCGCCGGTCAGCAACTTCCGGCAGTGCTCGGAACTGGTGCGCCCAGGCAAAACACCGCCTCTCTCCGCACAAATGGCTGGGAGTTCAATATCACCTGGCAGGACAAAATAATAAATGATAAGCTCCACTATGCGGTTAGCATTAACCTCTCAGACGCTGTAACCACCGTTACTAAATACAACCAGAATCCGACGCAGAGCATCAATGACCTGAACCCTGGCAGAAAGATGGGCGAAATATGGGGATATACCACCGATGGATTTTATCAGACAGACGCAGAAGCAAAGGCAGTAGATAACAGCCGGCTGGCAGGATATAACTGGCTGGCGGGAGATATAAAATACAAAGATCTGAATGGCGATAAAAAAATAAATGACGGGAAAAGAACACTGGCAGATCATGGCGACTTATCCGTTATCGGTAACAGCCAGCCACGTTACAGGTTTGGGATCAACATCAACCTGGAATATAAAGGCTTCGACTTCACCACCTTTGTACAAGGCTTGCTGAAACAGAATTTCAGTCCAACCGGCACCAATGTATTCAATGCTTTTGCAGGCGGCGAATGGAGTATCCCTTACGCATACGCAATGGATTACTGGACACCCGATCATACCGATGCGTATTTCCCACGGGTCAGGTTTAACGGAAGCGGCAACCAGCAAACACAAACCAAATACCTGCAAAATGTAGCCTATGCCAGGTTTAAACAAATAACCCTGGGTTATACTTTCGCCAATGCCCTGTTTGGAAATTCGAAGATCAAAAATGTAAGGGTATATGTAACCGGGGAAAACCTCTTTAAAATTACTTCTTTATTCGGCGGTTTTGACCCGGACCTGATTTCCGGCTACACCACTTACCCGCTTAATAAAACGTTGTCTGCTGGTATTCAGGTTGGTTTATAAAACGATTCAAACGTATTATTATGAAAAAGCTGATTAATATTATTTTTATAGCAGTAGTAACGTGCGCAATAAGTTCGTGCCGGAAGGATGCGTTCCTCGACAGGCAGCCATTGAGCGCTATTACACCGCAAACCTTTTTTAATACTGAAAGTGATCTGCAGGTATATTGCAACCAATATTATGCATGGCTGCCCACTCAATTCCTGGTAAACGCGGATGCTCAATCGGATGATAAGGCTCCCCAGACATTGAATGCATTATTGGCGGGAACATATACAGTTCCACAAAGCGACGCAAACTGGAATACGCCTTATACCAATATCAGGGCCTGTAACCTGTTCCTGATGAGTTATCAGAAAGCGAATATCCCGGACTCCGTCAAAAATATCTACGTCGGCGAAACGCTTTTCTTCCGTGCCATGCAGTATTTCAATCTTGTCAGATCATATGGGGATGTGCCCTATATTACCAGTTATCTCACAGATACCAGCACCGCTGAGTTATTCGGCCCCAAAACATCTCATGCAAAAGTGATGGACGCCCTGCTGACAGACCTCAATACCGCTGTGAGCTATCTGCCGGTAGCCCCTTCGCAGGACGGACGGCTTAACAAGTACCAGGCGCTTGCATTCAAGGCAAGAGTAAGTTTATGGGAAGGTACCTACAGGAAATATTTCAAGGCCGGCGATGGTACCGCTTATCTCCAGGCAGCTGCTGATGCCGCCGAACAGCTCATCAACTCAAAAAACTATAGCATTTATTCTACCGGTAAGCCACAGTCGGATTATTATAACCTCTTTATCCAGGACGAGCTGAAAGGCAATCCTGAAGCGATCATGTCTATGCGCTATATGGCCTCTGCCAATACCTACAATAACGTAGACCGACAGCTGGGAGAATCCGGCGATGGATACAGCAAAGACTTTGTACGTACCTATCTGTGTACAGATGGGCTGCCCACCGCATTAAGCCCCCGGTATAAAGGCGACGACTCACTGGGCATGGAAATCATAAACCGGGATCCCAGGTTTAAACAAACCATTGCAACAAGGGGATTTGATTTTCTGAATGGAGACCTGATTACCCTGCCAAGAGTAGGCACCAATGTTACTTCTACCGGGTACCAGGGTATAAAAGGCCGCTCGTCCAGCATAAGCGCCTGGAATGCGAACAATTCCACTTATGATTTCTTCATATTCCGTTATGCAGAAACGCTGCTGATTGATGCCGAAGCAAGAGCAGAATTGGGCACCTGTACCCAGGATGTGCTGGATAATACCATTAATAAGCTCAGGGATAGGGTAGGCATGCCACATATGGAACTGGCCAGCCTCCAACGGGACCCGCAAACACATTTCCCTGACGTGAGTATATTGATAGATGAAATAAGAAGAGAACGCCGCATTGAGCTGGCTACCGAAGGATTCCGTTTCGACGATCTTCACAGATGGCATGCAGGACCGCTTATCAATAACAACGAAACCATCCTGGGAATGAAACTGTTGCCCGCTATGAGAGCACAATACACCTATGATGTAAGCAATGTGGTGGTAAACAGCAATTCCTATGTACGTCCATATGCCATTACATCGCGCACCTGGAATGATAAAATGTATTTGCTGCCGATTCCATTGCAGGAACTTAACTTAAATCCGAACCTGGCGCCACAGAATTCCGGTTGGTAGCAGGGAATAGCGATACCGTAAAGAGGTACTGTTTTAATTTCCAGATAATTATCTGGAAATTAAAACAGTACCTCTTATATTTCACCCAAAAACCTACTGACCGTAACCCGGATTCTGCTGTCCTTTCATATTCGGGTCATTGTCAATATACCCCTGCGGAAATGGCATCAGGTAATCGGAATAATAAAGCCCTTCTCCGGCAAATTCAATGCGACGCTCATGGCGGATACGCTGGCGCATCGGCAGCCTGCTGCCATTTTCCCTGGTACAGGTATACATCAGGCAGTCGCCATTTCATTCTTTGTTTTCTTGCGGTATTCAGAAGGACTGAGTTTCGTTATTCCTTTAAAACATTTGTTGAAGTTCACCAGGTTGTTATAACCACTTTCCATGGCCACTTCCGTTACAGACAATTTATCCTGGCGTAATAACTTACAGGCATGGGATACGCGTATTTCCTGCAGGAAAGTAACAAATGATTTCTGTGTTCTCGCTTTAAAGTAACGGCAGAATGCAGTGGGCGACATTTTCGCAACACCAGCTACTTCTTCCAGCGGGATTTCACGATAGAAATTAGTGATAAGAAACTGGTAAACATCATTGAACCTGCCGGCATCTTTCACCGACATAGCATTACGGTAATGATCGCTGGCAAGATGTTCATAGTCGCTGCTCTTTGAAAGCGTGTCAATAATATCCAGGAAAACAGACATCCTTTTAAGCCCGTCGGTAGCGCGTATAGTATGAATTTTTTCCAGCAGTTTCGCGTGGGTGTCGTCTTTAACAACCAGTCCCCTGCCTGCATGAATGAAAAGGGATTTTACCGCTGCAGCCGCCTCCATTCCTTCTACCAGGTTAAGGATCATTGCCGGCTCGAAATATAATACGGTAGCTTTTACCCGGAGATTTTTCCGTTTCTGAAAGTAGCTGTTATCGTTCTGCCAGATATGGGGAAGATTGGGGCCCATCAGCACAAGATCCCCCTTGTCAAAATCATCGATATGATCCCCTACAATACGTTTCCCGTGCCCTTCTTCAATCAACACAATTTCACAACTCTCATGAAAATGAAAAGGTGAATTCAAAAAATACTCGTCCACATGCTTCACGCGGAATTGCCTGTTAGCACCAAGCCCGGTGTCCATCAATCTTGCTTTCATCTCCGAAAGATAACTATTATTACCTATTTATTGAAAAAAACAGTAAAAATGGATAATATCGTTAATGTTTTAGCTAAAATAGTTATGAAACAACCGGCCCACAGCTACTATTTTGCCAACCGAAACCAGCGCTGGTAAATAGTACCGGCGCATTGACAAGCAAAAACCAGGAAAGATATGAATAAGCACAGCAACCATGCGGTAAGCCGGTTATGGAAGAATGATGATGAGCTGTTCGCCATTGTAAAACAGGAGTTATACACTGCGGTGGTGGGCGACATTATGGATAAATCAGGATTAATGCACCAGTTCCTGCCACCGGAAATACAACCGCTTCATACAGATATGTTCGTAGTAGGCCGCGCTATGCCGGTACTGGAAGCAGATGTATTTGCAGACAAACCTGGAACAGGCCGCAATGAATTACTGAAGCAACCCTTTGGACTGATGTTGCAGGCGTTGGATGATCTGAAGAAGAATGAGGTATATATTTGCACAGGGGCTTCGCCTGCTTATGCGCTGTGGGGGGAGCTGATGAGCACACGCGCCATGCAACTGGGTGCAGCAGGCGCCGTTGTAGATGGATATTCCCGCGATACCCGCGGTATCCTGCAGCTGGGTTTCCCTACATTTTCCTACGGCAGGTATGCACAGGACCAGGCGCCTCGCGGTAAAGTAATAGACTTCAGGGTGCCACTGGAAATACGGGGCGTGAAAGTAATGCCGGGCGATATTGTTCTTGGCGACATAGACGGTGTTTGCATCGTTCCGCGCGACGCAGAAGAAGAAATTTTCTCGCTGGCCATAGAGAAAGCAAGAGGAGAAAAAATGGTGCAACAAAAAATCCTGGAAGGCATGAGCGCCACCGAGGCATTTGAGAAATACGGAATAATGTAATCATGAAGAAGAGGATACTGACAATTATTACCACCGTCCTTTTCCTTTCTGCCTCAGCGCAAACACAACGGTTGTCGCCACGGCCGGAGGAAGTGATTTCCCTGAACGGCACCTGGACCTTCCAGGAGCAGTACCCCATCCAGGTACCGGGAGAATGGGTGATGCAGGGCTTTACAGTGAACGAAGGCGAAACAGCCCGGTATACCCGCGCACTCCCTGTTCCGGCATCCTGGAAAGGACAACGCATAAAGCTCCGTTTTGATGCAGTAAGCAGTCATGCCCTGGTGAAAGTAAACGGCATAAAAGTGGGAGAACATGAAGGCGGATTTGTGCCTTTCGAAATGGATATTACCGATGCGCTGAACGGCAGAACAGACACGCTTACCGTTGAAGTACAGGCGCTCACCATCAGCGATTACCTGGCATGCACCTCCCAATACGCCGTGCATACCGTTGGCGGCTTAATCCGTAAAGTAAGCATGTTTGCATTGCCAGCGGTGAACCTGGCAGATGTTGCCATCAACACCACGTTTGATCCTCAATACAAAAACGCTACGCTGCACATCTCCACGGAAACGGCCAACGAATCAGCTACGCCGGCTGTTACCTCCCTGCGCTTTACATTAAAAGACGCCACAGGAAAAACAGTACAGCAATTCAATAGCGTGCCTGAAGCCGGTATTGCGCCGGGCGGCTGCCTGCAAAAAGAATATCATCTTCCCGTAAAAGCGCCCCAACAATGGAATCCGGAACATCCTTACCTGTACCAGCTACAGGTGGAATTACTGCAAAACGGGAAAACCATATTTGTCACTCACTATAAAACCGGCTTCCGACAGGTGGCCGTGAAAGGCAATGAACTGCTGGTAAACGGCAAGCCGGTAAAAATGCGCGGGGTGAACCGTCATGATGTGCATCCGCTCACAGGCCGCAGTATCACGCCTGCGTTAAGCCGCCAGGATGCGCTGCTGTTCCGCGATGCCAACTGCAATTATATCCGGACTTCCCATTACCCACCTTCCGAAGAATTCCTGGACGCGGCAGATGAACTGGGTTTGTTCGTGGAAAGCGAAGCCGCGCTCACCTGGGTGCAACATGGCGCATCGCCCATCTGGAAACTGTGGAATTATAAAGATGAGAAATTCCTGCCGTATATGATCCAGGCTAACGCCGATAACATCCATGCAGGAAGAAATCATCCTTCAGTGATTATCTGGTCGCTGGGCAATGAATCCCTATGGAGCCCGCTCTGGGAAAAGGTGCTGGCCTTTGTGAAGAAAACAGATCCTTCCCGCCCCACTACCTTCCACGACCAATGCTGGGGAGGGTACAATAATGCACATAGCAAGGCAGATATCGCGGTATATCACTACCCGGATATCAACGGGCCCGCGTATGCAGCGAAATCCGTCAGACCTGTTCTTTTTGGCGAATACGCGCATCTCTCCTGTTACAACCGCCGCGAGCTGGCTACAGACCCGGGCATCCGCAGCGCTTACAATGCGCCGCTGGTAACGTTTTATGATTCTATCTATCATTATAAGGGATGTCTTGGCGGCGCTATATGGAGTGGTATAGATGATATCTTCCACCTGCCAGGCGGACAAATTGTTGGATACGGCCCCTGGGGCCCTATAGATGCATGGAGAAGACCTAAGCCGGAATACGCCGGCGTAAAAAAAGCCTATAGTCCTGTGAAGATAACGGGTATGCGTGAACGTAACGGCTATATTGAGCTCACCATCCAGAACCGGTATGATTTCACTTCTTTAAAAGCAGTAAAGATCAGCGCCAACGGACAGCTCCTCTCCTCCTCCATTCCTGCCGGCAGCACCGGTACGCTACGCATACCCAAAGAAAAAGACGGGCCGGTTCATCTTACATTTACAGATCCCCGGGGATTTATATGCGCGGAGGAACAATTGGGAGAAGCGCCTCCTGTTGTATCTCCAAAAGCTAACTATACGCTCAGCATGACAGAGAACAACGGCGCTATTTTTATACAACAAGGCCCTTACACCTACACCATCAGTAAAACCAAAGGCATCATTACCAGCCTCCGTAAAAATACGGACACCCTCCTGCGCCAGGGACCTGTATTCTGTGTGGCGCCTGCCAACAGCGACGATGGCGGAAAGCCCAATGTAGCAGGGGAAACTTATCAGAACAACATCTCTCCGTTAAAAAACTACCCGCTGTATACCATTTTTTCCAGCGGGATTCAAGCCAGTCAGTCGCCTGCCGGTATTAGAGTAGATGCTGATCTTACCTATACTGCCGGGAAAGGAAAGCAGTCGTACCTGTTTACGCCCTCCGGTGAGCTGATCACCACCTACGAAGTAAATTACCAGGGAACCGATTCCATTCCTTACCAGTATGGCCTGCTCATGCAGCTTCCGCCAACATTTGAAACCCTTAGCTGGGTGCGTAAAGGAGAATTCAGCAGTTATAACCCCGATGATATAGGCAGGAATAGTGGTGAAGCACATCTTAATGCGAAGCAGCTGAATGCAGTGGAAGAATTTGGCGTGATGCCCAAAGGCCCCTGGAAAGATGATGCCAATGAACTGGGATCAAATGATTTCAGGTCTACCAAAAAATTCATCTGGCATGCCTCCCTTTCTGATAAGACGGGCAATACATTACAGGTATTGTCTGACAGCAAACAACATTCCCGCTGTTGGTGGCAGGATGCCGCTATCCAGTGGCTGATTGCGGATTACAGCAATAACGGATCGGAGCCTTTTTACGGATCGCCTCATTCAGACGGGAAGATCAATATTAAAAATAAAACGCTGAAAGGAACGATGACATTAAGTCTGCCATGAGCAAATCAAAAGATTAAAAATACTGATCATGAAAATAACTGATGTAAAAGTATGGCTTGTTGAGGGAGTGAAATATAACTGGACCCTGCTGAAAATTTATACCGATACCGGGCTTACCGGTGTGGGCGAAGCCACCAACTGGCCCGGCAGCCCTATTGTTTACAATGCTGCCAAACATGTAGGCGAGCGTATTATTGGCCTGGACCCGATGAGAACGGATTTTATCTGGACAAAACTTTACCGCGATCTGAACTGGATGGGACCATATGGCGCCAGTTTATGCGCTATCAGCGGCATTGACATGGCCCTGCTCGACCTGAAAGGGAAAGCGCTGGGAGTGCCCTGTTATGAGTTACTCGGCGGCGCCTACCGGCAGGAAATACAGCTGTATGCCAACTATTGGTTTACCGGCGGTGGTCATAATGCAGCTGATTACGCAGCCCAGGCGAAGAAAGTAAAAGCCGCCGGCTTCACCGGTTTAAAATTTGACCCGTTTGCACATACCAATTATTTATACGGAGAAGATCTTTCTTCCAACCTTACGCTTACGCCCGCACAACAGGATCTTGCATTTGAAGTAAGCAAGGCGGTAAGGGAAGCGGTAGGCCCCGATTTCGATATCATGATAGAAACCCATGCCATGCTGAACTACAGGGTGGCGGTAAAAATGGCGCAGCGACTGGCAGCGCTGGATATCACCTGGTATGAAGAACCTGCGGGACCGGAAAGCGCAGACAATCTCCGGGCAATGAGAGAGCGTATCCCTTCCAATGTTTCTATTTGCGTGGGAGAGCGCCATTATACCCGGCATGGCATCCGGCCTTTGCTGGAAAAAAATGTATGCGATATCATGATGCCTGATATTACCCGCTGTGGCGGCCCTTCGGAAATGAAAAGAATGGCCGCTATGATGGAAGCCTACAATGTGCTGCTGGCGCCGCATAATCCTAACGGTCCGCTTTCCACACTGGCATCGGCGCAGGTATGTGCAGCAGTTCCGAATTTTTTCCGGCAGGAATTTATGTTTAACGATGTACCCTGGAGAGATACCATCATCACTCACCCGATTGCAGATATGGTTAAAAACGGGCACCTTCACCTGAGCGCCCGCCCGGGTTTGGGCGTTGACCTCGTGGAAACGGAGATGGAAAAGCATCCCGGTATCCTTCAACCAAAACCGGGCTTTTATGTATAGCAGGTACAGAGAGTGGAGGGCGCAGGTGATTTACCCGGCGGATGCTGCGCTTGGCGAAGGACCGGTATGGGACGGACATCGCCGGCAATTATACTTTGTTGATATCCTTTCCCGGCGGGTCCATTGTTTTGACCCGGTTTCCGGGGCGCATCGCCGGTGGAATACAGGCAGTCTTACCAGCCTGATTATTCCTGCCGGTAACGACCGGTTCCTGCTGGCTATGCAGGGGCGACTGGTTATGTCTTCGTTAAACGGTATGCCTCCCCTGGTGCTTACCCCTGTTGAGGCCGAAGCCCCGGAGCTGCGATGCAATGATGGTAAATGCGACGCCATGGGACGCCTGTGGTTTGGCACCATGCATACAGGAGGGCTTCCTTATAAGGGCGCATTGTACTGTTACGACGGCACCCTGAGAAAAATGCTGGACGGGATCAGTATTTCAAACGGCATCTGCTGGTCGGCCGACAATAAAACCATGTATTACATTGATACCCTGGAACGCAATATCAGGGCGTATGAATTCGACCTGCTATCAGGTACCCTGGGCAATAGCAGGATCGTTACCACAACAAAGGACTTACCGGATGGCATGTGCATTGATCATGAAGGGATGCTTTGGGTAGCCATGTGGGGAGGCAATGCCGTACACCGGTATCATCCGCGCACCGGTGAGCTGACTGGTAAAGTATGGGTAGATGCCCCCCATGTAACCTCCTGCACCTTTGGCGGCGCCGGTATGAACCAGCTTTTTATTACCACTGCAAAAGACGGGTTAACAAAGCAGCAACTGCAAACTTATCCCGATAGCGGCTCTTTGTTTGCCGTACAACTTCCTTTCACCGGTGTGCCTGCACAAACATTTTCCATGCCGGCATTATGCGTTTAGAACTGTATGCCTGCCTATGGAGTGGTGGTTTATTTGTAATTTCCGGGGAGATAATAAGATGCCTGTCTTTCAAAACAATTTTAAACAGATGGTATGTCGCTTGAAATAAACCTGGACAAGAAAGTGGTCATTGTTACCGGTGCAGCGTCGGGTATAGGAGCCGGCATTGCAGCAATGATGGCCCGCGCCGGCGCTACTGTAGAAGGCTGCGATATTAACGGGAGCGCCGGGATAACTGCAGTAGACGTAACAGACAAGAGTAGCGTTACTGGTTTTGTAAACGCCGTAGCGCAGCGGCAGGGGCGTATCGACATTGTGATTTCATGCGCAGGAGGCAATGTTTTCACCGGCGCCGCGAATTGTTCTGAAGATGACTGGAACCGGAATATCCAATTAAACCTGGCATCGCACTGGGAACTTGCCAGGGCCTGCAAAACACATCTTGAAAAAACAGGAAATGGTGTGATCATTATTATCACCTCCAACCACGCCTTCTCTACCATACCCGGATGTTTTCCCTACAATGTTGCCAAAACCGCGCTTACAGGGCTGGTACGGAGTCTTGCTATTGAATGGGGCCCGCTGATACGCACGGTAGGCGTAGCGCCTGGTTTTATTGACACACCTGGAAATCAAACCTGGTTCAATTCATTTCCTTCACCCGAGGAGGAAAGAAAACGTACCGAAAACCTGCACCCGGTAAAAAAATTGGGCACACCGGAAGAAATTGGGGGCTGGTGCGTATTCCTGGCCAGCTCCTACGCAGCGTTTTCATCAGGCACCACTTACCTGGTAGATGGCGGCAGATCCGCATTAATGCAGGATGTTTAAACCAGTTTTCTTCAACAGGTTTAAACATCCGGGGCATAAATACATGACACGTTCCAGGTAACAAATTATCTCCCCGGTAATTTTTTTTCTTCCCGGAATATTCTATTTTGCGCCTGCCATTTTAAAACCAATTTGCTATGTTAAAATTTTGTCTGCCATTGCTGGCATTTGTAATTGTTAGTGCCCGTACTCAAGCCCAAACCGTTTTTTCAAGTGATCCCGACAGTGCTGTTTTTCTCACAAAAGACATTGATAATTTCTGGAAAGCTTTTGATCTCTTTAAAAAAGATACTACGGTCAACCCCTTTGGCAGCGGCTATATCGATATCGGTAGTGCCGGTGTGAAAGGATTTATCCCCGACAGGATCAGGAGCGCCAGCCATTTATTCGGAATGGTTAAAAAACGCCAGGCTGAATACGAAAAAGTAAGAGCCACCACCCTATTGATGAAAGAAAAGGAAAAACAATGCAGGAGCGCATTCTATGCGTTAAAATATTGGTACCGGGAAGCTAAATATCCACCTGTTTACTTCGTGATAGGCGCCTGGAATTCCGGCGGTACTTTTAACGAAGATGGGCTGTTTATTGGTGCCGAAAAACAATCCGACATCAACAACGTGCCGTTCATCGTAGCACATGAACTGATCCATTTTCAACAGAAGCACTGGCTGGAACACCCTACCCTATTACAACAAAGCATCGTGGAAGGCAGCGCTGATTTCTTAGGGGAACTGATATCCGGCGCAAATACCAACCAGCTTGTAGTTGACTATGGGAACAAAAACGAAGACTGGTTATGCAAAGAGTTTGTAACAAGAATGGATAGCACTGAGTTCAAAGACTGGCTGTATGATGTTTCCAGGAAAGATGACCGGCCCCGCGATCTCGGTTACTGGATGGGCTATAAAATTACGCAGCAATATTTTATTAAGGCTACAGATAAAAAACAGGCAATAAAAGAAATCCTTGATATAAAAGATTATAAAGCCTTCCTTGCCAAAAGCGGGTACCTGAAAAAATATATGTAACAAATATTTGGATAAAATCGTAGAGGCCGGTCTGCAGACTGGCCTCTACGATTTTAATATACCTGGAACCAGCTACCAATATGCGTTTACATGATTCAAAGTTTACTATTACAAGTAACAAAAAAGGCGACAGATAAAGCATAACTTAAACATGCTAAATTCTTCAACCATGTCTACCTACATTCCCCTCGTATCGCTCGCCGCGGCTATGCTACTGCTTTCCTGCAAAAAAGAATCATCCGGCAATACTACAGTACCCGGAAACAGCGATGAAACTGCATTCCCTGTTACCTTCGATGCCGGAGGTTTTACACAGGAGCTGGATAGTTTTGGAAGAAAAACATCCGATGCTGCATCACTTGCAAAAGACTCCCTGGATGGGCACGTAAAATACCTTTATTACAAAGTGTACGGCACAGGCGCGCAGGCAGCTATAAAACGTGTAATTGTACAGGAGGCGGGAACTGCTTCTTTTGGTATTATCAGGGATACATTGCCACCCGGCAATTATAAATTTACATTATTAGCCACCGGAGATGAATACCTCTCCCACGTTACCAACGCGGGTTTCAAATACCCTGGCAGTGATGCCTTCAGTACGCACTTTGAAATGGTGGTAAACGGACCAGCCAATGCAAAAGTATCACTCGACAGGATTGTAGCCCGGCTGCAATTCATTATCCAGGATCCGTTGCCCGCAGATGCCGCGTGGATGGACATCCGCTTTGGCGGCATACCGAGAGTATTCAATTTCCCTACCGGGGAAGTGAGTAACCCTGCTAACGGAACCGCCTACTCCAATTACACCGGTTACCGGTTCCAGATACCTGCTTACAACCAGGGTAAACCAGGCTTTAAAACACAGGCCTATTTTCCTTTGCAGGGCAGTTACACAGTTCCGTCTATCACGGTGATGTGCTGGGGCAATAATGGCACCCTGCTGGCCAGCAAGGTGATTAAGGATGTGAAGTTTGAAACCGGCAAACGTACCGTTCTTAAAGGGAATCTCTTTCCTCCCGCTGGCAGTGGCATAGAGGTAGACCTTAACGATACCAACTGGAAACCAGACAGCATAGCTGTATTCTACTAATGAGCTGTTATCAGTTAAATGATTGCCTGAATTCCAAAGGCGACTGCTTTGTTTTTGTTTTAAACAGGCGGCTGAGGGATTGTGGATGCTCAAAACCCAGCTGGTAAGCAATTTCAGCAACGGATAAATCTGAGGTCGATAATTTCTCCTTTGCTTTTTCGATGATCTTATGATGGATATGCTGCTGTGCATTTTGTCCTGTGTAGGAGCGCAGCATATCGCTTAAGTAACTCGCCGATATATTTAATTGCTCCGAAAGATATTGTACAGTAGGGATTCCCTGCGTGGAAGGCTTTTCTGTATTAAAATATGCCTCCAGCGTTTCTTCCAGTTTTTGTAATACTCCGCTGTTGGCTGCCTTTCTTGTAATGAACTGGCGCTTATAGAAACGGTTACTGTAATTCAGCAGTAACTCAATCTGGGAAATAATTACATCCTGGCTAAAATCATCTATCCGGCTGTTTAATTCTTCATCCATGATGGAGAATATTGCCATAATAGTGGCCTTTTCTTTCTCCGACAAATACAATGCTTCATTGGCCGCATAAGAGAAGAAACCATACTCCCTTATTTTCTTTGCCAGGGGATAGGATAAAAAGAAATCAGGGTGTATAAGCAACAAATAGCCCGAATGCGCTGTATCATCGGGAGATTCAAATATCTGGTTAGGTGCGGTGAACACTAATCCTCCCTCGCCAAAGTCGTAGTAGTTTTGCCCGTACCTGGCTTTTCCGCAAACATATATTTTATAGGCAATCTTATAAAAATTGAGCACAATAGAAGGAGGAAACCCATCGGCATTAAACTGCATATTTTTGATATCAATAAAACTGATCAGGGGGTGTAAGGGCTTTTGCAGCCCAAACACCCGGTGAAAGTCGGATAATGATTCAAATTTATAAAACGTATTTTCTTCCTTTTTCATACTATAAATTTACGAAATAGATCTGTTATGTATTACCAGGGCGTTTCCCCGGTTTCGGGGTTATGTTCCTCGCTGATAAATTTCCCTGATGGGCCGTCATCACCAATCATCGCATATTTGGCAATGCGGGCGCCGCCTTCCTGTACAGTGCCTGTTCCACGGTAATTGTTAAAATCAGTAGCAACAAAACCGGGGCATACGGCATTCACCTTAAATGGCGTATCGCGTAATTCGTAGGCCAGGTTAATGGTATACATATTGAGTGCTGCTTTGGAGGAATTGTAGAGCACCGCTTTATGGCTGTAATATTTCCAGGTGGGATCGCAGTGCAGGGTAAGTGAACATCCGCTGGAAGAGACATTGACTATACGCGGCTGGGGAGATTTCCGCAACAAATCCACAAATGATTGTGTCACTCTTATAACCCCATATAAATTGGTATCCAGCGTTTCGTTAAATTCCTCTATCCCTGATGAAAGTGCCGCCTGGGGGAAACCGCCGAGAACACCCGCATTATTCACAAGCACATCCAGCACATCAGTTTCCCTTCCTACGCTGGCACGGGCGGCTTTTACCGAACCAGGATCGGTAACATCCAGTTGTATAGCCATCACATTATTTAATCCTGCGGCTTTAAGCTTTTCTACTGCCGCCTGGCCATTTTCTGCGCTACGGCTGCCAAGGTAAACGTAATATCCCTGTTGCAGCAACTGGCGGGCGGTTTCAAAACCAATACCTCTATTAGCCCCGGTAATGAGTGCTCTTTTCATTTCTTTTTATTTTTTTATTTATGATAGATGAACGCAAATTCTTTCGCAAAATCTGCCAGTTTTACTTTGCCCATAACAGGTCTGTTTTTATAATAATCTTCGTACAGGCTGCCGCTTCCCTGTGCGGCCTGCATCTCCACCAAACCTTTGGCGATCCACTCATTCATACCTGCCTCCAACATATGATCCAGCATCTGTTCCCCGGGGATTACCAGCCATTTCAAATCCGGTTTTCCAATGGCTTCGCCTATAATTTCAGCCACTTCGTTGGGGGATACTTCTTCGCTTGCTAAATAATGTATGGTTCTTCCGTTAAAAGGCTTTTCCATTTCTGCTGCAACAGTAGCGGCAATATCCAGGGGCGACACCCAGGGCTCTTTCCGATCACCGCCATAGCTTTGTATAATAGCTCCCTGCTTCCTGATGGTTTCCATATACCTGAATATATTAGTGTAAAAGCTCACCGGCCTCATAAACTTTATAGCAACATCACCGGGCAATTGTTGCAGGATGTTTTCCACGGTATGATGAAGAAAAAGGCTACCGGTTCCCTTATCCGTATGAGCGCCTATACTGCTGAGGTGCACAATCCGTTTTACACCTGATTGTTCTACCGCCTGTTTGTAGTTATTCCCGATGTTGCGGAAAGCGGCTACAAAATCTGCGTCCCTGTCGAATAAACTGCCCATGCCTTCCCACGACTCCATCAGGTAAACAATATCCGCTCCCTTAAAGGTGGCGGCCAGGAAACCGGCATCCTGCATAGCGCCTATGGCGGCTTTGGCGCCCATTGCTTCAATTTCGTTCTTCCTTTCCTCCTTCCTGCTGATAACTGTTACGGCATGCCCTTTCTGTACCAGTTCCTGGGTTAAAGGCTTTCCTATATTCCCTAAAGATCCTGTAATAACGATATTCATTTTATACCTGTTTTTTGTTATTGCAAAGGTGAACAAAGACCAGCAAGCGGGTGTAACCTGAATGGGGAATTCCTTAACTCAAATGAGTATTTTGTATAAAAAAGATGATGTAATGGTATGATTCCGGCGTCGTCTTTTAAGGGGTAAACAGCATTGATCACTTAAACTATTATACTATACATATTATACGGGGGAGACAGAGGTAACAACTATATCAGGGAGTTAGTACAAACCGCTAAACAGTAACAGAAATCCCATATGCCATGGCAGCATATGGGATTTTATCTCTTCATTATTACGACACCCGGTTGCGTCCTACATAAATATTTCTTGCATTATAGTAAGTATCCCCTGCAGGGCCATTGCTGCCACTGGATCCTTCCATTTGCAGGTTGATGATAATATACATGGGCTTGCCCACGAAATTAGCCGTGTGCATGCCTTTCCATACACCATCTATATAATAATGAATATTCACATCGGTAGCGCTCACTTTGGTGATCCACGCACGGTAAGTATGCCAGCTGCCAGGAGATGAAACATTGGTTAAAATACTGGATACATCCTGCCAGGTCCTGAAAGTATTCTGCCAGTTGGTGCTGTTTCCCTTGAATTCCAGGATATCGCTTTCCGGCGGCCAGCTGTTTACACCGGTAAGCCAGAATGCAGGCCAGGAACCGGCTACAGAAGGCGCCTGGAAATCGCCCTTTACTTCCCAGTCGGGGAACTGGTCATTCACCAGCACCTGCGCCTTGGCATGTACTGCCCCGCTATGATAATGGATAGGCAAATACGGATCGCTGCTGCTGTTCCCTTCATTCCAGTTGATCCGTGCCGCCTTAAGCGTAAGCACGCCGCTATTCAGGTAAATGTGGTTGTGATCTGATGTACTTCCGTACATACGTGCGGTACCGTTATGATCAGAGCCCCACGGATACAGGTAGTTCCAGGCTGCTTCAAATGCGGAATAGCTGGCAAATGAACTGTTGTCAATCACCGTTTCCCAGGTAACAGTAGCAGCAACGGCCGATTTCTTTTCCTTTGCAATGGGTTGAAGATCCGCGGTGGCCGATTGTTTACCGCAGGAAAGGGTTACTGCGCAGGTAAGCGCCAGTAGGATTTTCATACTTGTGTTCATAAATGGAATTTTTATAGTGAAAAATAAAATGCGTTTATCTCACTTCCCTATTTCCCATCTACTCCTATATTCTGGTGCACCTGTAACTTGTTCCCATACAGATCAGTGGCGATAGTATCCGGTAATGCAATACCTTTTTGCAAAGCGGGCGATCCCGGTTGCAACCGGAATACTTTCAGCGCTTCCATTCCCGGCATACCGGGTAGTGGCGTTGCAATGAATTGCGGATCTTTTATAACTGCTGCTTTATCTGCCGGGCGGTTAAGGTGTGTACCGAAATAAAGATTGTTGCTGTAAAAATTACGTTTGCTTTGATTCATCACATAATCTGCCGTATTATTTGTGTAGAAGATATTGTTGGCAAAACAGGTACTGTCGGCATAACCAAACCAGTTGCCCATTTCCACCAGTGTGCTATCCATCTTAATATCCCTTTCCGGCAGGTAAATGACGTTATTATAAATACGGGTATTCACTACGGGACCGGTTATATGAAATACCGGTGCAAAACCGGCATGTTTGCCGGTTGTACGTAATCCATCATTCACGCTTACATTAAACCGCACAATGGTGCCTTTATTACCGCAGCTTTGCGGGGCGCGGGCGCTGCCATCATCGCATACCAGTAAAAAGCCGCCGTCGTTATCATGACTGTAATTATACTGGATCACGGTGTTGTTGCAGTTCCAGTCGGAGTCAAAACCCTGGCCATCCCAGGGAGCTTTATGATCGCTTACTTCGTTGTATTGAATAAGCGCATTATCACAGCTCCATGGCCATATGCCTGCGGCAGATTCGCTGTCGGGCAACAACCGTGGGCAATCCCGCATAGTATTATGTTCTACCAGCACGCCATCGCAGCCGGTGGGCACAATGCCATCGCCTGGCACGCCTTCTATCAGGTTGCCACGGATCACCACATGTTCATTGGGAAACCAGTCGGACCTCGACCAGTTGCCATTCACCAGGATGCCATTCCGCTGGCAGCGCCTGATGGTACAATCTTCCACCAGGATACTGTCGAACCGGGAAGGGGTTTGCCGGCCTCCATTGCTGAAAATAATGCCTGCCCCGCCTCCGTCTTTTTTAACAAGACTTCCATTCACATCATGCACATCCAGCTGCTTCAGGTAAATAGCGGAGCCGGTGCCATAGTTGGTTAACTGCACCAGCACGCCGGCACGCTGAGCTTTTATATCGGGACCATAGTTGGAAATATCCAGGTTGCGGATCTCCCAACCTTCTGCATTCAGTAAATATAAGGCCGCGGGCATAACGCCATTACCCTGAATACGCGGTTTGTATCCTTCTCCATACTGATCAATAGTGATCAGTTGCTTTGCATGGCCGCTGCCCTCCGGCTTCAGTTGTCCTTCGTAAATACGGCCGGAGCGAAAACGGATCTGGTCGCCCGGTTCAAAAACATGCGTATTCACCCGCTGTAAACTGCGCCAGGGTTGTTGTTCCGATAACCCGTTATTGGCGTCGTTCCCCATGAGCGCATCTATATAATAAGTGCGGGGCACGGCAGCGCCGGCATGTAAGCTTAAGCCCAGGACGCATATTACTGCGCCCCGGAGCACCTTTCCAATATTCATATCAATCATCTTTTAAAATATCCATGATCCCGTACTTACCAGCCCGGTGTTTGCGTAAGCGCAGGCGATTTCATTTTCTCCGCCTGCGGCACGGGATACCAGTACATTTTTGGCTGGAATACCCTTCCTTCCACTTCCATCTTTTCATACTTAAACGTAGTGGGATTGATACGGGTTATTTTTACGCCATATACAGGTGAGTTAAACAATGCCACGCCCAGTTCCCAGCGACGCACATCCCAGTAGCGATGCTCTTCAAATGCCAGCTCCACTCTCCTTTCATTCCGTATTTTAGTACGCAGGGTGGCGGTATTCCACTGGCCGGTCTGCAGCAGCGGCATCTTCACAGAACTGCGGTCGCGTACCTTATTCACGGCCTGGACAGCTGTTAAGCCAAAGCCCTGCGGATCCTGGTCGGGGCCATATGCCTCGTTCATGGCTTCTGCATAGTTGAGATATATTTCACCCAGGCGGAATAAGATCCAGGTATGCACACTGGTTTTATTCAGTAACAGGTCCAGGTTTTCATCCACGTACTTTTTCAGGTAGTAACCTGTTTTGGTAGCACGGTCTACCCCTGCTCCTTCACGGCCGCCGGTGAAGGCTTCCACGGCGCGGCCCTTCCATTGTGAATTATTGAGGATCACGGTCATGGCTAAACGAGGATCACGGTTATCGTACGGATGCTGCGCATGATCGGGATTATTCCAGTTAAACGCACTGCCATCAGTCATCTCATAGGCGTCTACCAGGTTCTGCGTAGGCGTGGTGCCACTGCTGCCTCCGTCATAACCAATGGGATAGTTGGCCCGTTCAAAGCCATTGCCGGGCGCATAGCGATGCGCAAAAATGATCTCCTTGCTGGTAGTGCTGCGGAACAGTCCCCGGTAATTGCTTTCCAGCTGGTATACATTCAGATCAATCACTTCTTTGGCTGCTTTGGCCGCTGCTATCCATCGTTCCTTCACATGTCCTTTATTATTCAGGTCGCTCGCATAGTAAAGCAGCATCCTGCTTTTCAGCGCCAGTGCAGCTCCTTTGGTAGCCCGGCCAAGATCATTGTCGGCTACAGTTACACCCAGGTGCGCCGCCGCGGAATCGCATTCCGAAACAATGAACTGTACGCATTCATCATAGGAATTGCGTGACAGGTTAAGACTATCTGACAATCCCAGTGTTTTGGTAATAAGCGGCACGCCTCCATAGCGGGTAACCAGGTCGAAATAAAAATAGGCGCGGAGAAAGCGGTTCTCATAACGCCAGCGCTCCAGGTCGGCCGTCATATTGCGGTAGGTCTGCTGCGCGGTTGGGTCCGGGTTGAGCTTATACATATTAAGGTCCACGTTACCGGATTGCTCCAGGTAAAGATTGGTGCGGCGTATAGCCGTGTACCTGGCATTCCAGTTATCGTCCGGGTTGATGTAGGGATTCCAGCTGCCGTTATTATAACGTTGAATGGCGCTGCCTTCCCAGGTAAACTCTGCGTCATCTGTAGCGGCGTCCAGCATGGCATTGTCCAGCCGGTTAAAGCCATCAGGCAGGTAAGCGTAGGTGCCTATCAGGAAATCACGGGTACGGGCATACGAAGAAAACACTTCATCTTTGGTAAGCTCTGTACTGATCTGCCTGTCCAGGAAATCCTTCTTACAGGAAAGGGAAATGATGGTAACCACTCCTGTAAAAAGTAACCAAAATCTATATTTCATAACATTGAAATTTTTTGTTGAGATGATGATCATAATTGCACACGTATACCAGCGTTCACAGAGCGCATGGCAGGATATCCGCTTAATGTTTCAGGATCTGCAAAATGAATATGATCCAATGAAAATACGTTCACGGCGTTTACGTATACCCGTAACTGTTGCATCCTGATGCGCGACAATAATGATGTGGGGAAAGTATATCCCAGTTCTATATTGCGCAGCTTTACAAAGCTGCCGTTGCGTTGCCAGAAATCCGAAGAGCGGTAGTTGTTGTCGTTGGCGGCAGTGGTGAGCCGTGGGTAGGTAGCAGTTGCCGCAGTTTCGGGCGTCCACCTTCCCATGGCGATGGGGGCGGCTTTGGCGTCATTCACAAATGCCCATACCAGCGGGCCGGACAACATCACGCTGCGATTGGCAACGCCCTGGAAAAATGCGTCGAGATCAAATCCTTTGTACTGTACACCCAGGTGCAAACCGAATGTCCATTCCGGCAACAGTGGTTTGCCAATGGCCACTTCATCGTATATATCAATGATGTTATCGCCGTTCTGGTCTTTGTACTTGATATCACCAGGCTTCACAGGCGCAAAGATCTGCTGGGGGCTGGCGCTGATGTCGGCTTCATCTTTAAAGAAACCGATAGCCTGCAATCCAAAAGGCTGGCCAATGCTTTGCCCGGTGCGGTTAAGGTAGGTATAGGGCTGTTGCGCTTCTGCCATGTATAATATTTTATTACGGGCAAAAGCAGCGGAAGCGGAAGCAAAATAGCTGAAGCTGCGTTTTACTTCGCTCTGGTAGCCCAGTTGCAATTCAAAGCCACGGTTCCTTACACTGCCTACGTTTTCTGCTGGCAGTCCTACGCCAATATAGCCGGGAATAGCGCCATATCTTTCGGCCAGGATATCTTTTCTTTTTTCATCAAAGAAGTCGAATGCCAGGGTGACCCTGTTACGCAGCAGCGAAGCGTCAATACCGATATTGGCCCTGCGGTCTTTTTCCCAGGTGATGTCCGGGTTGGCAAGACTTCCTTCGTCCATACCGCCGGCATAGCGGTTATCGGTACCGAAGTAGTAGCCCGCGCCACCGTTATAATATTGCTTATAGGGGAAGCGGCGCCCACCTACCTGGTCGTTGCCCACCTGCCCGTAAGAAGCTCTCAGCTTCAGGAAACTGATCCACTGCGCCTGCTGCAGGAATTGTTCTTCAGACAGGATCCAGCCTGCGGATACTGCCGGGAAGAAGCCAAAGCGCCTGCCTTTGGGGAAATTCTCGGAACCATTATAGCCAAAGGAAAATTCACCAATGTATTTTCGTTTATACGCATACGTTACCCTGCCTGCCGTACCCTGGTGAGCATAGGGAACGTTGTTACCGGAAATAGTATATACATCCTGCTGGTAAAGCGCCAATGCATCAATACTATGTTCCCCGAAAGTGCGGTTGTAGGTAAGGGTGAACTGGGTATTGGTGCGTCTCCACTGGTCGTTTACCCCATCATTCTGCGCGATGCTGGTGTTATCGCCAAATTTATTATAGATGGTATCGCCCGCAGGATCTTTCAGCAGCTGGAATACAGCAAACTGTTTGGTTTTATCATCATTGCCCTGGAACCAGTTATTGAAAGATACTGCCGCCCCGGCCTTTAAGCCGGGTGTAACCTGGTCCAGGCTGTAACTGAAACGCATGGTGGCCTGCAATGCCCGGGCATGCGTGGTGGCTACGCCGCGGCCAAGTACCAGTCCTACGGGGTTGCCACGGTATACCGAAGTGCC
Source organism: Chitinophaga sp. (assembly GCF_036569185.1). Taxonomy (GTDB): domain Bacteria; phylum Bacteroidota; class Bacteroidia; order Chitinophagales; family Chitinophagaceae; genus Chitinophaga. Next base: position 46,773 of record NZ_DATCRD010000239.1, read on the forward strand.
TCCGTAGGAATTATCGGGGTTACGCACAGGAAATGCGTTAGGTGGTATCAGCATCATATTGCCCCATATTTCAGGAGCGCCTGCACCGGGATAGCTCCGGTCTTCCACCCTGCCCGCCAGGTCAAGCGAAGTGCTCAGCCGCTTTGTCACTTTAATATCTACATTGGAACGGAAATTATACCGGAGGAAATTTGCGTTGGAATTTTCCTCTCTTTTTGAATCGGTATTTTTATACAGTCCTGTATTCTTCAGTACATTCAGCGATACAAAATAAGTGGCATTGCTGTTGCCTCCACTGAGGTTCAGGTTGTATTCCGACATAGGCGCCGATTTCTTCAGCACCTCATCATACCAGTTCACATCAGGATGGAAGTATTTATCGTTTCCATTTTTATATGCCTCCAGGTCGGCAGGTGAATACTTATCTGTTTTGCCTTCATTGCGTAATGCTTCATTATAAAGCGTGGCATAATCGTATGATCCCAGGAACTCAGGCAGGCGTTGCGGCCGCTGGAAACCGGTTTGCGCACGGAAAGATATTTTAGGTTTACCGCTGAAGCCTCTTTTAGTGGTAACCAGCAATACGCCATTGGCGCCGCGGATACCATACATAGCGGTGGCGGCGGCATCTTTCAGCACAGTGATCGTTTCTATTTCATCTGCAGCCAGCTGGTCAAAAGGACTTTCAAAACCATCCACAAAAATAAGGAGCCCTGCACCACGGTAAGAGCTGAGGCCGCGTATAGCCATGGAAGGCGCATCATAACCCGGTTCGCCGTTGCCCTGCATTACCGTGAGGCCGGGTATGCGGCCGTAAAGGCCATTGCTGAGCGTAGCGGCCGCCGATTTCCTTAACACGCTGCCATTCACTCTTCCATAAGCGCCGGTTACTTTCCACCATGGCTGCTCTCCATATGCCACTGGTACCTGCAGCGTGGTATCTGCGGTTGCCGGAACGGTATCTGTAGCAGATTGCGCTAATGCGGCAAGGGAAAAGAGTGTGCCCGTTACCGTTAGCAATGCTGTTGTTCTTAATTTATATATACAGTTCATTTTTTCAGATTTGAAGTTTAGGATCAGGCGCCCTGCTTACCAGCCGGGGTTTTGCACGATGTATTGCTTGTATATTTCCGTGTTGGGAAATGGATACAGGTACATCTTATCATTCCATACCCGTTGTTCAAACACTACCTGTTCGAAATGAAATTCGCTGCTGCCGTCGATAGGCTTTAATCTCAGCCCATACATCTTTCCGTTCATCACACCTTCATCACCGGCAATTTTCCAGCGGCGTACATCCCAGTAGCGGTGCTCTTCAAATGCCAGTTCTATTGCCCGCTCATTTCGTATAGCCATTCTCATTTCCTCTTTTGATTTACCTGAAAGTGCAGGCATGCCTGAACGGGCGCGGATGGTATTCACAGCAGTATATACTTCTGCAACCGGCCCCTGCGCTTCATTCAGCGCTTCTGCATAGTTGAGGTAAAATTCTGCGAGGCGGAACACAGGCCAGTTGATGGTAGCGCCATAAGTAGACCAGGTAACGCTGCGTGGCAGGAATTTGTGCATCCACTGCCCGCCGCCACGGTCGCCTCCATGCAGCGCCGGTTTTCCATCCGGTTTGATATACATCTGCACGGCGCCTATTTCACTGTTCCAGCTGGCCCCGTTATACCCTACAGATTGCGCAAAGCGGGGGTCCAGCGAAGCGTACATGGCATTGGCATTATCGCCCGACTGTGGCCAGATCTGGGCGCCGCCGGTTTTCTTCTCATAGAGTTTTACAAAATTCATCGGCACAGAAATACCATACCATCCTCCATAAATATTTACCGGCATGGTGAAGTTGAAATAGTCGCCGTAAATACCCCAACGGCCATTGGATTTATTAGCCAGGATGATCTCCGCATTATCCGGCTGCGACCATACATATTCATAATTATTATCCACTCCGAATTCGGTGATCAGGCGGCAGCTGCCGGTAGGCGCCCAGTCCAGCACCGCTTTGGCGGCATCGGCCGCTTTCTGCCAGCGGGCTGCATCATAGTTATGATAGCCTACCAGGGTAGCTGTGGCATCGGTGGTGGCTACATAAGCAGTAGCGCTGTTAAACAAGGGACTTGCCGCATATAACAGTACCCGCGATTTCAGCGCCAGCACCGCGCCTTTGCTGATACGGCCCCGCAGGAAACCTTCCTGCGCAGCAGGCAATGCGCCAAGAGCGGCGTCACAATCGGACACAATAAAATTGATACAATCTTCCAGTTTATTACGGGGCAGCTTCAGGTTATCGCTGTTTAGCAAACGCCTGTCCACAATAGGCACGCCGCCGTAGCGCTTCACCAGCTCAAAATATTGCAGGGCGCGCAGGAAGCGGGCTTCCGCCTTCAGCTGTGTTTTGTATTCCCCGCTGGCATCCGGTACGCCGTCAATACGCTCCATAAAAATATTGGCCTTACGGATGGCTTTATAGTGGGTACTGAAATCATCTTCGGGGTTGTCGTTGGCATCCCACTGCCCTTCGTTAAAACGGTTGGCGCCAGGCCAGCTGTCGGCAATATCCCCTTCATCACAGGCGGCTGCAAGTACGCCGGCTACAATACCGCCGCTGGTGGAATTGCTCCACCCGGTTGGCAGGCCCGAAGGCATGCTGTTGCTGTATACATCGTATAAAAATGTTTCTGCATTCCTGATCTTCGAGAAAATAGTATCCTCTGTAATATCCACGGATGGCGGTTTTTCAAGAAAATCCCTTGTACAGGAAAAGAAAGCGCCCAACAGCAGGCTTAATATGATATAGTATTTTACTTGTTGCATAGTTTGTTTTTTTAGAACTGCAGATTCAACCCTACGTTATACACTTTTTGCTGCGGATAAAACTGTCCACGGCCATCCGGCGCTTCAGGGTCATAGGTTTTGAGCGACGACCACGTAACCAGGTTCATACCATTGGCATACATCCTCACGCTCCCGATCTTTGCACGTTTTAAAATACCGCCGGTAAATGTGTAACCGATCTCCACGTTCTTCAACCGCAGATAACTGGCATCTTTCAGCCAGTAGCTGGAACGCTGATAGTTATTACCGGCAGGGCTTTGCGACAACCGCGGGAAAGTGATCTTCTCTCCTGCCTTATATCTTTCTTCTGTCCACCGTTCCAGGTGAACAGTCATAGCATTGCGCCAGTCGGTATCAAAAGGCCATGCCGCCATTTGCTCCAGGTAAACCGACGCCCTGCCTGCACCCTGGAACAACAGGGACGCATCAAATCCTTTAAAGGACCCACCAAAGGAAAAACCATAAATGATCTGTGGGAACTGTGAATAGCCTATAGGCATCTGGTCGTCGTTATTAATAATACCATCGCCGTTCACATCTTTATAGCGGATATCACCGGGCTGCAGGGCATCGCGGCCGTTCACACCGGGAGCATAAGAGGATTGCGGTCTTTTTGCATCATTGATCTCATCCCAGCTGTTAAACAATCCTTCCGCCACCAGGCCAAAGTACTGGCCTACCGGGTTACCGGTTTCATTCTGATAAGGATAGGAACGCGGGGCCTCATCTTTAAATTCTATCTTGTTACGGGCAAAGGAATAGTTGGCCTTCAGCCAGTAATTCACCTTGCCTACATGATCATTATAACCGGCTTCCATTTCAAAACCTTTATTGCTTACCCTGCCCAGGTTATACGCGGGAAGGTCGCTCACACCCACAATACCAGGCACCGCGCCGCGCATGGCCAGGATATTGTTGCGCTTCTCCTGGAAATAATCACCGGTAAAAGAGAAGCGGTTATCAAACAATTTCATCTCCAAACCAATATTCGATTTCTTTGCTCTTTCCCAGGTAACATCGGGGTTGCCAAGTTTACCTTCATAAGAACCTCCATACCATTGGTAAGAAGAGCCCACCTCTCCGAAATTATATCCACCGCCATACACAAAAGCAGAAGGCAGGTACAGGAAGCGCGAGCCACCCCTGAAAATATCTGACAGTTTATCATTACCTACTTCTCCATAAGAACCTCTTATTTTCAGGAAAGTGAGGTATTTATTTTTGGGGAAGAAAGGCTCATCGGAGGCTACCCAACCAACTGAATACGCGGGAAACCAGCCAAACCGGCTACCTTCCGGGAAGTTCTCCGAACCGTTATATCCCATGTTGAATTCCACCAGATAGCGGCTTTTGTAATTGTAGGTAACGCGGCCGGCCATGCCCAGGTAGGCATTGGGCACTTTATAGGTAAGGTTGGGCGAATAGGCTTTGCTTTGATTATACAACAGCAACCCGGTTATATTGTGCGGGCCAAAAGTCCGGTTATAATCCAGCGCCAGTTCACCGTATATTTTGCGGTTCTTATCATATCCCTCGCTGAAGCCAAGCGTGGTCTCTTCGCCCTGCGGTACATACAAAACATTACCGGCATTGGCAGGGTCTTTCACAGCGAGGTAAGTCACATTATTCTTGGAGCGCCTCACAGAGTGGCTGTACCAGCTATCATAGGCAATGGTACCACGGGCTGATAAACCGGCTGTAATAAAATCCAGTTTGTGGTTCAGGATAACGGAAGAATTCACGTTACTTTTGAACAGTTGCTGGTAGCCTGCATTGAGCATGGTGAGCAACGGGTTCCTGCCATTTACGGCGCCGGAAATGGTTACCAGCTTGCCATCTACAATACCGGGACTACTGAAGGGATTGGCAGAGAGCACATCAAAGAAAATATCACCGGCAGATTTGGCCGGGTAGTTTTGATTCTCTACCTGTCCGCCAAGATTTACCTTCACCGTAAACAGTGGCGTTACATCAAAATCGAAGTTGGAGCGGAAGTTATACCGCTTGTATTTTGGATTGGCGCTGAACTCGGGGTTATAGTCGGCATACCGGTATGCCCCGTTCTGATCAAAATAACCACCTGAAATAAAGTACCTCGCCAGCTGGGTGCCACCGCTGATATTCAGGTTGTGCTGCGACTGCAATGAATAGGGTTTCAGCATTACATCAAACCAGTCTACGCTGGGGTGGAACACCGGATCTTTCCCGGATTTGAACAGTTCCAGGTCCTCCTGTGTGAAATAAGGCTCCTTCCCATCATTTTTCAGCGCTTCATTTTTCAGGAGAGCGTAATCATAGCTGCTCACCATTTTGGGCAGCTGGGTAGGACTTTGCCGGCCCAGGTTGGAGGTTAAGCTCAGCCTGGGGGGCCCGAGTTTCCCACGGCGGGTGGTGATCAGGATAACGCCGTTGGCGCCTCTCACCCCGTACACTGCGGTAGAAGACGCATCTTTCAGGATATTGATGGTTTCTATTTCGTTGGGATCTATCTGGTTGATATTGGAGCGTTCAATACCATCTACCATGATAAGCGGATCGGAGCCGGATCCGGCATCCAGGGTACCAATACCACGGATCTTCAGGCTGGAACCATCCTGACCCGGCTCCCCGCTGCGTTGCACAGCTATCAGGCCGGGTAAGCGCCCTACCAGCATATTGGATACGTTGGCCACGGGCGACTGCAGTAATTCTTTTGTACCGATAGACGCCACCGCGCCGGTAACGGTCACTTTCTTCTGCACACCATAACCCACCACTACTACCTCCCCCAGGTTCTTTTCGTCGGGCTGCATTTTTACGTTCAATACAGACCCGCTACCCAGCGGCACTTTACGGGTAATATATCCTATACAGGAAAATACCAGTACCCGCCGGCCATCGGGCACATCTATCCGGTAATTACCATCCGCGTCGGCGGAAGTGGATTTCTGGGTGCCCTCCACCACAATAGTGGTACCTATCAGGGCATTGCCTTTTTCATCGGTTACCTTACCGGTAATAATGACACCAGCCGGTTTTTCGGCGGCAAAAGTAAAGAGTGGCAAAGTGGTCAGGGACAAGAGGACAACATATGTTATCCGTAAAAAAGACCACACACTACAGTAGCTTTTCTTCATAACGTTGGATATTACTTTTGAAAATGACGGCAGCCATGTGCCACACATTACATTGGTTGACAGGGGTAAAATTCGGATGATTCATCCTGAAACAAGGGGGAGAGATTCGCCTATTTAGGGGGTGAGATCAGGAATGTGAGATTGTCTGACTCTGGATTAGGATGATTTCGCTGATTACGCTGATTTGATTTTGTAATGATTTTAAAAAGATTTGGGGAGATTTAGGCGAAAGTATTCGCTTAAATCTCCCCAAATCCTTTTAAATCCAAAGTAATCAAATCAGCGTAATCAGCGAAATCATCTAAATCCTAAGTCAGACAAAATCCGCGCTTTACATCTTGAACACCTTACCTCCTACCATTACTTCCTGGGTGGCTTCATCAAAGGTGGCTTTC
>NZ_DATCRD010000240.1:0-8233 GCF_036569185.1 Chitinophaga sp.
CCCCGCCGGTGAAGAAGGGGTTTACCAGCTGCCGTTCCGGCGTCATCATGATCATACGCCAGGTTTCTTCTGCCAGTGGCGGCAGGGTGATCAGGTTATGCTGCTTTATAAAATCCACGGATTCGTTATAAAGCTTCATCATAGCCGCCGGTTGATCTGCCGGGGGCACATAACTGTTCTTCACCTTTTCCATAGCGGCTTTCCAGTCGGTCCCCAATCCCATTTCACGGGTGGCCTTTTCCATTTCCGCATCGCACCAGGCAAATTCCTTGTTGGCAATAGCCAGTAACTCTTCCGGGGTGTAAGGGATCATTTCCTCCTGCAACCCTTTGATCAGCGCCGTTCTTCCGATAGGATGGCCGGCAATGCCGCTTCCGTCGTCCGGCATACGGGCAGTACTTTTTTCTTTATTATAAAAAGCAGCGCTGTAGGTTTTCAGCAGGCTGTCTACCTGTTTGTACGGCGCCGGCACCCACCAGGAGAAAAGCGGGTCATAACCATTATAAAAAGTGAACACGCTGCCTAATGCTTCCCGCAAACCTTTGATGGTGGCAACTCCCCTGCGAAGCTGCTGCAGGGTGAGCGAGCTGTCGGTTTCCAGTTGCTGCCTGCTCCTAGTGATTTCCTTTGCCATATCGCTCAGCTGTGCCGCCAATGCCGGGGCATCCGGTTTTTCCCCGCGGCGCCGGTGCTGCTCCACCTGGGAGATCTTCTCTGCAAAGGGAAACCATTTTTTTATCTGCGCGCTTTCCTGCAGCGCCAGCGTAAGCTCCTCCTGTGCCTGTAATAACCGGCGTTTAAACAGGGTATAGTCTACCTGCGCGCCTACATTCAGCGATGCATAGTTCAGCTGCTCCAGCCGTTGCTGGTAGCTCTTCACCAGGACGGTCATGCGGGAAAGCCGCTCCGGTGAATTATCTGCAAAATAAAAACGGTGCAGGTTACCGGCATCCGCATCATACTGCACCATGATATTATTCACTTCACTGGACTGGAGATACAGGTCATTGTCGGCCGACTGGGCGGCAGCGGTTACCTGCTGTAACAGCAGACAGGTAAGCAGCGGGTATAGTTTCTTCAAAAGAGGCATAATTTACTCGTTTATATTTCTGTCTGGCGGATTGGTATTCAGGAGATTTTTTACAAAGAAATCGCGGCGTTTAATGCGTCCGTATGGGCCACCGTCGCTGTGCCCCATGCCAGGCACCGGCAGGAATTCGAAAGACTTTCCCTTTTTGATCAGCGCGTTGATCACGCGATAGGTAGATTCGGGCGGCACATTGGTATCCGCCTCGCCTACTATCAGGAGCAGGCGGCCCTGTAATTTACCGGCGTTCGTTACATTGGATTGCTCTTCATATTCCTTTCCCACCGGGTAGCCCATCCATTGTTCGTTCCACCATTGTTTATCCACCCGGTTATCATGGCAACCACAGGAAGCCACTGCTGCTTTATAAAATTCGGGATGGAAAAGCAGGCCACCCAACGCGTTTTGTCCACCGGCAGAAGTTCCGTATAGCCCTACCCGTGAGGTATCCACAAAAGGATACCTTTCCCCCAGCGCCTTTATCCAGAGAATGCGGTCGGGGAATCCTGCATCAGCAAGATTTTTCCAGCATACATCATGAAATGCCTTTGAGCGGTTGGCGGTGCCCATGCCATCTATCTGTACCACAATAAATCCAAGATCGGCCAGGCTTTGCATATCGTTATAATAACTCATGAAGCTTTTTGGTACAAAAGCATCCTGCGGGCCAGCATAAATGTTTTCCACTACGGGATACATTTTGGTGGAATCATAATCCGTTGGCCTGCACATGACGCCCCAGATATCTGTTTTACCATCCCGGCCTTTCGCGGTGAAGGGAATGGGGAAAGGCACGCCGGTAGCTTTCCAGCCGCTTACGTCCGCCTTCTCGAGCACGGTGATCAGTTTGCCGTCGGCCGTGCGGCGCAGTTCATTCACCGGTGGTACATTTACCTGCGAGTATTTGTCAATAAAATATTTCCTGTCGGGAGAAAAGAATACCTGGTGGTTTCCGGCAGCCGGTGTCAGGTCAAGCAGGTGCTTCCCCGCAAAGTCTGTACGGTAGTAGTGAACAAAGTAAGGATCTTCCCCGGCGTTCCTGCCGCCTGCCCTGAACCATATCTCTCTTTTCTTTGCGTCTATGCTGTCTATTTCCCTGACTACCCAGTTGCCTTTTGTTACCTGGTTCTTCACTTCACCGGTGAGAGTATTTACCAGGTAGATGTGCCTCCATCCATCCTTTTCAGAAGTCCACAGCAATTCGTTGGTTTCCGGCAGGTAATGGGTATAGAGGCGGGATTCATAGATGAAAGTAGGCGTTTGCTCATCCAGTATGGTGCGGGTGTTGCCATTGGCGGCATCCACTTCTATCACGCGGAAGCGCTGATGGCCACGGTCCACTTTTTCATAGAGGAAATAGCGCGGGTCTTTATCACGCCAGTGCAGCGCCGGTGCATCAAAGAAATCTATCCTGTCTGTTTTCACCTTTGTAGTGGTTTTTCCTTCCATGGTGAACAGGTACATATCAAAGGTGGTAAAAGGGTCCCCGGGCTGTTTGTAGGGATGGGAGCGCAGCTGCCCGCGGGTGGTGCCAGGCACATCGGTGAGCACGTAATACACCGCGGAATCTTCTACGGGATGAATGCGGTAACCCACCAGGTATTTGCTGTCGGGCGACCAGGCAAAGGCTCCATAGAAATCGCCATTGGCTTGCCCGTCTGTAGTGAATGGGGTAAGTGCGCCCGTGGCTACCGAGCGTACATATACATTACCGCCTATGGTAGTGGCTACCCATTGTTTATCCGGTGAAACGCTGTCGGTAGCAAATCCTTCCCAGCGACTGGGCTCATGCTGCCTTACCGGGAGGAGCCTGCGCTCATTCTTTGCCAGTTGCGCAATTTTTGCGGTATCGGTGATCACCTCTTTTCTACCGGTAGCAGCGGTGACAAGATACGCTGTTTTAACACTGTCTTTTCCTGTAACCGTGTACCAGAACGACTTCCCATCCGGTAGCCAGTTGGCGTCCACATTATGCCGCGAAATGGTTTTCCGGGTAATGCTGTCCAGCAGTTGTACTTTCCTGTACCGCTGCAATATCTCTTCATGTGAAGGCAGGTAAGGCGTTGGCTTGTTTTGCTGTGCGAGCAGCAGCCCCGTTGGCAGGCTCCATAAAATCAGCAGGTAAAGAAATCGTTGATATTTCATAAGTTATGTTAATCCCCTGTGGTTAAATGTAATTTGGACAATTAATATAATCCGGCTGTCCGGATATTTTTTAAAAGTACAGCAGGCATTTCTTAGTTTTTAAACGTTTTTTAATAACTTGTTCTCATATCTTCACCTAAATTTGGTTACAATCTCTTCAAAGGTGTTAAAAAAAGAATAATGTAATTACATGAAAGTATTGCAGTTTACAATACCTGTAGCGCACGATAAAACCATTATCACACAACAAGACCGCTTACCGGCGTTCTATCCGCATCTTCACCGCCATGAAGAAATCCAGCTTACCTGGATCCAGCATGGTCATGGCACATTGATAGTAGAAAATAATATGCATACGTTCTGGTCCAACGAAATATACTGGATCGGGAGTAACCAGCCGCATGTGTTAAAGAGTGAAGAATCGCCATTCGGAAGCAAGAACAAGAAAAATGTGCAGGCCCTCACGCTGTTTTTCAACCCTGAGGGTAAGCTGGCTCCCCTGTTTGGCTTACCGGAATTTAAAAAGATAAAATCTTTTATTGACCAGTCGCAAAACGGGTTCAAGATCCCCGAGGCGCATGTGGTGGATATATCCAGCCGGTTGTTGAAGATACACCAGTCGCAGGGCATTGCGCAGTTCCTGGCATTCGTGGAGCTGATCAATTTCTTTCTCACTTTAAAAAACCTGGAACCACTGATCACAGGATCCAGGTTATCTGCAGTAAATGAGCAGGAAGGTATCCGTATCGGGTATATCTACAATTATATCATGCAGCATTATGATGCGGAAATAAAGCTGGAAGATATTGCCCGGGAAGCGCATATGACGCCGCAGGCGTTTTGCCGGTATTTCAAAAAGCATACGCGGCTTACGTTTGTTTCGTTCCTGAACGAGGTGCGGATCAATGAAGCCTGTAAGAAACTGGCGGGAGGCTCCTACGATAGCATCGCTACTGTGGCCTATAACTGTGGCTTTAACAGTATTGCAAATTTTAACCGGGTATTTAAAAGCATCACCCGCAAATCGCCCCGCAGCTACCTGCGCGAGTACGAGCAGCTCGAAAACGGGACTACAACAAAATCTGCATAGTATTGATCAAAAAGCGAATAGAATTGCCAGCAAAGTAACTGTAGTTTTAGGGGAGATAAACCTGTAATCAACCAAACTACGATAGTTACTATGTCAGACGCTCCTACCTTTAAGCCATCCATTAAACTGCTGGATGCTACCATGATCGTGGCCGGCAGTATGATCGGTTCCGGGATCTTTATTGTCAGTGCAGATATTACCCGTCATACCGGAAGCGCCGGCTGGTTGTTACTGGTATGGCTGATCACCGGCTTTATGACGCTTACTGCCGCATTGAGTTACGGAGAGCTGAGCGGGATGTTTCCGCGGGCAGGAGGACAATACGTATACCTGAAGGAGGCGTACAATCCTATGACGGCCTTCCTGTATGGCTGGAGTTTCTTTACTGTTATACAAACGGCCACCATTGCCGCCGTAGGTGTTGCCTTCGCCAAATTCACCGCCTATCTCCTGCCGGTGTTCAGCGAGGAAAACGTGCTGTTGGCTGTTGGCACATTACATATCACTTCAGCGCAACTGCTCTCCATAGGAGTGATCGTTTTACTAACCTATATGAATACACGTGGAATTGAAGGAGGTAAAACCATTCAAACCACGTTTACGCTCACCAAGCTGGTGAGCCTGGCCGCCCTGATCATTTGCGGGCTGCTGGCCGTGAAGCCGGAAGTATGGCAGGCCAATTGGCAGCAGGCATGGCTGCTGCATCCGCTCACCACCGATGGCAGTATTTCCTCTTACACTACCATCGCTGCCTTTGGCGCTATTGCCGCCGCCATGGTGGGATCGGTTTTCAGCAGCGACTCCTGGCACAATGTGGCCTTTGTAGGCGGAGAAATAAAGAACCCTAAAAGAAATATCGGGCTGAGTCTTTTCCTGGGAACAGCTATTGTAACTGTTATCTACCTGCTCACCAATATCACCTACCTGGCAGTGCTGCCTTTGCCGGAAATTGCACATGCGCCAAAAGATCGTGTAGCCGTTTCCGTATCACAGGCCGTATTGGGGAATACCGGTACTATCATTATTGCCGTTATGATCATGATCTCCACATTTGGTTGCAACAACGGGCTGATACTGGCCGGGGCGCGTGTATACCACACCATGGCAAAGGATGGCCTGTTCTTTAAAAAGGCCGGCAGTTTAAACCGGGCTTCCGTGCCTTCCTTTGCATTGTGGATCCAATGCGTAGTGGCCTGCTTATGGTGCTTAAGCGGCCGTTACGGCGATCTGCTGGATATGATCTCTTTTGTAGTGGTGGCGTTTTATATGCTCACTATTGCAGGCATCTTCATACTCCGGAAAAAACGCCCGGATGCCGACAGGCCCTACAAAGCATTCGGATACCCTGTACTGCCTGTATTATACATATTGATGGGCATTGCTTTCTGCGGACTTTTGTTCGTATATAAACCGAGATTCACATGGCCCGGATTATTCATTACCCTGTCGGGTATACCTGTGTACTACCTGGCCAACAGGAACAAACGTGACAACCGCGCTGCTATCTCCCGGAGGGAAAATATAACAACCAGCGATCCTTCTTATTAAATGATATGTCAACCTGGGGGACTAATAAAAAGTCCCCCTTTTTGCTAACCCCGCTCCTGCACCAGCCAAGTGTTAATACATAATTAATCCAGCATCATACCCTGCCAAAAAACTATACACGTACATTTACAAAATTCGTTACCTTACTACCAGAAAATGATCCGATGCGATGTGTGTAGATATGTAATTCCTTTTCTGACTAAGCATTACGACGTGCCATATTGATCATGTGAAAAACCAACTTTGTTTCATCTCTTTTTGGGGGACCCGGTGGATGATGTAAAAATCCCTGCAGCAGGCAGATGTGCAATAACGATTTAGCAAACTTATTTAATCACAACCAAAAATTTTAAGCTACAATAAAGACAGGCCGTATATCTGTTCCATTCACGTTTATTCAAATTCACGTCTTATTCATTTGTTATGAGGTACTCATTAATTGGAAAATTATGCTTTCTGATGATCTTTCTATGCGCAGCCACCAGCGTGGCTTTTGCGCAAAAGACCCTTACCGGGAAAGTAACCGGAGCGGCAGACGGTGCCGGTCTTCCTGGTGTAAATGTTATCGTAACCGGCACCTCCGCCGGCGCCAGTACGGATGCAAAAGGGAACTATACCCTTTCTTTACCACCGGGTGCTAAATCGGTTTTGTTCTCATTTATAGGGTACGAGCCACAAACCATTACCATCGGTGATAAAACCGTTATTAATGTTTCCCTGGCCGCCACTACCAAAGGATTGGGCGAAGTAGTGGTAGTGGGTTACGGTGTACAGAGCCGCCGCGATGTAACCGGTACCATCGCCTCTGTAAAAGGATCAGATATTAAGAACCTCCCCGTATCAGACGCTGCGCAGGCTATCCAGGGCCGCGTTACAGGCGTGGATATAGTGCGGTCGGATGCCTCCCCCGGCAGCACGCCCTCTATCCGCATACGTGGTACCGGTACCATCAATAATGCCGACCCCCTGGTCATAATCGATGGCGTACCCGCAGGCGGGCTGTCTGATGTAAGCCCTAACGACATCGCCTCTATGGAAATACTCAAAGACGCATCGTCGTCTGCTATTTATGGTACCCGCGCCGCCAACGGCGTGGTGATCATTACCACCAAAAAAGGTAACTACGGGGAAAAACTGAAAGCATCCGTGAATGTGTACCGTGGCATCTCCAATGTATCACATTATGTATCGCTGCTCACCGCCCCCGATCTCGCGAAACTGAAACAGGAACGCTATACCAACGATGGAGTGCCTGTAGAACCTATCTGGCAGGATCCTTACTATGCCACCCAGCGCACCGACTGGCAACGCGCACTGTTTGGCACCGGGCATATCACCAACGCAGACGTGAGCCTGCGGGGCGGCAACAATACTTCCAATTACATGTTCAGCGCGGGCTATTATAATGAAGATGGCATCATCACCAACTCTTACTTCAAAAGATACTCTGTACGCATTAACTCAGAACATAAACTGGGCAAACGGGTGAAAGTGGGCGAAAACCTGCAGCTTACCTATAAACAAAACAGCGGCCCGGATACCTATTCTTCCCAAACCGGTCTTATTTTCAGCGCGCTGCGCTTTAACCCCGCTATCCCCGTTCACAACCCGGATGGCAGCTGGGGCAGCTCCAAAGCCAGCAATGAACTGGGCGACATCAATAACCCCGTTTATACCGCTGAAACCACCGATACCTGGATCAAAAACTACCGCATGCTGGCCAGCGTATACGCCGAAGTGGAAATCATGGATGGACTTACCCTCCGCGGCAACTACGGCTTCGATGGCAGCCTGGTCAACCAGTTCAGTTTCGCCCCGAAAGTACTGGACCAGACCAGGGCCCGCGACCATGCGGAACTTTTCACCCGCAATGAAAGCTACAACAGCCAGCTGAGCGAAGTATTCCTCACCTATAACAAAGTATTGTCGAATACACATCACATCACCGTTACAGGCGGTTACTCCCAGCAAACCTACAACGGCTCCTGGAACCAGGCGGAAAGATGGGGATATAATGATGAATCGAAAGACCAGCTGGTACTGAGCAATGGGAACGACATCCACGATGCAAAAGGTAATTACTTTAATGCCAATGCCATCGCCTCCGGGTTTATCAGGGGCTTCTATGGCTTTAAAGATAAATACCTGCTCACGGTTACCTTCCGCGCCGACGGATCCTCCAGGTTTGCGCCGGATCAACGTTGGGGCTACTTCCCCGCTTTCTCTGCTGGCTGGCGCATCTCTGATGAAAGCTTCTTTAAAGACAATATCAAAGCAATCAGCAACCTGAAAATCACAGGAGGCTGGGGCCAACTGGGTAACCAGAATGTTACCGAGTTCCAGTACCTCGCACAAATCAACAA
>NZ_DATCRD010000241.1:0-19764 GCF_036569185.1 Chitinophaga sp.
TCATAATCCTGAGTCAGACAAACTCCGCCCGGATACACCAACCCCTGGGCAAAATTAGCCCAACAGCAACCGTCTGCATAAGAAAAAAATAAAATCAGCGTAATCCATGTAATCATCATAATCCTGAGTCAGACAAACTCCGCCCGGATACACCAACCCCTGGGCAAAATTAGCCCAACAGCAACCGTCTGCATAAGAAAAAAAATAAAATCAGCGTAATCAATGTAATCATCATAATCCTGAGTCAGACAAACTCCGCGCAAAAAGCGGTAGATTTGCGTTTTAAATAACGCGACTTGAGTAATTCTGTTTTTTTAATAACACCACCGTTTACCCAGCTGAACACGCCATACCCGGCCACAGCTTACCTGAAAGGATTTCTGAATACAAAGAACATTACTTCCTTCCAGTCGGACCTCGGTATCGAGGTAACGCTCCGTTTATTTTCAAAACAGGGATTGGAACAGTTGTTTGCGCATATCGGAGCCCCGCCGGTGGCGGCTTCAGAGAATATTGCAAGAATGCTGGTGTTACAGGACGATTATATACAAACCATAGACGCGGTTATTTTATTCCTACAGGGAAAAAATCCGACCCTGGCGCACCTGATCTGCAAACGGGATTACCTGCCGGAAGCATCGCGGTTCGCACAGCTGGATGACCTGAACTGGGCCTTTGGGGCCATGGGCACACAGGATAAGGCAAAACACCTGGCTACTATGTACCTGGAAGACTTATCGGACCTCATCATGGAGTGTGTAGACCCGCATTTTGGGTTTAGCCGGTATGCAGAACGCCTGAGCCGTTCCGCTAATAGCTTTGATGAGCTCTATGCCGCGTTACAGGCGGGTTATACTTATATAGATATGATCCTTACCGACCTGCTGGCATTACATATGCAACGGGTGCAACCCGCTATGGTAGCCATTTCTGTGCCTTTTCCCGGCAACCTGTATGCGGCATTGCGCTGCGGGCAGTGGATCAAACAGCATTATCCCGCGGTGAAAGTGGCAATGGGCGGCGGCTTTCCCAATACGGAACTGCGCTCACTGGCGGATGCCCGGGTGTTTGAGTTCGTGGATTTTATAACGCTCGATGATGGAGAAGCGCCATTGGAAAACCTGCTCCTGTTCCTGGAAGGAAAAAAGACTGCGGAAGAACTGAAGCGTACTTTCCTGCTGGCGGAAGAGAAAGTAACCTACGTGAACAGCCCCGCCACGCATGATTATAAACAGGCTCAACTGGGCACGCCGGATTACAGCGACCTGCTGCTGGATAAATATATTTCCGCCATCGAGGTGGTAAATCCCATGCACAGCCTTTGGAGCGACGGGCGCTGGAACAAGCTCACCATGGCGCATGGCTGCTATTGGGGTAAATGTACTTTCTGTGATATTTCTCTTGATTATATAAAGATATACGAGCCCATTACCGCCTCATTGCTGTGCGACCGCATGGAAACCATTATTGCGCAAACAGGGCAGAACGGTTTCCACTTCGTGGATGAAGCCGCGCCTCCCGCACTGATGAGGGCATTGGCGCTGGAAATCATCCGGCGTAAGCTTACCGTTAGCTGGTGGACGAATATCCGTTTTGAGAAAAGTTTTACCCGGGACCTGTGCCTGTTACTCAAGGCATCAGGGTGCATTGCGGTTTCAGGCGGACTGGAAGTAGCGTCCGACCGCTTGCTGGGGCTTATCCAGAAAGGCATTACTGTGGCCCAGGTAGCAAGGGTGAACCGGCACTTCACCGAAGCCGGTATCATGGTGCATGCCTACCTGATGTATGGATTTCCCACACAAACCGCGCAGGAAACCATTGACGCATTGGAAATGGTACGCCAGATGTTCCAGGCGGGGATACTGCAATCCGCTTTCTGGCACCAGTTTACCATGACGGCCCACAGCCCGGTAGGATTGAACCCCGCGAAATTCAACGTGCAAAAGGAAACAGAAGAGACAGGCGCCTTTGCCAATAACGATATTATGCATATCGACCCCACCGGTACTGATCATGAGGCTTTCAGCTATGGGTTGAAGAAATCACTGCTGAACTTTATGCACGGCGCCTGCCTGGATTTCCCGTTATCAAAATGGTTCGATTTCAAAGTGCCGAAAACCACGGTACATCCGGATTTTATCACTACCGCACTGATGGAGGAAGAAGCCGGTACGGTGAAGCCAACTTCCAAAGTGGTATACCTGGGCAAACAGCCAGCCATGGAAATTATTACGAAGTCGAAGAAGGGAAGTACCTGGGAAATGTCTTCCCTGACTTTCCAGGGCAAAAAAGAGAAGGTAAATATCAGCGTACAGCCACCCCAGGGACAATGGCTGGCGCAAATGCTGCAGCAGCTGTCGGTAGCTAACGCCAAAACCTATACGCTGCAGGAAGTGAAAGACAGCTACGAGGCCGCCGGGCTGGAAGACTTTGAATTGTTCTGGGACAACAAGCCCGTGAATACCCTTCACAAGCTGGGGTTATTAAAACTATAATAAAAAGGGCGATGCAGGTGGATAGCAGTAAAATGTGTTACCGGGGATTTTCCCGGTAACAGTCATGAGTAAAAAGTCAAATATTTGTTTCCACTAAACTGACCTAACATGAGTGATCAAATGTCCCTTGCTGGCTATGGTTGTAATGACCAGGGCTACCTTAAACCTCTTACTGAACAGCTGGATTACCGTATGCCTTTTACTTCGGACCAGCTGGTAACCTATGGAATGCCAATTACCGCCGAAGCATATTTCGGCATGCTGAACAACTTCTACAAATTTTTAATTGCAAACCCTGCGCTGATCCCTTTATTTCAGGGATCGTATGCAGTGGATTTCAGTAAAGCCTCTCTTTTACGTATCTTAAGCCAGGAAGGCTGTGAGTACATCCGTTTTCATTTTGCCATTCCTGAGGCCAATGAGAAGCTCAGCCTGGTGGCAGAAGGACTTACTGCAAACCAGGAACAGGTAGGATATGCGCAGCTGCTGCAGAAAGCTACTACGAATAATATGGTTCATGATACCGGAGATCCTAAGATTGAAGAGAGGGGTAATGGTACCCCGGGCCCCAGGGGACCGCTCAAGCAATTGTTTGACCTGCTGAAGGCACAGGGATCGCCGCTAGCCACGGCCGACCTGGATCTTCTGTTTTAATAGCTAAACCAGTTTTAAATTTTTTGTGCCGATGAACGGTTGGGTGTATGCATATTATGCTTTATTGATAGCCTGTTTTATTATCAGTTTGTTTCACCTGGAGCACAGGGAAGTAAAGCTGCTGACTGTATTGCTCGGCGTATCTATTATTACGGAAGTGATAGTAGAAATAATCGGCACAAAAGGTTTAGGTTTTTTTATAGTGTATCATTTTTTTGTGGTGCTGGAATATAGTTTGATTACAATTATTCTCCGATCGGGGATCAGGGACTATCGCTGGCGCTTATTAATGGGTATTTCCATTTTCGTGTTTTGCTTTGTGTCTCTTTTCTACAGCTTCGTAATGGACGGATGGCGTGCCTTTCCGGGTATTAACATTACCATAGAAAGCTTCCTGGTTATTTGCTGGTGCCTTTTATCCTTTTTTTCAATAACCCCGGATAGTGAAGCATCTATATTCCGGCACCCTGTTTTTTGGTTAACCCTTGCCTTCTTTATTTACTTCGCGGCTTCCGTGAGTGTAAACGCCTTTTATAACCTGCTACTGGAAAATGATACGGCCAGGGCCAGGCATTTTTTCGCGGTGTTGAACTCATTATCCAATTACCTGTTGTATATTATGCTGATAAAAGGCGTAGTATGCTTCCGGTCAAACAGGATCTCTTTGTAGCGGTGATTTTTATTTCGTTGCTGGTTACCATCATGGGACTGGTGGTAGTGGCTGCGGTAATAAGTTATAAGAAGAAGCAGGATGCATATTTACATCAGCTTAAGTTAATGAAAGAAGATTACGACAAACAATTAATGTGGTCCCAGATTGAAATGCAGGAAGAAGCCTTTGCCCACCTCGGACAGGAATTGCATGACGATATAGGCCAGTTATTAAGCAGCACCAAGCTCCTGATCAATGTTACCCAAAGGAGCATGCAGGAAATCCCGGATACGTTGCAGATTGCAGAAAATACCCTGAGCACCGCCATTCAACACCTGCGGGCGCTTTCAAAATCATTCAGCCGCCAGTGGCTGGATCAGTTCAGCCTGGTAGAAAACCTGAAGGCGGAAGTGGAAAGGATCAATTCCAGCCGGGCCATTACGGTGAAATTTACCTATGAGCTGGTGGAGTTGCCCCTGCAGGCGGAGCCACAGATCATCCTGTTCCGGATCATCCAGGAAGCCATGCAGAACTGTATTAAACATGCCCGGCCACAGGTGATCGATATCAGCATCCGGAAGGCAGATCAGCAGCTGATCCTCATTATTGCAGATGATGGTTCCGGCTTTGATAAAGACAGTATGGCGTCTATCGGTATGGGCATCCGGAATATGCAGCACCGCACCAGCTTACTCGGAGGCGATATCCGCTGGGAAGTAACCACCGCCGGCGGTACGGCCGTATTGATAACATTACCCCTTGAATAATTTTTGTTTATGAAGATCAACATAGGTATTGCAGATGATCACCAGTTGTTCCTGAAATCGCTTAGTTTACTGGTGGGCGGCTTCGCAGGTTTTCACATCGTGGCCGAGGCGATGAATGGCGAAGAGATGCTGGATAAGCTGGCCCAGTTATCTGCACCACCGGATATCCTGTTGCTGGATGTAAATATGCCGGTAATGGATGGGGCCAAAGCCACGGAAGCTGTACTGAAATTATATCCTACGGTGAAAGTAGTGGCCCTTTCGATGAAAGACAATGACGCCACGATCATAGAAATGCTGAAGGCCGGGTGCTGTGCCTATCTCCTTAAAGATATTCACCCCACGGAACTGGAGAAGGCATTAAAGGAGATCTACACCACAGGCCAGTACAGCAACGACGCCTCCAATGTCAACTACCGCCGCCTGCTGTTGCAGTCGGAGCAAAAACAAACACTCACAGAGCGGGAACGGGAATTCCTTCACCTGGCCTGCAGCGATCTTACCTATAAAGCCATCGCTGCTAAAATGAATGTAACGGAAAGAACAGTGGATGGCTACCGCGAAATATTGTTTAACAAATTGAATGTACAAAGCCGTACCGGTATGGTGCTGGAAGCGCTTCGCCGGCAGCTGGTGACCTTATAACACTTAGTTTTCCCGCAGGTTTTTTACGGGGTTGGACAAAGCTGCTTTCAGCGCCTTGTAACCTACCGTGATCCATGCCATCAATAACGACAACGCAATGGCACTAACAAAAATACCTGCGCCAATCACTGTATGATAGTAGAATCCCGATAACCAGCCCTGCATAAAGTAATATCCCAGCGGCGCAGAAATGATAAAGGCAATTCCGATCAGCAACATGAATTCTTTTGAGAACAGCAGGAGAATATTGTTGACAGATGCGCCCAATACTTTACGGATACCCACTTCCCGGGTACGGTTGGTAACCATGAAAGAAACCAGTCCGTATAAGCCCAGGCAGGAAATAAATATCGCAATGCCCGCAAATACCTGGAACAATTTGGCGGTAATAACATCTGCCTGATAAAATTCCCTGATCCGTTCATCCAGAAAGAAAAGGTCATAGAGGTAGGTGGGATAAATGCTGGTGAAGGTTTGCTGTACTGATTTCAGGGTAGCGCTTATTTTTTCAGGGTCCAGTTTCACTGCAATAAATTCGTAAGCGTTATAATCGGAACCAATGAATACAGGGGTAATGGCTTCATGCAGCGATTGGCTGTTGAAGTCGTTTATCACTCCTACCACGGGATAGCTTTTCTGGTTCATAGTGATCTTTTTGCCGATAATATTTTCGGGAGAAGACAGGCCCAGTTTTTTTACAGTGGTTTCATTAACGATAATTTCATTCAACGTATCGCTTTGATAGGGTAACCTGCCGGCTTTCAGCCGGATGCCAAAAGTATTGTAATAATCGGAGTCCGCTGCTTTGGCAGCTATTTTGAAAGGCTGTACTTCAGGGTTGGTATCAAACTGGAAATCCCGCAGGAATTGCCAGGAAGTAGAAGGCGCATCCACGCATAAGCTGGTGCTTGTAACTCCCGGCAGCGCTGCCAGGCTGGTTTTAAGGTACTGGTATTTTGTTTTCAGGGAGCTGTCGCTGGGAAGATTGATCAGCACTACTGCTTCTTTATTAAATCCTATCGACTGATGCCTCACATAATTCATTTGCTTCAGCACTACCAGCGTACCAATCACCAGCAGTTGTGCAATCACGAACTGGAATACCACCAGTCCCCGCCGCAATGATACGCCCCCGGTGGATTTGATACTGATCCTGCTTTTCAGCGCGGTAACGGCGTTAAAACCGGAAACGATCATGCCGGGGTAGCAACCGGACAACAATGTTACCACGGCGCCACAGGCCAGGAGCGCAGCCCACACTGCAGGCGTTGCCAGTAAAGACAACCGCAGTTCCCGGTTCACCAGGCTGCCTGCATAAGGCAATACCAACATTGTAATAATGATGGCAACCACAATGGAAAGCAGCGTAATAACAGCCGTTTCGGACAGGAACTGGGAAAACAGCTGCAGGCGGTTGCTGCCAAGCACCTTTCTCACGCCAATTTCCTTCGACCTGTTTACAGACAATGCCGTAGCCAGGTTAATGAAGTTGATACAGGCCACCAGCACAAGGAAGATACCGATGAAAGCCAGCGCCCACAACTCTTTCGATGTAAGCGCTGCAGGGATGAAGTTATAATAGCGTTTATCCAGGTGCATAGCCGGCAACGGCTGCAGCTTAATTTGCGGAAGCCGGTTGTTATCAGGTTTGTAGTACCGGTTCACAAATGCCGGTAACCCTGCGTCAATAGCGGCCGTGTTACCCTGTTTGTTCAATAGCACAAAGCACTGTCCAAAGCCGTTCACCGCCTGCCATTGTTTGCCCGCAATAAAATCCTCCGGCGCCAGCGTTTTCAATGTGTTGTAAGATACGCCTACCTGTATGGGCAGGTCTGTATTTTCAGGCAGGTCTTTAAACACGCCGGTTACCTGCAGCGGTACCCTGTAGGACCACATCTGAATAGTTCTTCCAATGGCGGCATGAATATCCCCGAAATAAGCCTGCGCCACTTTTTCCGATAGTACCACTGTATTGGGAGCCGACAATCCCTCTGCATTACCGGCCAGCCAGGAATAATCAAAGATGTTGTATATACCGGGAGAGGTATAAAAGATGCCGCTTTGCTTAAACCGCTTCTCTGTAGCGCCCCCCGGTGCGGGCACATACATTTGTGCGCCGCCCTGGAAAGAAATGATCCCGGCTTTTTCCACGCCGGGGAAATCAGTTTTCATTTTTTCGGGCAGCTCCCAGTTTACATTACTTAACCGCTCGTTCACTTCCCCGTTGCTCCGGTTGATCACGTTGGTGGTAACGCGGTATATCCTGTTTGCACGGGTATGCCAGGCATCGAAGCTCCGTTCATAACTGATCACCAGGAAAATAATAAGGCCGGCAGCAATGCCGGTGGCCAGTCCTGCAATATTCAGGATCGCAAATGTTTTCTTCCTTGTAAGGCTGCGGAGGGCGGTTTTCAGGTAACTGTTAATCATGGTTAGCGGAAGCTGCAAAAAGCAGGTCAAAAATACAATGTATTCATATTCAGTATTTTTGGAGATACGTTGTTGTCCGTTTCTGAACAGCGGTTCTCATTTCCGGACAATTACCATCGTTCACCGTTTTAACCCCTTCGTTTACCGCTTTTCCGGTGGCATTCACCGGTTTACCCGGTGCTATCTTTATGTTTATTGTAATTTCGGTCATCAATTTAAAGAAGATGATTCCTCCACAACAAACTGCAGATCCTGTGCTGGTGGTGAGCCAGCTGAATGTCCGTTACGGCACATTCCAGGCGGTGAAAGATGTTTCCTTTGAAGTACATGCCGGTGAAATTTTCGGTTTGCTGGGTCCCAACGGCGCCGGCAAAACCAGTACCCTCAGCGCTATTGAAGGATTACTGCGTCCAGTTTCCGGTAATATTACGGTAGCGGGTTTCAACACCAGGGAGCAGCCCTTGCATGCCCGCGCCAATATGGGCGTACAATTGCAGGCCACCAGTTTTCAGCCGGAGCTTACTATTTCGGAGATCATCCGGTTATTTGCCAGTATTTATGGCGTGAACCTGGAAGACGACGCGGTAAGGGCCAAACTGGCGGAGATCAAGCTGGAGGAAGCTGCCGGTAAAAAGATCTCCCAGCTCTCCGGCGGTCAGCAGCAGCGTGTGTCACTGGTGATCTCTACTATTCATCAGCCCCGGCTGGTGCTGCTGGATGAGCCCACCACAGGGCTTGACCCGCAATCGCGGCGCCAGCTATGGGAGCGGATGGAGCACTTCCGCAATAATGGGCATGCCGTATTGCTTACTACGCATTCTATGGAAGAAGCAGAAGCGGTATGCGACCGTATCGCAATCATTGATCATGGGCGCATTATTGCTATAGATACCCCGGAGGCGCTGATTGCGGAGCATCGTGAAAACCCGGAAGTGCTGCGCGTAGTAAGGAAAGGAAAAGTTACTTTGGAAGATGTGTTTATCGGATTAACGGGAACGGCTGTACGTTCTTAATTAAAATGTGATCATTATGGAAACAAGAGTACCCAAAAATACAACTGTAATGGCCGCTTTGCTGCGGGCCGATCTTACGACACTGTGGCGCAACCGCCGTTCTTTCGTACTGGTACTGCTGGTGCCGCTTGTAATACTGATATCCTGGAAAGGGCTGGTAGATAAGCTGGGAGGTATGTTTGTGTTGTCGTCCTGTATTACGATTGGCCTCACCAGCATCGGGCTTATGGGCTATTCCAACAGTATTGCGCGGGACCGTGACAGGGGCGTGTTTCAACGGCTGAGAGTAGGGCCGCTCTCTGCCTGGACTATTATGATGAGCCGCTTAACTGTGCAGCTGGGAATGATTTTGCTGATGACAGTACTTGTTTTTACAGGTGGTTATTTTGTGGATAATATCCAGGTATCGCCGGTGGGTTATACGGCAGGTTTGCTGATGGCGTTGCTGGGTGGCTTTGTGTACCTGGCCCTGGGGCAGGCCATTGTGGGGCTGATCAGGAATCCCGATACCGTTAACTCTACTACCCGCCTGGTGTATTTTATATTTATTATGATAGGAATGTTTGGCGAATTTGGGGTGTTGGGGAAGCAAATAGCGCAGCTGGTGATCTGGTCGCCATATGGGGTGGTAAGGGGGCTGCTGGCAGCCAGCCTGGATCCTGCCGGCTGGAACATGAATACCACCTGGGCTTTGCTGGCGGCTGTGGGTTATACCATCCTGTTCGTAAGTTTGGGTGTGAAATGGTTTAAGTGGGAGTCCAGGTAAATGAAGCAGGGATTTCCGGGTAGCGTTGAAAATCCCTGCACTGTTTTTTATTTTGTTTTGCTGATCTTTGGATTGATGAATTCCCATTCGTTGATATGTGCGTTCCGGTGCTCTTTTTTCACGATGTTGCTGAACTCAGGCAACAGTTCCGGATGTGCGGCAGCCACATCATGTTCTTCTCCCTTATCTGTGCTGAGGTCATATAGCTCCCAGGGCGCAGCAGGGTTTTTCTTCAGGCCGTTTTTTATGGCTTTCCATTTTCCCATGCGAATGGCAACAGCGCCGCCTTTTTCGGGATATTCAAAGTAGAGGTATTTTCTTTCAGTAACCTGGGCCCGTTTGCCGGTCATTTCCGGCAGCAGTGAAATACCATCATTGGGTGGAGCGGGGATGCCCGCCATGGCGGCAATGGTGGCCATCAGGTCGTACTGCGCGCCTGGCAACTCTGATGAGGCGCCTGCAGGTATTTTCCCTGGCCAGCGCACAATAAACGGTTCCCGGATACCACCTTCGTAAAGGTCCATTTTAAGCCCTTTCAGGCCCCCGGTGCTGTTAAAGAAGGCAGCATCCACCCCGCCGTTGAAAGTGGTGCCGTTATCGCTCGAAAACATGATAATCGTGTTCTTGTCCAGCCCCAGGCTGGCCACCAGGTCCATAATAATGCCAACCTGTGAATCCAGGTAGGTGATCATGGCCGCGTAGGCCGATAGCGGGTATTTCTGGGGGCTGTAGCCTTGCTGGCCATAGTAGGGCTTTTCATTGAACTGCCCGAGGTATTGCCGGAGCGCACTGTCGGGCACCTGCAGGGAAACATGCGGTATGGTATAGGGGAGATAAAGAAAGAAGGGGCGTTGTTGATTTTTCCTGATGAACTGAATGGCTTTCTGCGTCATTTCATCTATCGCATAATCTTTTCCCTTGTAATAATCGAAGTCAGCATCGGTGGCGGTAGCTGGCGACAGGGGCCTATGCACATCGATAAAAGTATTCCGGAGACTGTCGGCTTTCCCGTTTTCCCAGAGGTGGGTAGGATAGAAGCTGTGTGATTGCTTCTGGTCCAGGTATCCATAGAAGTAATCGAATCCCTGCCGGTTGGGATCGCCGGTGTTGTATGGCATGCCCAGTCCCCATTTGCCGATGGCGCCGGTAGTGTAGCCGGCCCGCTGCAACATGGTGCCGATGGTCACCGTGCCTTCCGGTAAAGGCATTTGCCCGCCTTCCAGCGAATCGGCGAAGCCGCCCATTTCATAATTGCCACGGATATAGGAGTGGCCGCCGTGGCGACCGGTGAGCATCATACAGCGTGCAGGCGCGCATACCGGTGTGCTGGTATAAAACTGGTTAAAGTGAATCCCTTCCGCAGAGAGGCGGTTGAGATGAGGCGTTTTTATTTTCTGCTGGCCATAAGGGCCAGTTTCAGCATATCCCAGGTCATCTGCATAAATAAAAATAATATTCGGTTTTCGTGTCTGAGCGGGGGAAATAAGTCCCTGCAGGGCGAGTAATCCCAGCAGCAGCGTTTTTCTTACCATGGCTATCAGGTTGTTTGTGTCAAGATAGAAAGCTTATGGAAGATAAACTATAGCAAAAGTATTATTGCGCAAGCGTTTGCGTACGGATAATCACTTCATCGATACGGTGGTGGTCCATTGTTTTTATTTCAAATGTTACCTGGTTGAGCATTACTTTTTCACCAGGCACGGGAATGTGTTTCAGCTTATCGATGAGCAACCCGGCAATAGTGATATCTTCTTTTTCATATTCACGGAGCCATTCAAAGCTGAGTGTTTCGCGGACATAGCTCAGTCGCGTGTAGCCATACGTAAGCCAGCTTTTATCCGGCTGCTGTGCCAGGAAACGCTCTGTGGCGTTGAATCCCGGGAGACTGCCGCCAAGCAGGCCCGATACAATATCGTGGTAAGAGATCATGCCTTCACAGGCGCCGTATTCATTGATCACCACGCCCATGTTGGTGTTTTCATGACGCAGCTGCTGGAAGATATCGTATACCGCCTGGTTCAGCGACAGGAAGGAGACGGGGCTAAGCAAGGCTTCCAGTGGCTTATCTGGATACAGCATAAATTCCTTTGCGCCCAGTGCGCCGAGCATTTCCTTTTTATCATTCACCACGGGGAAGGTGCGATGAATACTGCGTTTAATCGTTTCCGTTATTTCATCCCTGTTCATCCCGTTTTTTATATAGGTGATCATTGCGGAAGGTGTCATGATATTTTCCGCTGTGAGGTCGTATGCAGAGAACAGGTTTTTGTGAAGGGTGAATTCTCCTTTGTCTATCAGTCCCTGTTTGTAAGCGGCGGTGAGCATGCTCCGCAGGTCGTTTTCCGTTAGTTTTTCTTCCCGGATAGTATTTACCGAGAAAAGGCCGAGAATGAATTTTGTACTGGCGGTAAGTAATTTTATAAAAGGGTAGGTGATTTTTGAGAAGATGATCATAGAGGGTGTGATGAGATAAGATACTTTCCGGGGATCCAGCAGGGCGAGGGTTTTGGGGATCAGTTCACCGATAACGATGGTGAGGTAGGTAATGCCGCCCACGCCCACGATGAGTGCAACAAGGTGGGCCATGCTTTTATGGAGGCCCCAGGAAACGAATACCGGCTCCAGCCATGCCGCCATCAGGTCGCCGCCGTAGAGCCCTTCGAGTATGCCCACCAGGGTAATGCCCACCTGTACCGCGCTGAGAAATTCGTCCGGGTCTTTGATGAGGTTCAGCACGTTGAGGGCCTTTTTATTGCCATTGTCGGCCTGTTGTTGCAGGAGCGTTTTATCCACGGATATCAGGCCAATTTCCGCAATGGAGAAGTAGAAATTGAGCGCAATCAGTACGATGATAATGATGATAGAAGTCATGATGTTGGCGGTTGTATGCTAATTAACAACCCGGGCGCGTTATTGTTTACCGGGCTGATTTTCAGTGAAGTTGCGGAGGTTGACTGAAAAAATATTTCAGTGAAATTTTGGAAAAATAAAACAGCTGCTTATATTTGCAGCCCTGACACGATATCAGTTGCCCAGATGGCGAAATTGGTAGACGCACTGTGTTCAGGTCGCAGCGCCTGCAAGGGTGTGCTGGTTCGAATCCAGTTCTGGGCACTAAAGTGGACAAATCGAGATTTATTTCGGTTTGTCCATTTTTATTTTGGGAAAACTCTTGGGTCCGGTGCGTATATTAACTTAACGGCTTCATTGAGCCGTGCGGTTCGATAATTGATCCCATCAAAGTTAGTTTTTCCGGGAATACCGAACCATACTTTCTTTTACACTTGAATTATTACATTCACTTCCATTTGGCGCTTATCATTATGGAAGAAACTTTGAGATATTTCCATTACCTTTACATCTTATGACACGCCAATCAACATATAACCTCTTGTCGATCATTGTCGCCTAACGCAGGCCCACAAAGCAATTCCGCTTTAATGTTCCCCGGCTACCTGCGTCAGTAAATCTTCAATTAATTTGTTGAAACAACCTTGCTATGCCTGTTCGCATATGCAAGACAGAATTATTATACCATGTCGGCATTACAGTCGTACGGATGGAATGAGCATTTTATGCATCATTTCGAAATAAATACGTCCCAGGACCTCGAAGCTGCGAGAGTCCTGTCCATTCAAGGATTTAAACATCTGCTGATCACCGGAACAGGTAACCTGGAAGCACAACTCGCCGGCGCACTTATGAACAGCCGGGAACCGGAAGCTTTTCCCAAAGTAGGCGATTGGGTGCTGGTGAAACGTTACGATGAGGAAGGCATCATTATCGATACGCTACCGCGCATCAACGAACTTAGCCGCAAAGCGCCTGGTACACAAAGCACGCGGCAGGTGCTGGCAGCCAATATCGATACCGCGTTTATCGTGCAGGGGCTCGACCGCGATTACAATCTGATGCGTTTGCAACGTTACCTGCAGCAGATCGTGCAGTGCAATATTCAGCCTGTCGTTATTCTCAATAAGACAGACCTTGTACCTGATCCCGAAACGTACAGGCAGGAAGTACAGGAACTGGGATACAATTGCCCGGTGGTGCTTACCAGTGCATTGAATCAGGCGCAGCAGGAAGAGTGGATGAATCAATATCTTCTGCCCCGGCACACTTTTATCCTCCTGGGATCGTCCGGCGTTGGCAAAAGTACGCTGCTCAACAGCCTGCTGGGTTATAAGCTGCAGGAAGAAGGCGCTACGAGCACCGCCAACAGCAAGGGAAAACATACCACTACTGCCAGGCATCTCGTACTGCTTCCTAATGGCAGCATGATCATCGATGTACCAGGAATGCGCGAGTTTGGCGTTACAGGAGAGAACGGAAACGGAGGCGTGTATCATCCGCTGATAGATGAGCTGGCGCCGCAATGCCGGTTTGGCGATTGTACCCATCAGCATGAGCCCGGGTGCGCCATCATAGCAGCGGTTCACAATGGCACATTGCCTGAGCTGGTATACCGCAGCTACCTGAAACTATTGCGTGAGCAATACCATTTCCAGGCCAGTGAGGCGGATAAGAGACGGGATGAAAAACAGTTCACAAAAATGGCAAAACAGGTATTCAAACACCGCAAAAACAGCAAGTATTGATACCTGATAATGAAATAAAGCGGCCTGTAAGCACAGGCCGCTTTATTAATTGTTGAGTGATAACGATGCTGGGAACTGCTTCTAAGAGGCCGTTCCATCCATGTTATGCATAACTTTTGCCAGCAGGGATGTCAGGTTCTTCAGCTCGGTTTTTGTGAGCGTTTTAGCCACCCTTTGTGCAACAGATTCCCTGAAGTTTTCTGAGTTGTCAACAATAAACCTGCCCTTGTCAGCAACGCTCAGGTAAAAGACCCTGCGGTCTGCCAGGGATTGCTCCTGTTCAATAAAGCCGTTTCCTATAAGGAATTTAAGCTGCCTGGAAATAGCCGGTGGACTTATACTAAAGGCCTTTGCAACCTGTTTTCCTGTACACTTGTCGTGGCGGTATACATATTCAATTATGTTGTAGTGAGTTGCCGTCACCCCGTTTATATCGCCTTTTTGCATATTTGCCAAAATAAAGCATTGCAAATCTGTAAATACTTCATAAAATTTTCTTTGGCCCTGGTCCATGGAATAAAATAGTTAACTTTGTTAATTATTAGCAAAATTAACGAGAATGAAGAAGATTACCATATCTAACGCCAGACAAAATAATCTGAAGAATATCTCTGTTGCGATACCCAAAAATAAAATTGTCGTTTTTACAGGGGTTTCCGGTTCGGGAAAATCCTCGCTGGTTTTTGAAACAGTAGGCGCTGAGGCCCAACGGCAGTTTAACGAAACGCAGGGCATTTTTCTCAGGAACCGCCTCCAGCACATAGGAGTGCCGGATGTAGATAAAATCGAAAACCTGAATGTTCCCATCATCATCAACCAGAAAAGGCTGGGCGGTAACGCAAGATCGACCGTAGGAACAGCTACGGATGTTTATGCCGCTCTCAGACTCCTTTTTTCCAGGATTGGAAAACCCTTCGTGGGATATTCAAATGTGTTTTCGTTCAACAATCCCCTGGGAATGTGCCCCGAATGCGAAGGGCTTGGTTTTGTACAGACCGTCAATGTTGAGGCTTTGATCGACAGGCAGAAGTCTTTGAACGAAGGCGCGATCCTGT
This sequence comes from Chitinophaga sp., assembly GCF_036569185.1. Taxonomy (GTDB): domain Bacteria; phylum Bacteroidota; class Bacteroidia; order Chitinophagales; family Chitinophagaceae; genus Chitinophaga. Next base: position 15,076 of record NZ_DATCRD010000241.1, read on the forward strand.
TCCCGACTTTCCAGCCAGGCGGCTGGCGTCTGACAAGATATACACAGTCGGGCTATTTCGACAACGACAAACAATTGGAAAAATATTCTCCGGAAGAACTGGATATGCTGTTAAACGCTCCTGAACATAAGCCCCGGAAACCACATAAGGGATGGAGGAAGAGTGTGAAATACGAAGGCATAGTGCCCCGGATCGAAAAAGCATTCCTGAAAAAGGAATCAAAGGAAAATATCACGCGAAAGGAGGCCCTTAAAAATATCATTATTACGAAGCCATGTCCCGCCTGCGGCGGGAAGCGGTTGAACGATAAGATCCTGTCGTGCAAAATCGGCAACAAAGATATTGCTGATTGCACGCAGCTTTCTATAGATGAACTGCTGGAGTTTATCAGTTCGCTGGAATCCAATACCTATGAAACCATACTTACAGAACTTAAAAATAAACTTAGGAATATCATCGACATAGGGCTGCAATACCTCACGCTGGATAGGAGAACAGATACGCTTTCAGGCGGCGAAAGCCAGCGGATAAAAATGGTCAAAAACCTTGGCAACAGCCTTACAGACCTGCTCTATATCTTCGACGAACCCAGTATTGGGCTGCATCCTAAAGACCTGCACAATATCGCCTCTATCATCAGGCAGATAAAGGACAAAGGAAATACGGTCCTGATTGTTGAGCATGATCCCGACCTTATCAAAATCGCCGATTGGGTTATCGATATGGGGCCGCAATCCGGCAAAAACGGAGGAGAAATTGTTTACGAAGGCACCTTTGAGGGACTAAAGAAATCAACCGGGAAAACAGGGTTGTATTTTGCAGGAAAGCCACATGCTAATTACGGCGGAAGAAAGGCAAAGGGATACCTGGAGATTAAGCACGGTAACCTGCATAACCTCAAAAACGTCAGCGTAAAAATCCCCCGAAGTGTATTGACGGTAGTTACAGGGGTGGCAGGTTCTGGCAAGAGCACCCTGATCAACAAGGTGCTGCCCACGTTTTATCCGCAGATAACTGTTATCGACCAGTCCTTATTTGCCACCGGCATACGATCTAACCTGCTTACATATCTCGGCCTCTCTGATGATTTAAGAGGACGATTCTCTAAAGCGAATCATGTTTCTCCAAAGCTTTTTAGCAGAAACAGTGAAGGTGCCTGCGAAAACTGCAGGGGAATAGGAGTAGAAAAAATCGATCTGGCATTTATGGACGACATAGAACAGCCCTGTGAAGTTTGTGGAGGTTCAGGTTTCAGACCGGAGGTGCTTAAATATCTTTACAGCAACAAGAATATTGTTGAGGTAATGAACATGACCGTTGAAGAGGCGATTGGATTCTTCCCGGACGAATTGTACGCAGGCTCGTTTGAAATGCTGTCTAAACTGGGACTAGGTTACCTAAGCCTGGGGCAGCGGCTGGATAGTTTCTCCGGTGGGGAAAGGCAGCGTTTGAAATTGACAAGGGAACTGAAGCACTCCAACAAAATAATTGTTCTCGATGAACCAAGTACAGGGTTGCATCCCAGCGACACCCAAAAGCTGCTTGACTTTATGGATGCCCTGGTAGATCAGGACAATACCCTGATCGTGATCGAACATAACCTCGACGTTATTGCCCATGCCGATTGGATCATCGATATTGGGCCAGGGGCTGGAAAATACGGAGGGAATGTTTTATTCACGGGAACCGTCTCTGACCTGTTGGAGAATAGCGTCTCGGTAACGGCGGAATATTTGCGGCAGCATCTTGGCAATTCCGGATTTTGATAATTGGCAATATCACCCCTCCCTGAATTGCGTTGGCGTAATACCCGCCTGGGCTTTGAAGAAATTTGAAAAGTACGCATGATCCACAAAGCCGAGCTCAAATGCAATTTCTTTTATGGAAAGATCCGTTGACTGCAGCAGCCGTTTTGCTTCCAGCAGTACGCGTTGTTGTATCAGTTTGGTGGCTGATACATGAAGATGATTTTTACAAAGGATATTCAGGTAGTTTGCTGAGATATGCAGTTTCGATGCATAAAATCCCACCAGTTTTTCTTCCTTGTAAAATTTATCAATCAGCATATTGAACTTTGCAAGCCTGGGGTTCGACTGGAACACTTTCAGATCCGTGAAAAGATGCTCTGCTTCTTTGCTCACGATGGCGGCAATAACGGCTGCCCTGGCACTGATTATCTCAGGTACTGAGTGAGCGGAATTCAGTTCATCCCTGATGGCGTCAAATTCATACTTCAGCAATTTGAAGCTCTCATTGCTCAGCGGGATCACCGGGTGATTCATATAATTCGAAAACGAGAAACGGAAGAAGGAGGCGAAGCGTTCAAAGAAATGCTGCTGTATCATCAGCTGGTAGCCTGTTGTACGGGGTTTAATGCTCCAGGTATGCACCTGGCCGGGAAACAACATATGAATTTGCTTATTACCTATCGGGTAGTTGTGGAAGTCGATAGTGTGAACCCCTTTTGCCGATTCAAACAGGTTGATGATAAAAAAATCATGCTTATGCGGTTTGTCGATATGCCGTTCACCATGCAGTTCATTGAAGATAAATTCCTCCCTGCCGGCGAGCTGGCCTTTCCTGAATTCCTGGATACCTAGAACAGGCACATATCCTGCATTGTCATAAATTTTCATATCAGCAAAATTAAGCGGGGAGCTTCACTTCGAAAATATGGAAATTTATGATAATTAAAATGGATGATCACTGAAAGCATCAGGAGCCATCCATTTTAATTATACCTGCTTTTATCAGAATACAATATTCCCCTTATGCACCAGCGATTTAACCGGTGACACCCTGGCTACTGCTTCGGCGGAGCAGGTTGCTTCCAGGAATACAAGATTGGCGTCGTTGCCTGCTTCAGGCCATTGCCGCTTTCCTTTATCATCCAGTGGGAGTATATACCTGGTGGCAAAACCAAGTGCTCTTGAAAGCGCCCATTCTGAGCTGTAGCCATACAGGCCCGCGATGAGTTTTGCTTTTTGAAGCATATGGCCAGGCCCGAAAGTGCTCCAGTGATCCTGGATATTATCGTTACCAATAAGCACTTCCACCCCATGTTTTCTAAGCAGAGGAATAGGCATAATCGTATTACCGAAAGGCACGGAAGAAACAATGCCTACACCGGCTTCGGCTAGTCGCGCTGCCATGCGCGCTGTTTCCGGCGCCGGAAGATGCCCCAGCGCGAAAGCATGACTCACAAAGGTTTTTCCACGGAGCACGGGATTTTCATTAGCCCTGTTGACCAGGTACTCAATAGTTTTTATACCGGTTTCACCTGTTTCATGCAGGTGGATATCAATTCCTTTATTGTTATCGATAGCCAATTGCGTGATCAGGTCCATCGTTCTTTCTATGCTTCCGTCAATGGAATATGGATCTACCCCTCCAATGAAATCGATGTTCATTTTTGCCACCTCTTTCAGCAGGGGAGCGGTGTTGGTGTAAAACACCCCATGCTGTGGGAAAGCGACTAGTTCTGCACCAGTAGTTTTCTCCTTGTTTTTCAGCGCGGTTTCCAGGTGCTTTAATGAATCAAAGCCGGAAGTAGGATCGATATTGAAATGGGAACGGATATAGTGCGTACCGTTCGACTGCAGGAATTCAATCAGTTTTTCAGCCCGTTCCACAGAGGTTTTCAGCCATTCAGGAATCATTTTTTGCTCATAGGCGATCTGGTCCTTTACGGTTTTTCTTTTGGCGGAAACGGCCTGCCAGGGAAGGCCATAGAGCATCTTATCCAAATGGGCATGCATATCTTTGAAAGCAGGGAGCATGAGCCAGCCTTTTGCATCGATGGCATCCTGGTTTGTATCGTTAGGGGAGATCGCTTTAATTTTACCGTCTTCTATTTCAACACAGAAAAGCGCGGTCTTCGTTTTTACCACTTCTTCACCATCATACTCAAAACCCGTTTCCAGCAATACATTCTTAAATGTATACCGGTTATTGTTTGCCATTTTATCCATTTGTTTCATTTACGCAAAGTAAGCGGTAAATATCTCCGGAACTTTGCATTATCTATACGGATACTTGAAAGATTTATAATTCCCGGGCGATTATTGATAAATCTTTCAAGGTATATCATGAATTCTTCACAGAACGGCAAGCCAGGAAGACTAATTTTGCAAAAAAGAAAGGGGCTATGAAGAAGACCGAAATATCCCGCAAGGAATTTATAAAGATGTCTGGATTAGGGCTTACAGGAATGGCTTTTGCATCCGGCCTGTTGGGATCAGCCGGGGCGTTTGCAGGTAATGCAGCCGCTAATAGCGGGAAAAACTACCTGTTAAAGAACGTGCGGCTTGAAACAGGATTTGTGTACGAAGAAGGAGAGGTAGTGCATACAAACACGGAACTGTTCTGCATAGAAATCAAAGACGGGAAAATAAAAAGCATTTCTGCCAATAAACCGGAAGCCACCAACGCTATTGATGCCAACGGCTGGCTGATGCTGCCTGCTTTCAGGGACATGCATATCCATCTCGATAAAACCTTCTACGGCGGCCCGTGGCAGGCCACCAGGAGAGGACAGGGCGGTGTAAAAGGTATGATTGCCCTGGAACAACAGATCTTGCCGGAGATGCTGAAAACGTCTGCCTACCGCGCAGAAAAGCTGGTAGAGTTGCTGCAATCCAAAGGCACTAACTTCGCCAGGAGCCACGTTAATATTGAGCCTACATCAAA
>NZ_DATCRD010000242.1:0-6503 GCF_036569185.1 Chitinophaga sp.
CCATAAGGGTGGCCAGCGCCGCATAAAGTGACACCGGTTCATAAACTGGACCCCTAAGTATTTTGAAATTGGTCTACCAAGCCAGCCAGATCGAACTCTAACTTTACACCGGATTAATAAGATCATTTCACTACTTAAACATTAGAATCATGTTGAAGACAATAGTATACAGCAACAACACTTTCTCAAGTGGATGCTTGCTGATGAACAAAAAAGGAGGTGTGTTATGAAAGCAATCGTAGTAACAGACCAAGCTGCGGGAAAGGCCGGGATGCGGCTTGTAGAGCGCCCCGAGCCGCAAGCAGCGATAAATGACGTGATCGTTGAGGTGCATGCGTCGGCGATAACAGGAGATGAGCTGTCATGGCCTGCTACCTGGACCGATCGCGCCGGCAAAGACAGGACGCCATCTATCCCCGGTCATGAGCTGGCTGGCATTGTCACTGCCGTTGGCTATGGAACAACAGGCCTTTCCATAGGACAACGCGTATTTGGCCTCACAGACTGGTACCGCGACGGTGCGCTGGCGGAGTATGTAGCCGTCGAAGCACGTAACCTTGCGCCACTGCCGGCCGATGTTAGCTTCATAGATGGCGCAGCCCTCGTGATGCCTGGCCTGACCGCATGGCAGGGCCTGTTCGAGCATGGCCGCCTTCGCGCGGGGCAGACAGTTCTTATACACGGGGCGGCTGGCGTGGTGGGTTCTATGGCAACCCAACTCGCGCGTGCGGCCGGGGCCTATGTCATCGGCACGGGGCGTGCGGACGGCCGCCAGCCGGCACTCAATTTCGGTGCACAGGAGTACGTTGACCTTGAAAACGATAAGCTGCAGGACATTGCCAAAGTCGATTTGGTTTTCGACATCTTCGGTGGAGATATTGCCAGCCAGTCCGCAGGCCTGATCAGGTCAGGAGGAACGCTGGTGACCATCGCAGGTCCGGTCGAAACCCCGCCTGCTAACGGATCGGCGATCGACTTTGTTGTTATTGCAGATCCAAACCAGCTGAATGAAATTGTACAACGGCTACGCGAGGGACGTCTGCGGACGAACATCGGCAATATATCTTCTCTGGACGACGCCGTTGCGATCTTCAATTCAACCGACCGGGTCAGCGGAAAAACGGTTATCCGCGTCCGCCCTTAAAAGTTCAGACGCCGAAGGGTACATCACCCGCTGATCATCGTTATCATTTTCTTTGAACGGGTTAATAAACAATGGAGTATGTACACTCAGTTTAGGATGGACATACTCCATTGTTTTGGGCAGCGCAAATGATCCTTTGGATTTGCGAAGACTGATCACAAGCCCGTAAGGCCGCTCCAATCTGATCTATGGCCTTCCCCAACGGCATATTTACAACAGCTACAGATCTGTAGTATAAGACAACACCTGGTTATGTATGTACAGATAAAACAAAACATGATGTGGGTTGCTTATGCTTGTGAATGCGCTTCACACACCTCACTCCCCCTAAACCACCTCTCGCTCCCGGAATACCAGCGACACCAAAACAGATAATAACAATACCCCCACTACCACTCCCAGTGATACCGGCGACGGAATATGAACCCATGGCGAAATGATCATCTTTATACCTATAAAAGTCAGGATGATAGACAGGCCGTAAGGTAGCTTACTGAACATATGAATGAAATTTGACAGCAGGAAATAAAGGGAACGCAAGCCCAGTATGGCGAAAATATTTGAGGTATAAAGGATAAAGGGATCTTTTGAGATAGCAAAGATCGCAGGAATAGAATCCACCGCAAACAATACATCTGTAAATTCAATAACACCCAGCACAACTAATAACGGCGTAGCCACTTTTATTCCGTTTTGTACAGTGAAAAATTTTCCTCTGTCATAGTGGCCGCTTACTTTATAAAGCCGGTGTACCAGCCTGGATCCTGCTGAGCTGCTGAAATCCGCCTCTTCCTCCTCCTCTCCTTTACCCCACGATTTGATGCCTGCATATACGAGGAACAGGCCGAAAGCCGTTAGTACAAGATTAATATTCCATGCCAGTGGTTTTGCACCCAGTAAATCCAGGAGGGGATTCAAATAGGTTATATTAATAAGCCCCACCCCTGCAAATATAAAGATGGCGCGGAATACCAGCGCGCCCAGGATGCCCCAGAATAATACGCGGTGATGCAGCTGGCGCGGCACTTTAAAATAAGAAAACACCAGGATGAATACGAAGAGATTATCTACGGAAAGCGCCTTCTCTATCCAATACGCTGCCTGGAACTGTGTGAATTTTTCCACTGCCAGCGCGGTGCCGCCGTTGTCCTGGTTAAATACCCAGCATATAACACCGGAAAAGATCATGGCCAGGCTAATCCATACCCCAGACCAGACGATGGCCTCCCGGGTAGATACCACATGGCTTTTCTTATGAAAAACACCGAGATCAAGCAAAAGCATGATTAAAATTGTTGCGCCGAAAACCCATATCAGGCCCGGGTGCAGGTGTAAAATATTTTGTTCCATTTTTCGTAATTACTGATTAGTGATCGTGATATATAACAGTCTGCCGCCTTCTTTATCCGATAACAGGATCTTGCTTCCGCTGGTCAGCTCAACCATGGCGTTGCGGGGAACTTCCTGCTGGGTTACCAGGTCTTTCATCCCGTCCAATGCCTGGTTCACCAGCACCCATTTATGTTGATGGTAAGCAAAGTATCCTACCGGCTTTTTATCTTCCGGGCCCAGGCTTTCATTCCGGATGACCTTCCTGGAAACATGCCATTTAAAGAGATATTGGTTGTGGTAAACCATCAGGCGGTGCCCTTCCGGTTTCCACACATCATCTTTGAATTTGTAATACAGGTCTGCAACAGGCAGGGGGCCTTTGTGCTGGGCGCCACAGAACGGGCAGGCAGGTTTGGCCGTATTGTCGAATACATACCACTTCTCCTCACAGGATGGATTGCTGCAAGGTTGAACCATGTCGACCGTCTTAATTAACGCCGTTTCCCATTCATTGGCAATAGGACGCAGCATAGGGTTGTGAAGACCATCAATAAAGGCGCGCCTGAACAGTTCTGATAAATAGGGCCCGGTAACGGTATAAGGAATTTTTTCGGGATTACCCCAGATAGCATCCCATTTGCGCAGCTGGTCAGTTTTTACTTTGTTTGTTTTATCGCCGGGGTGTTCTACAAACAGTGCTTTTTCGCCCATAGCCATCAGCTCATCTTTTTCTGCATCAAGGTCCCATATTTTGCCGCCCCTTAGCGGATGCCGTCTTAACAGGTACATGTAAATAAGTACGGCCAGTGCATGCAGGTCTGTGCGCTGGTTAGGCAGGATACGACCGGTATCTGAAAGCTTCAGGTGTTTGGTGCGGAGCACTTCCGGCGCAATAAAATCAGCGGTGCCAATTACCTCCGGAGGAAATAAGCCTGGCACTACCAGGCCATCCAGGTCTATAATGTTGGCTGATCTGGTAACAGGATCCACCAGCACGTTATTATAGGAAAGATCAGAATGCGCAAGGCCCATCTGGTGCATTTTCTTAACACCCCTGCAAATGCTGATAGCGATCTGGAAGTAGCTGAGCCAGTCTCCCAGCTCGGCGCTGTCAAGGAACAGCGGGTATTGCTTGTTCCTGAATGATGGTGCGGTAAACCATTTCCCTACTTTTTCCCCTCCTTTTATATTATCATTGGCGCCATAGCCTTTGCGGAAGAAAAACCGGGAGTCATAAACAGGAACTATCACACCCGTTTTTCCGTCACGTTCCACAGCATCATAAGGCCAACGGTAAATATCCTGCAGGAAATAATCAGGGGCATCGCCCTTTTTTATATTGTCCAGGTACAGCGTGACGATCCGCCTGATCCGGTCTTTCTGATTATAGTCCAGTGGAGTTCTGAAAAATGCAACAACGTACTTTTTGTCCGGCGAAAAATATACATCTTTCACGCCCCCTTGCTTAGGGTTGCCGTTGTCTATGTATTTATAACACCTGGAAGCGTCAATAATAGAGGTAACCGTTACTGTTTTCATAGCTTCAATAAATTATAGCGAGCGTTCTGTCATCATGATTACCTTTGCTCCAGAAGTTAAGCCACGATAACAACTGGTCTTCAATACCGTCATTCCGAAGGAAGTCAACCCTTGCATTGTCTTCGTTATGGCCGTCTAGGTCTGCAAAAAAGGCGTCCCACGCGGCTTTGTCTTCCAGCTTGTTTTCCGTAACAAATTTGGGATCGTACACGCCGTCAGTCATTAATACAAGCCTGGAGAAATCCTCAAACCGGTTGATGGCAAAACGGCTGGCAATATCATTGGTGAAGATCTCAGGCATCGTTACAAACCGGGTGCCTCCACCAAATTCGCCGATATCCAGCTGGTTAAGGAGTTTCACTTCAACCGGATTGCCGGTAATAATATTTACCGGGCAATCGCCCACACCGAATGTCAGCACGGTATAACCGTTATCAAATTTTCCGGTCAGTGCAAAGATCAATGTGGTATTGAGGTCTTTCAGCTGTATTGCCTCCTGCTGCGCAAATTCGATCAGCTTTGCATGCAGGTTCCGCACCTGTTTGTACAGAATGTTAATGATGGATGATTTATGCTTTAATGCCGGATCTTCTGCGGCTGCAGGCGTTTCCGGGGTATTGCTGACGGCAGCATTAAAGTAATCCGAGCAACGTTCAGACAGTTCGGCCAGCAGGGTTTCATCATGAAAGCTTTCGGCAATAAAGGTTGTGGCAATCTTTGAACCTTGCCGGGAGAACTTTGCAGATCCGGCGCCATCGGCCACGGCAATAATTTCCCAACCCAGTGGTAGTTTGCATACGTAAAAATGATCGTCCCGGAATGCGCCTTCATGTGCATGCGACCTGCCGCGTTGTGAGGCCACTGCGATGCGTTTGTCAAGAAATGGCCCGGCATATTTGTCACTGTCTGCCTTTGCATAAAGATCATTTTTATTACTGGGCTTATTCAGCCAGAGGTCCTTTGGATCAGCATTTACGGTAAAGGGGATGATCTTTATGTCTTCCACCTGGTCCTCACCCTGGCCGCAGGTAAAGGATAACTGCAGGTCCACCGAAAGGGCTGACGCTGGTATGCCGGATATTTTTGCGGAAGCAACATCAAATGAAAGCCCTGCTTTATCAAGATTCCGGATCTCCCTGATACAGATATTGGGAAAGCGGGAAAGATCAACCCTGTATTCATAATGCTTCCTGGAAACAGCATTTGGCAGCATGATCTGCGCATCCTTAAATTCCTCTGTTTCTTTATATATATGAAAGATGCTTATCACCTTGTTTTTAGCAGCAGTGATGGATTTAGTCAACTCATTAATTTTCGCATTGTGTAAAAGCCGGGCAACCGTGTTATCCGAAAATTTACCTGCTGCAATGTTGAACTCCGCCAGCAATTGTTTTAAGAATAGTTCTACCATTATCCTAATGTTTTATACCACGATAATTAATTCACCGGGTGGAGGCGGCAGCACCATGTTTTCACCGGTGCCCTGCGACTTACTGCCCATTTCAATAGAGGAGCTGACCCACTTGAAGAAGGTGGTCAGTGTATTCACATCGGTAGTGTCCAACCTGACAACTTCATTAGTTAGCTCTTTCAGGAAACTTGTTTCCGCTTTGGGACCGGCTGCGCAGCCAACGATCATCCCAAAGTCCAGCGCTTTTACTTTTGCTGTGGCCGTGCGGTACAGCTGCAAGTCCGAAGGTTTGCCATCTGTAAATACAAACAGCAGTGGCTTCCAGTCACCCTTTCTTTCCATTGAGCCCTTTACCAGGTCTGTTCTTACAAGATCGCAAAGCATTTCCAGTGCCTGCCCCGTATGTGTAGGCCCGCTTTCAGGACATTTAATTTCCACTGGCTTAAAGCTGGCCAGGTCGGTCAGGGGAATGATATTTTTAACCTCTTTATCAAAGGTGATAACACTTACATACAATGAATCCATGGCCTGTGGATCGGATCTCAGCATACTGATCAGGCCATTAAATCCATTATTCAGCGCCTGTATAGGCTCCCCGTGCATAGAGCCGGAGGTATCCAGCAGGAAATAGGCTAATAATCTTCTGGTCATGGCTAAGCAATTATTACTAATTCCGATGGAGGTGGCGGCAGCTGTGCCAGGCCTGTTACTTCTTTACCGGATTCTTCCACTTTGGTGGAGGTGGTAGATACGGAGGCTGTTACCCATTGGAAAAACTTGGAGATGCTTTCTGAATCGGCATTATCCAGCCGCACTACGGAGGTGGTTATCTGTTTCAGCACGGTGTCGTCTGCATCAAGGCCGGCAGCACAACCTACGATCAGCCCCTTATTCGCCGCTTTGAGCTTATTGTAGCCACGCTGCCAGTCGTCGGTTGGTACACCGTCGGTCATAATAAATACCAGCGGTTTCCAGTCGCCTTTCTGTTCCGGCGTTGTCCTGGCTACTTCATTCTGGAGTTTGTCTGCAAGCAGCTCTAATGCCGCACCCATGGCGGTTACTCCGGAGGCTTTGAGG
>NZ_DATCRD010000243.1:0-20052 GCF_036569185.1 Chitinophaga sp.
GCTCCAGGAAAGCGCTGTAGCTGCCCGACAGTGCCCCATCAGCATGGATGTAATAATGCGGTATGGCCAGGTGTTTCAGGATGCCCCTGATCCGTTTTACATCATCCCTTGCCTCCGTCATGGTTGTACCAATATTGGCCAGCATAATCACCGGCAGATGCCTGTTCATACGGATGGTATTCTCCAGGTCGTCATAATCAATTTCACCATTGGGCAAAGTGCGGATAATGATCCCCGGCATGTTGAGCAGGTGCAGGTTTTTTTGTACACTGTAATGGGTAGCTTCTGAATAATATACCATCCCTTTGGGATATAGCTCCCGCGCGAGATACAGACCGTATAAATTGCCCTCGGAACCGCCGTTGGTCACATATCCCCACCAATTGTTCTCCGGTGCGCGGAACAGATCTGCAAAAAAGGAAACCACCTGTTTTTCCATTTCCCTGGACCCCACCGCGTAGGTAGCCGGCACAAACGGATCGCCCAGGTTATTCAGCGGGTATTGCAGGAAAGGCAGAAGGGGACTGTAATCAAAGTCTTTGGAAACAGGATAGCCCAGGAAATCCCTGGTCTGCGTTTGTACCTGCGTTAACAGTTCATTCAGTGCTGCAGCATCTGCCGCAGCCAGCCGGTACTTTTTCATAATCGTATTTTACAGGTGTATGATGCTGTAAATGTAAATAATGATAAGCTAGATGAACTAATATAATGAATGATTTAGAAAATATATACTAGATTTATCATTTTTTAAGATCAATAAAACTACCTGGCAACTGCCGGGCATCTTTTTAAAGAAAAATATAACTGCTATGGATACACTGGATAAAACGGACCGGAAAATACTGGAAGCGCTGCAGGCGGATGCCCGCCTGAATACCAAAGAAATTGCACACCGTATAGGTTTGTCCGTTACCCCCACCTACGAACGGCTGAAAAAAATAGAAAAAAGCGGGGTGATCAAAAGCTATGTTACCCTTTTGCATGGAGAGAAGGCGGGCAAAACACTGGTGGCCTTCTGTAATGTATCGCTGCAACTGCATTCACAGCCTCTCATTAAAAAATTTGAAACGGCTATTGCAAAAATGGAAGAGGTGATGGAATGTTATCATGTAGCCGGCACCTATGATTACCTATTGAAAGTGGTGGTGAATGATATGCGCAGTTACCAGTACTTCTTAACCAATAAGCTGGCAGCGATAGAAAACACAGGACAGGTACATAGTTCTTTTGTAATGACGGAGATCAAGCACACTACGGCTTTCCGGCTGTTATAGTTATCTTCTCAACACGCTAACGCCACCCAGCGGATGATCCTGTACAACTACCGTATAGGCGTTGGGGTTAATTTCCGCTTCTTCCGATAAAGGAACGGTAAAGGAAAAGCTGCTGCCGGTGCCGGGCATACTGTTAAACCAGATCTGCCCGTGGTTGCGCTCTATAAAGTCTTTGGAAAGATGCAGCCCCAGTCCGCAGCCTTTTTCATTCTGCGTACCGGTAGTAGAGTAGTAGATATTAGAGAAAATGCGGTGCTGGTTTTCCACGGGAATACCGGTGCCATTGTCTTTTACGGTGATCTCCGCCTGTTCGTTGTTGTGTGTGGCGGTGATCAGCACTTCGCCGCCGGAGGGTGTGAATTTGATGGCGTTGTTGATCAGGTTGCGCAGTACCAGCCTGATCATATCCGGGTCTGCATACACCATAATGCTGGTGTTCAGTTCATGCGTAAGCTTCACTTCTTTTTGTCTTGCCAGGGTTTGCAGTAAGTCGAATTCCCGGTTCAATAACAAGGTCACATCAAAATCATCTGCTTTCACACCGATGCCTTTCATCTGGTTGCTGGCCCATTGCAGCATATTGTCCATCATATAGGCGGTATTTTTCACGTCTCGCCACAGTTCATCAGTGTATATACGGAATTGTGCGGCATCAATCTTTTCATCTTTCAATAAAAATAACAATCCTTCCAGGATAGCCAGTGGAGAGCGGAGATCGTGGGAGATAACCGAGAATATTTTATCCTTTACCTGGTTCAGGTTTTCCAGGGTAGCATTTTGTTCCAGGATAATGCGGTTCTGCATAGATACTTCCCGGTTCTTGTTGTTCAGCTCCAGGTACAGTTCCTGCTGCTTTTTATAGAGGCGGTATACCATTACGGTAATCAGCAGTAATGCCAGGAAAAGCGCGGCGGCCGATAACACCAGCACCCTTTGCTGTTGTATGGTAGCCAGGTGCATGTGCTGTTCTTTCTTCAGCAAAATATTTTCCCGTTGCTTTTTTTCTGATTCATATTTTTCCTGGGAACGGGAGATCAGTCTTCCTTTTTCCGCGTTGAAAAAGTCGATGTTCCGTTTGCTGTATTCCTTGTAACTCTCAAAGGCTGCGGCATAGTCGTTCTGTGCAGAATCCAGCTCATAGCGGATCTTGTAATAGATCAATTCGTTCTTTACATTGCCCAGCGTGTCATTCAACAGCTTTGCCTGTTGCAGGTTTTTATCAGCGCCTTTCAGGTCGCCCTGCATAGTTTGTATTTCTGCCAGGTTCAGGCTCGATTTCACCACACCTGGCAGATTACCGGCTTCTTTGTAGTACCTGGCGGAAAGCTGGTGATAGCGCAGGGCATCATCGTACCGTTGCAGCAGCATGGCCACAATTCCCATGTTTTCGTAGGTATAAGCCAGGCTGCGGTGATCGTGCAGCTCCAGCTTTAATTTTTCTGCCTTCTCCAGGAATAGCATCGCGGAGTCGGGTACTTTAAGGGAGATATAAGCAGAGCCGATATTGTTCAGGGTTTTGGCGATTTCCGCTTTTTCGTTTCTCTGCAGCTTTATATCGAGGGATTTTTTCAGGTAAACGAGGGCGTCGCGGGGAGCGTTCAGCTCTGTAAAAATATTCCCCACATCGTTGTTCAGTACGCCCAGGGTATAAGAGTCGCCCAGCGTTTCCGCCAGTTTCAGCGCATTGAGTGTCAGCTGCATCTGCTGATCAAGATGTCCTTTGGTGTTCTCCACGAGGGCAAGATTGCGCCAGGCCCATATTTTCCCTTTGGTATAATGAAGACTATCGCTCAGCCGCAACGCTTCCGTGCCATACCTGGCGGCCGTGGGAGCGTCTATAGTGAAATAAGCCCTGGCTACCTGGTTCAGGAGGTTCACCCGGGAGGTATCGTTTTGTGAATGAGAGCGAAGTGCTGCCAACAGGCTGTCATTGACAGGCGATTGTGCTGTTACCGGAGGCGACAGCAGGATCAGAAATAATGGGATTAAAGCGCTCTTTTTCAAGGGACTGACCGGCAGCATATTTAAGTGTGTTGGCAGTGACTAGGGTGGAGCGGTTCGGGGCGGTCCACATATTATAGGTTAAAATTAAAGATAATGTGCCACGATTCAAAGCAAGTTGACAAAAAAGTAGGGCCCCGAAGGATGAATTTCATGTTATGGCCCCTATAAATCAATTAGGTTTGTATCTTTCGGCAAAGATTTATTTTCCATGAAACCACTTATTACCATAGAATATTGCCCTAAATGCGGCTGGCTGCTGCGTGCTGCTTATATGGCGCAGGAGCTTCTCACCACCTTTACAGACGACCTGGGCGGCGTAACGCTGCGCCCCAGTGAAACAGGGGGCTCCTATATCATCTGGCTTGGCGAAGAAAAGATTTTCGACCGCAAGGAAAGCGGGCATTTCCCGGAGATAAAATTCCTCAAACAACTGGTGCGGGATCATGTGAACCCGGAAAAAAGCCTGGGGCACTCGGATAGACCGTAGCGAACATCGCCTTCGGCGATACGCGGAGTTTGTCTGACTCAGGATTATGATGATTTCGATGATTAACCTGAGTTTACTTTTAGATTTTTAAAGGATTTTGGGAGATAGAAGCGAAATAGAATTATCCGCTTTTATCTCCCAAAATCCTTTAAAATCCAAATGATCAAATCCATATAATCAGCAAAATCATCATAATCCTGAGTCAGACAAACTCCGCGTCAGACAAATTTCGCTACATTTGCACCCTATGCGTAAAAACCTCCATATCACGGCTTTATCACTTTTACTGGCAATAGGCGCAAAGGCACAACAGGATAGCGTTACAACAACCCCTTCTTCTTCACGGGAAGGACTATACGACAGCGTATGGTTACGCAAACGGAGCTTCTTCCCTTTGCCGGTGCTTGGGTACTCACAGGAAAAAGGACTGGAAATCGGCGCCGCCATGCTGTATTCTTTTTATACAGATAACCGGAATCCCGACCCGGCTACCCGTAATTCCACCCTTAACCTGATCCCTGCAGTGACCACGGAAAGCCAGTTTAAGATAGATCTGAAAGCGAATATCTGGACACACAGTAATACCTGGCATTTTAAAAGCAACCTCCGCTACCATAATTACCCGCTTTATTTCTTTGGCATTGGCGATACCACCCAATATGACAATCGTTCGCTGGTAAACAACAGCCGTTATAAAGTACAGGTGGAAGGCGAACGGCGCATCAGCGGGCACTTTTATGCCGGCGCCTCCGTATTATACCAACATGATACCTACAGCAGCGGCGATGATAAAGGTATTTACACCACCATGCCGCTTACCGATAAAGATGGGGGATATGTTACTTTCCTTGGTCTCACAGGGATTTATGATAACCGCGACAATGAAAACTACGCCCGGCGCGGTTCCTGGCTGAAACTCAATCTGGCCTATGCACCTTCTTTCCTGAGTAAGCATCCGCTCTTTAAAATTGAAGCACAGGGCTCACATTTCCTGTCGCTTTCCCGTAAAAGCACACTCGGGCTCAATGGCGTTTTTAATAGTCTACAGGGAAAGCAACTACCTTTTTACCTGCTGCCCGAAATGGGGAACGACCTCATTATGCGCGGCTATTATACCGGCAGGTACCGCAACCAGAACTACCTCGCTGCCCAGGCGGAATACCGCTATCTCATAGATCCTAAAATGCGTATTCATATCTGGTTTGTGGATATCAAGCCAAAATTTGCACTGGCGGCCTTTGCCGGCACAGGTACCGTGTTTGCCAATCATGATTTCCGCTTTGGCGGATTTAAACCCAGTTATGGCGCCGGGGTCCGTTATTTCTACGACGAAAATGCAAGGCTCACTATTCGTATAGACTATGCCGTTGGAGAAAAACGTGCAGGCGAATCCAGGCAGAAGGGATTGTATCTTTCCCTGGCGGAAGCTTTCTAGTTGAATGCATGGTGATGGCTATGTGGTAATAATTTGTTAACTTTCAATAGATTAAATACCATACTCCAAAACCATTGCATTATGAAAAAACTATTCCTGCTAGGGGCAGTCGCCATGCTTTTGATTGTTACCCACAGCACCCACGCCCAGGACAATTCATCTTCTTCACATTCTAAATTTTATCTGAAAATCGCCGGTGGTTATTTCTTCAGCGTATCTCCCGGCCAGTTCCCGAATGTTGGTCCATATCCTCCGCAGGACCTGCACACAGAGTTTAGCCCAGGCCGGATGGACACCGTTAGCCGTAAAGTGCTTACCGGCTCTTATGGGGAAGGCTTCAGGGGAGGACTTTCTGTTGGTTACAATATCAATAAATATTTCGCGGTAGAAGGAACTTTTAATTATTTCCATAGCAAGAAAAACCTGATGACCCGCCAACGGGCTACAGTAGCCGGTTCTGCCAGGGAACTGGGACATGTGGAATCGCATGGGTATGTAAACGCTATCGATTTTGCACCCAGCCTCGTGGTAAGCCCGGGCCTTGAAAAAATAAACCCTTATGTGCGTTTTGGCGTTGTAGTGCCGCTATGGGGCCGTCTTTACATTGAAACAGACGCCATGCAAACCTCCAGCCCTGCCGGCATTCCCACAGGTACTGCCGTAGTAACAAACATCAGCCGGAAAGAAGAGATCAAACCCAATCCTACTATCGGTTTCCAGGGAGCGCTGGGCGTGTCTTTCAGGGTGTCGCCCCGTTTTGATGTATTTGTAGAAACAGAATACCGCAATGTGCCGGTACGCAGTAAAGAGAAAGAGATCACGGAATACAACGAAACCAACACCCTTGTAAATGCTACCACCGGCGCAGTAGTACAGGCCTTGCCGGGCCGTACCATCGGCGACCTGTCTGTAGCGGAAAAGAATACCGAATACCAGACTACGCTGGATCAGAATTCCAACACACCGGTGAACCAGCAGGGTACCAAAGTGATTTATAAAGATAACAACAGGGCTTCCAATGATCTGAAGTCGTATATCAACATCGGTGGGCTGGGATTGAATGCGGGGCTGAAATTCAGGTTGTAATACAAACCGGCGGATATGCCTGATGATGCCAGGAACTGCGCGGGAAGGAAGTAAAGTAATGATACCACACAAAAACAGGAACTCATCATTTCTATTAAAAATTAGTCCTTCAAATGCTGTTATTTAACAGCATTTGAAGGCAACCTGGCTGTTAGTTTCAAACGTATTTATCATGTCCGGAACCGGACATGATATTACCAAAAGCGGACATTTGCATCTGGAGCTGGTGTTATAATCGATTTAGAATAAAGGCTTTATTATTTCGTATTGTTTTTGTGATATCCCCTCAACAATCCTCTCCTGTATGTTAAGGAACTATCTTAAAACCGCTTTCCGGAGCCTATGGCGTAACAAGCGCTATACAGTTCTCAATATCATCGGCCTTACCCTGGGCATTACCGTTTGCCTGGTGATCTATGTAATCATTCAATACGAGCAAAGCTTTGATACATTCCATACAAAGAAAAACCGTATCTACAGGGTGCTCACGGTGTCGCCAGGGGAGAGTGGCAAGACCAATTACACACAGGCGGTACCGTTCCCTCTGCCTACTGCGTTGTCAAACGATTTTGCCGGGCTCGAGAAGGTAGCCGGCATTATACAAATGGGTAAAAAACTGGTAACATTGGAAGACGGGCGCGGCAACATTCAGAAGAAATTCAAACCATTGGTATACTTCCTGACACCATCGTTCTTTGATATATTTGATTATAAGTGGCTGGCGGGTAATAAAGCTACCGCTCTGAACGATCCTAACTCTACTGTGCTGGCGCGTTCCACGGCAGAGAAATATTTTGGCGACTGGCACAAAGCTATGGGGCAGGTCATCAAACTGGAGAAACAGACAAACCTGACAGTAACAGGCGTACTTGATGATCCACCTGAGAACACTGAATTTCAGTTTGAGATGGTGGCTACTTACGCCATGCTTAAAATAAACGAGATAAAGGATTGGACAACGATAGACGATATTCATAATTGCTATGTGCTGTTGCAGCCCGGGCAGGATGAGGCAAAGATCAATGAACAACTGATCGCTTTTTCAAAGAAATACAAAGATCCGGAGAATAAGGCTACGCATGTACTGCAATCTCTGCCCGGCGTGCATTCGGATAAACGTACAAGTAACTATATTGGTCGTGTAACTTCCGCGGAACGGATAAGGATGCTCTGGATGATCGCTATATTTATTTTGTTCGTGGCCTGTATAAATTTCATCAACCTGGCCACCGCACAGGCGGTGAACCGCGCGCGTGAAATTGGCGTGAGAAAGGTACTGGGCAGTAACCGGTGGCAGCTAAAAATACAGTTCCTTTCCGAAACAGCCATATTGGTGCTGACATCTCTTCTGCTGGGTGTTGGATTGGCATTATGTGCCCTTCCGTTCATCAGCAGGGTGATGAGCCTGCCGCTGCATCCCGGTATGCTGGCCGCCTACAACGTATATGCATTACTGTTCGCCATCTTCCTGGCGGTTACCCTGCTGGCAGGTTTCTATCCCTCTGTTATCGTGTCGGCTTTCAACCCCGTAAATGCCCTGAAAAGCAGGATCGCCGCCAGTAGAAACACCGGCGGCATTTCTCTTCGCCGAGGCCTGGTGGTTTTCCAGTTTATTATTACACAGGCGCTGATCATTAGTACGCTCATTATCCTGCAACAAATGAGGTACTTTCACAGGCAGTCCATGGGTTTTACACGGGATGCTATTGTGAATGTACCTTTCTACAACGACAGTGCAGGCAATGCGAAGATTGCTTACCTCCGCGATCAGCTGCAAAACATCAAAGGCGTACAGCAGGTGAGCTTCTCCGACGCTGCGCCGTCCAATGATGGTAACTGGTGGACAGGTTTTAAATTTGATCATCAGGCAGAGGATACCAAATTCCCGTCCGTCACACGCTGGGTGGATTATAACTTTCTCAGTACCTATGATATCAAACTCGTTGCAGGCCGCAACCTCACCCGTACAGATTCCGTATGCGAGTTCCTGGTGAACGAAACCCTGGTACAAAAGTTAGGTTTGAAGCCGGCAGACGTGCTCAATAAAGATATAGATGTGTGGAACGGGCGGATCAAAGGCCCGATCGTAGGGGTGGTTAAGGATTTTACTGCCGGTACATTGAAAGAGGCGGTAGCCCCCGTATTTATGAGCAATATAAACCGGCGTTTCAGCAATGTGGGGGTAAAATTAGCTGTAGGCAGTGATGCACCGTCTTCATTAAAGGCAATTGAAAAACTCTGGAACGACAATTTTCCTGAACAAATTTTCGAATACCAGTTCCTGGACCAGCGCATAGCGGAATATTACAGGGAGGAGCGCCAGTTGGCGCATTTATACGAGATCTTTGCTTGCATTGCCATTTTTCTCAGTTGCCTCGGTTTATACGGCCTGGCATCATTCATGGCGGTGCAACGTGTAAAAGAAGTGGGCGTGCGCAAAGTGCTGGGAGCAACGGCGGCTCATATTGTTTATCTTTTTTCGAGAGAGTTTATCATGCTCATAAGTATTGCATTTGTAATAGCCGTTCCACTGGTATGGTATTTCATGCATAGCTGGCTCAATAATTTTGTGAACCGGGTGGATATTAACTGGGGAGTGTTTGTGGCGGGCGGTATGGCCGCACTGATGATAGCGCTGATAACTGTCAGTTCGCAGGCCATCAGCGCGGCCATGATGAACCCCGTAAAAAGCCTGAAAGCAGATTAAAAAATCAGGTACCCTGATAAAACCGGGGCAAATACTTTTGATGTACGTTTTTACTTTATGCGCTTGCTTTATTGAGTAAGTCCACTGCAGCGGCATCCAGTTGCAGTTGTACGCCGTTGGTGAGCTCATGCAGCTGTTCTTTGCTGGTGGCGCTGGCAATAGGCGCCGCTATCGCGGGGCGTGTGAGCAGCCAGGCCAGCGCTATGCCGGCGGGTGTGGAATGGTATTGCGCGGCCACCTCATCGAGCGCAGCAAGAATGCGCAACCCTCTTTCATTAAGATAGCTTAACGCTTTCTGGCCCCTTGCCTTGCTCTTACCGGTATCAGCAGCATTGCGGTATTTGCCGGTAAGGAACCCGCTGGCCAGCGAATAATAGTTGATCACACCCAGATGCTCCTCTTCGCAGATCTTCGCATATTGCTTTTCATAGTTTTCCCGGTCGTACAGGTTGTATTCCGGCTGGAAGGTTTCATACCTGGGCAGGCCATGCTTCCTGCTGGCTTCCAGGCTCTCTTTCAGGCGGGCGGCGCTCATGTTGGAGGCGCCTATTGCCCTTACCTTACCGGCTTTTATCAGGGTATCATAAGCTGCCAGCGTTTCTTCCACGGGCGTGGCTTCATTGTCGTAATGTGTCTGGTAAAGGTCTATATAATCCGTTTGCAGCCGCTTCAGCGATGCTTCTGCCGCTTTAAGTATATAGGCTTTGGTTACGTTTTTACCTTCACCCATATCTGCCCCCGCCTTGGTGGCCACAATTACCTTATCGCGGTTCCCACGGTCGCGCATCCATTTACCGATAATGGTTTCAGATTCGCCGCCTGAGTTTCCCGGTACCCAGCGCGAGTATACGTCTGCCGTATCCACCAGGTTGAAGCCTGTTGCGATAAATTCGTCCAGCAGTGAAAAAGAAGTGGATTCGTTGGCCGACCAGCCGAATACATTGCCGCCAAAGGCCAGCGGGGCTACTGATAGCCCGGATTGTCCCAGTTTCCGTTTTTCCATAATAAATTTTTTTATTGATGCTTGTAACGGGCATATCCCGTATGTAATTTAATTACTTTTGTCTTTCACCGACTAATTTTTATGCCAGAACAAATGCCTGTCATTTCACGAGAAGATTTTAACTGGTTAACACAAACCTATGGAAAGGAGAGTGGTTACTCGCATATAGACACAAAGGAAAGCGTGGTACATGAAATATTTACAGATAAGGTGCTCATCGGCACCGCATTCCTGAACTGTGCTTCCTATGAGCTTTCTTTTGATGATCCTGGCCTGTGTATCAGGAAAAACAGGCTGGATAACTAT
The DNA here is from genome assembly GCF_036569185.1 of Chitinophaga sp. Taxonomy (GTDB): domain Bacteria; phylum Bacteroidota; class Bacteroidia; order Chitinophagales; family Chitinophagaceae; genus Chitinophaga. Next base: position 10,303 of record NZ_DATCRD010000243.1, read on the forward strand.
AAGCTGCACGACAAAGCAGTGCTGATAGAAGATGAAATGAATGAGGAAGATGAAGAAGAGTTGTTGCTGCGATGGACCGCTCTCATGCAGGAACTGAAGATGCTGGAAAACCTGCACGGGCTTGGCAATGCGCGTGAGCCGCTTATACAGCTGTTCCTCGATATCTTTAACGAAGATGATGCAGAAGACCAGATCAGCCACCTGCCGGAAGTTGTAGTGCCTGATCCCACAGCCATCTGGGAGGAATTGTATGCGGCCTTGTCTGCTACCGGTAATGTAGCGGAATTTGAATGGCAGCAATTTTCAGAAGAAGGTATCAGCGTGTTGAATGAACTGGCGCCTTTGAAACAGGCCGGCATTACGCTGAAAGCGCCGGACCAGGCAGATTATGAAGCCATCATCGGTGCGGAAGACTTCGCAAAAGGAGTGCTTGATTTTGTAAATGAACAACTGGATGAGCATGAACTGAAAATAGTGGCCGCCGGTACCAGTCTGGATGAATACCAGTCTTTCACCTGCCTGAATATGCAGGATTTCCGCCTTGCCAATGCTTTACTGAAAATGGAAGAGCTCTGTCTTGTCTGTTTCTTCTAGTATATTAAAATCCCGTTAAAAAGAGTAATTTAATGCCTGCAAAATAATGGGATTGGATATCTTAGTAAATTGATAACGTATACCACATGAAATTATTCCGGCATTTATTTTTTGTATGGATCGCGGTGATGTTCCTGCCACAGGTGCAGGGGCAGCCGGGAATAATACATACGGATGCGGATTATATTCATGTATCTGCCGGTATTACTTTTAAAGCAACAGCGAAAACACCCCGTATCCGGGCCACGGTTACCCGGTTTAAACGCCGCCCTGTTGGTATTAACGACAGCTACGGGCATGAAAAGGTTTGCCCTGTTTTATTATCAGCTGTTACCGCCCGTTTTATTTATGTAGATAAGACCCTCAACGGGTATTATTTCAATCCTTACCTCAGTGTCCCCACACCGCTAAGAAGCTGGAGAGGCCCGCCTGCAGCCTGATAACCCGTTTACATTTTATTTGTTTCATTTTCTTTTTTAGCGATTTATGAACTTACATACGATCGCGAAGAAGGGGTGTTGGTGGTTGCTATGTATTTTTCCCTTCACATCCTTGTTCGCACAATCTGCAGCGGATAGCTTTTCGCTGCAGCGGGCCATTGCGCTTACCCTTGCGCATTACCCCGCCATCAAGGCCAAACAGGCGCAGGTAAATGCCGGCCAGGCTAGCCTAACCGATATTAAACATAACTGGTACCCGGCCATAAAATTGCACGAGCAGGCAGATGCCGGGACAGACAACAGTATATATGGCTCTTACTTCACCATGGGTATGATCCCTTCTACCTCCGGCGGGATCCGCGATGCCAACAACAATGCGCTCATGAGCGGTAATATTGCCATGGCAGCCATGCAATGGGAGATATATAATTTTGGCGCCTATGGCAGCGAACAGAAAGAAGCTGCACAGTCGCTGAAAGTACAGCAAACAGACCTGGACAACACCGCCAACCAGCTTACCGTATCCGTTATTCAAAACTACCTGGAACTGCTGCGGCTGTATGCATTGCAGCAGATAGCAACGGACAATATTCGTCGTAATGCGGAAGTGCTGAAAGCCGTTACTGCCACGGTATTGCATGGGCTCAAGCCCGGAGTGGACAGTGCTATTGCCGCTGCGGAACTGTCGAAGGCAAGACTTAACCTGATCGATATAAAAAACAGCTATAACCAGGCGCGCATCCAGCTGAGCGTTTTCACCGGACTGGATACCATGCAGATACAACCCGATACCATCAATAACCATCGCCTGATGGCGCTGCTGGGCAATGAGGCACCGGACAGTTCAGCGGCCCATCCCATGCTGGCCTACTATAATGCCGTATACCAGCAACAACGTGCAGCCGCCGACGTTATACGCAAATCCCGGCTGCCGAAGATAAACCTCATGGCAGCAGGATGGATGCGCGGCTCCAGCGGATCATTCAATGATGTATATGACAAGAACCTGTGGAGCGGACTGGGTTACAGCCGGTACAACTATTTACTCGGCCTGGGCATTACGTATAATCTTACAGATCTGAAACGCACCCATGAAAAAGTAGCCGTACAGCAGTATCGTTCGGAGGTGGCGGAACAACAGCTGGAAACCACCCGTACTACGCTGAGTGGACTGCTGCAACAGGCGCGGTCGGATATACAAGCTTCCCGGGATAAGTTAAAGGAATTACCTCTGCAACTGGCCGCCGCCAGGGCTGCAGCCAGGCAAAAGATGGCGCTGTATAAAGGCGGGCTTACCAATATCATTGACGTCACCACCGCATTGTTTGTGCTGAACCGTGCGGAAACAGACCTGGTGCAGACCCGTGATGCCGCCTGGAAAGCGCTGTTCCGTGCGGCTTACGCCGGTAATACTATTTCACAACTTTTACCTGATCTGAACTAAACGCTATTCATTATGTCATTTGTATCTTCGGCACTGAAGAAGCCCATCGCGGTGGTGGTGATCACCGGCGGATTGCTGCTTTTTTCATTGCTGTCCATATTCAGTATACCCATCGATATCTTCCCGAAATTAAACCTGCCCACTATCTATGTGATAGAGCCATACGGGGGAATGTCGCCCCGGCAAATGGAAGGGTTCTTTGCCACGCGGCTGCAGGACCAGTTCCTCTATGTGAACGGCGTAAAAACTATTTCTACAAAAAACATACAGGGGTTAACGTTATTAAAGCTCACTTTTTATGAAAATACAGACATGGCGGAAGCCTCTGCCCAGGTAGCATTACAGGTGAACAGAGCGATGAAGTTCTTCCCGCCCGGCGCCCTGCCGCCACAGGTAATGCGTTTTGATGCATCGTCGCTGCCGGTAGGAGAACTGGTATTCAGCAGCCCGAAAAAATCGCTGAAGGAAATATACGACCTGGCGGCCACCCGTATCCGGCCAATGTTTGCCTCGGTGCCGGGTTTGTCTGCCCCGCCGCCTTTTGGCGCCAATTCCCGGTCGGTAGTAGTGAATGTGGACCCGCAGAAACTACGCAGCTTCAATCTCAGTGCAGATGAAGTAGTGGAAGCCATCGCAAAAAATAATGTGATGACGCCTTCGGGGAATATCCGTATCAACAACACCATGTTCGTCACCACCATCAACTCCCTCGAAAAACAGGTGGCTGATTTTGGCGACATTCCTATCGTGACCAATGGCAATAACAATGTGTTTGTGCGGGATGTGGCAAGAGTAGCCGATGCTACGGACGTAACCGTGGACTACGCACTGGTAAATGGTAAACGTTCCGTATATATTCCCGTTGTAAAAACAGCCGACGCCTCTACCTGGGATGTGGTGAAAACGCTGAAGTCAAAGATCCCGGAAATGCAAAGCCTGCTGCCGGATGATGTAAGCGTATCCTACGAATTTGACCAGTCGGTGTTTGTGATCAATGCCGTGAAAAGCCTTATTACCGAAGGCGCATTGGGCGCACTGCTTACAGGCCTGATGGTATTGCTGTTCCTGCGCGACCTGCGCAGCTGTCTCGTGGTAGTGGTCACCATCCCCGTGGCGGTGCTATGCGCGGTAATGGGATTGAAACTGGCCGGGCAAACCATTAATATCATGACGTTGAGCGGCCTCGCACTGGCCATCGGTATCCTGGTAGACCAGGCAACGGTGACCATCGAAAATATCCATCAGCACCTGGAAATGGGCAAGTCCAAACGCCAGGCGATTTATGACGCCTGTGAGGAAATCGCCTTCCCGCTGCTGCTGATCCTGCTATGTATCCTGGCAGTGTTTGCCCCATCGTTTATTATGACCGGCGTACCGCGTGCCATGTTCCTGCCACTGTCGCTTTCTATCGGATTTGCCATGGTGGCGTCTTATTTCGCCGCGCAAACGCTGGTACCGGTAATTGCCAACTGGTGGCTGAAGGCAGATAAATACCAGCATCATGCGCACGCTGTGCTGGCGCTGGATGCGGAAGAAATAAAAGAGGTAAACGATCACTTACAGCAAGCAGCACAACATCCCGGAAAAGCCAGCGGCTTTGAACGCTTCAAATCAGGCTTTATGCGGATCCTGGAAGGCGGCATGAACAAATCGCGTTTAGTCGTTACCGTTTATATCACCGGTTCCCTGCTGCTGGCCGGCGCCTGCTATATATGGATAGGGAAGGACCTTATGCCTCATATCAACGCAGGCCAGTTCCAGCTTCGTTTACGCATGCCCGATGGTACCCGCCTGGAACGCACGGAAACCGCTTTGCATGATGTATTGGCCATAGTAGACAGCACTGTGAACGGGCATGTGGCCATCAGTTCCGCTTATGTGGGATTGATCCCCAGCAGCTACGGTACCAGTAATCTCTATATTTTCAACAGCGGTACCCATGAAGCGGTACTGCAGGTGAACCTGGAAGAAGATTACAAAGTGGATATTGAAAAGTTGAAAGACCAGCTCAGGGAAAACATCACGGCAAAAATACCGGAGATACGGTTGTCATTTGAACCGATAGATCTCACGGAAAAAATTATGAGCCAGGGCGCGGCCACGCCAATAGAGGTAAGGGTAGCAGGGAAAGATATGCAGCAGATCTCCGGGTATGCGCAACAACTGGTGCAGCGCCTCAGCAATATTCCTTTCCTGAGGGATGTGCAGATAGCGCAGCCACTGCATTTCCCGGTGATCAGTATTCATATCGACCGGCTGAAGCTGGCGCAGATGGGACTGAATATCTACCAGGTAGCTCGCTCTGTTACCGCCTCCACTTCGTCCAGTCGCTTCACGGAAAAAAATCAATGGCTGGATGAAAAGGTAGCATACACTTACCAGGTACAGGTACAGGTGCCGGAATATAATATGACAGCCCTGAACGACCTGAAAGAAATACCGCTTGTAAAAGGCCAGCCACGGCCGGTGCTGGCAGATGTAGCTACGTTTACCCAAACAGAAATGCCGGGTGAATACGACCGTTCCGGTCCGCGTAGGTTCGTTACCGTTAGTGCCAATATAACAGGTAAGGATCTCGGTGCTGCTACCGCTGCAGTACAACAGGCCATTAAGGAAACCGGCGCCCCGCCAAAAGGATTGATCACAGAACTGAAAGGCGCTTCCAGCTTACTGGTGGAAACATTGAACAGCCTGCAGAACGGGCTGATGATTGCGGTAGTGGTGATCTTCCTGTTGCTGGCGGCCAATTACCAGTCGTTTAAATTATCGCTTGTAGTGCTCACTACTATCCCCGCGGTGATTGCCGGTGCGCTGATCGCGCTGTTGCTCACCGGGGCTACGCTTAACCTGCAATCCTATATGGGCATGATCATGTCTACCGGTGTATCGGTAGCCAATGCGATCCTCATTGTCACCAATGCGGAAAAGCTGAGAATGGAATACCGCGATGCGCGAAAAGCAGCCGTGGTGAGCGCGGGAGTAAGACTACGCCCCATCCTGATGACCAGCCTGGCGATGATTGCCGGTATGATCCCCATGGCCAGTGGCCTAGGTGAAGCGGGCGATCAGACCGCCCCGCTGGGCCGCGCCGTGATCGGCGGACTGATTGCCTCTACACTTGCGGCCCTGCTCATATTACCACAGGTGTATGCGCTGATGCAAAAGAAAGAAGGGTATCAGTCGCCCTCCTTAATGCCAGACAATACGAATGCTTAAAATTAAATACAACATCATGAAACAATACAGATATTACCTGTTCACAGCCGCTGTTATCACGTTGATGGCAGCATGTAACTCAGCGGCTATGACAGACAAAAAGAAAACCGGTAAAGATGAACCTCATTATCTCCTGGCCAGGGTGGTACAACGCCCGCTGGAAGGAAACATCCGCCTGCCGGGCACTTTAACCGCCTTCCAGAAAGTTAGTATTTACCCGCGGATCAACGGTTTTGTGAAAAGTATCTCGGTGGATCGTGGCTCCAAAGTAAAAAAAGGGCAGGTACTATTGGTGCTGGAAGCTCCTGAGGTAACGCAGCATTATTATGCGGCGCAATCCAAATACCTGCAGGCCGCCGCCATGTTCGCTTCCAGTAAAGATAACTATGAGCGTACCGTGGCCACCAGTGAAGAACCAGGTACTATTTCCCCGCACGACCTGGAGCTGGCAAAAGCCCGTATGCTGGCCGACAGCGCGCTCATGAACAGTGAACAGGCCAACTTCCGCGCGCAGGAAGTAAATAAAAGTTACTTAACAGTAACCGCTCCCTTCGATGGGGTGATCACCGAACGTAACATTCATCCCGGTGCATTGGTAGGGCCCGATACAAAGGTGGATGATAAGCCCATGTTGATGCTGGAACAGGAAGACAAGCTGAGGCTGGTATTACAGGTACCGGAAATTTACAGCGCGCAGCTGGGAGATCAGTCGCGGATCAGCTTCGGGGTGAATGCCATACCGGGTGAGCGCTTTGAAGGAACCATCGCCAGGCAGGCCGGTACATTGGACGACCGGTACCGTTCTGAAGCTGTGGAAATTGATGTACAGAATGCGAAAAGGTTACTCAAGGCAGGCATGTACACAGAAGTGGTGCTGCCTCTGAAAGGCTCCGCACAGGCGCTGCTGGTACCAGCCAGTGCCATTGTAAGATCTACCGAAAGGAAGTATGTGGTAGCGGTAAGAGATCATCATACAAAATGGGTGGATGTAGAAGAAGGGAATCACCATAACGATTCAACAGAAGTGTTTGGCCGCCTGCAGGCAGATGAGCGTGTGATTGCACCGGCAACGGATGAGATCAAAGAAGGTATCGAGGTTCCCTGATGCAGGCGGTTCCGGCGTTTTTTTTGCAGCCGTTATTTAAAATCATGACTTATGACGATCAAAAAAAGTACTGCTGAAAAACGTGAGCTGAAAGAAATAAAGCGTAAGAATGAAGCCCTGGCCCCCGCCAAAGGCGGCGCCAAAAAAGAAAGGAACGACGACCGGAACAATGTATTGGAAGGATACGATGAAGATGAATATGATCAGAAAGATATGGCTGACAGCAAGCGTAAAAAGAAAAGTTGAGAAATGACTGCCGTCCCGAAGAGTCGGGACGGCTTTTCTGCTAACTGTTCCGTCTATATTGATTCTCTTATGTTCCTATTAAAAAAAGAGAACAAATAACATCCACCTAGTAATCAATAACGGATTTTACCTGTTGTTCAACTAAAAAAAATTTTAAAGAAGGCAATGGGAAACCTGCACGTATTTACGTGAAGTGTTTCAATAGGATAAAATGGTTTTTGGATTTTTTTTCGATGCACCTGGTATTCATAGCGGGTTAACGCTATGCGGATGATGGCTGCTAACTTTCTTTATTATTCTCTCCTTAAGTTTTACCCTAAATAGATCCTTTTAATGCGCATCTGAAGTAATAACACGAAACGATTTAAAATTGTTCTGGAAAAAAATCTTTTTAAAAATTAAAAAGTTCGCGGATGCCAAGTGCAAACATCTGAACGCCGATAACAGCAAGGATAAGTCCCATCATTTTTGTAATGACCATCATTACATTGGTGCCGATAATTTTTACAATGCGTTCACCTGCAATAAAGAGGAGATAGGTGATATAACATATAAGTGCATAAATGCCTATTACAACAGCGAGATGTGTAAGGTCTTTTGCAGCAGAATAGCTCATAGAGGTGGTGATTGCGCCAGGGCCTGCCAGCAAAGGCATTGCCAGTGGGGTGATAGCTACGCTGATACCCTGGTCTGCTTTAACCGGTTGAGTGCCGAGTTTGGGATTCTCATTTTTATTTTCTTTTTCTCCACGCACCATTTCATACCCGATCACAAAAACCAGGATACCGCCGGTAACGCGCAGCGCAGCCAGTGTGATCCCAAAAACATGGAATATGAGTTTACCCGCCACACTGAAAACAAGGATAATACAAAAGGCAATGATAACTGATTTCGTGGCAATATTCCGCTTGGCTTTTTTATCCATGTTGGAAGTCAGCTCCATAAAAACAGGGATGGCCGATATAGGATTTACAATTGCCAGTAAGCCCATGAATACGGTCGTCGCAAATGCGATATAATTATCAAATAATGCCATCATATCAGCAATATAATAAATTTTATTTACCGGTCAACCCGGGGATCAGGAACGTAAACGGGGTAGCTGCCAGTTATGCCGGAGACTTACCAGCCTGACAACCACTATAACGGTAACGGCTATACCCTGCGCTATATCTCCGGAAATGCCGGTAAAATGACCGGCCACCAGGTACAGGATGCCCCCCGCAATAGAAGCGGCGGCGTATATTTCCCGCGTGAAAAGAATAGGCTGTTCTCCTGTGATCACATCGCGAAGCAAACCGCCAAAGGTGCCGGTGATCACGCCCAGCGCCACGCATACCGGCAGGGGAATCCCCGCCGCCAATCCCTTGTTGATGCCGGTAATGGTAAACAGGCCAAGTCCTATTGCATCAAATGTACTGAGCAAACGGGTGAGCTTTTTTACATAGGAGAAAAATAAGGCCGCAATAATGGCCGCAGCTATAATGGCAGTATTGCTTAACTCGTCAGTCATCCAGGCTACCGGCGTGGCGCCGATCAGCAGGTCACGGATCGTTCCGCCGCCAATCGCCGTTATAAAGGCCAGCGCCAGTAACCCGATCACATCATAGGATTTGTTGATAGCTGCTGTAGCTCCCGAAACAGCAAATGCAAAAGTGCCCAGTAATTCCAATACCTGGATGAAGGTAAGCTGCATGCTCCTTGTCTGATTTGTAGACTAAGGTAAGGATACTTTATATGACTGTTGCAGGAGTAGAACAATTAATAATCATCTTCAAGAGCCGACTCCCCCCGGAGCGTGCGCTCTATCTGGTTACGGAGGCCATGACTGAATCCTTCCACCTCAATTTTAGGATGATGGTCCAGGTAGATAAGAAAACGGCCGGTTTCTTTCGCTACCAGGTCGTATATGTCTTCCAGTAATGCATAAAGCAACTTGCGGGTGGTTTCCGCTATCTGCGCAAGCGGTGAATCTTCTAAATGCCGGTATTCACGGTTTTTATAAGATAAGGTAATCTGAATCATAACTGATGGTTTTTCTGCAGGATTTAGGATTACCGGTTAATATATATTTAACCGGTTGGTTTTCATTATTTAATTATTAATTCTGACATAAAAATAGAAAAAAAGAAATTGTTTTTTTCATACTAAAGGGTGATTTTTTATCCAGTAACGCTACCGTCCTTATATTGTTCATTCTTTTTCTATTATAATTTGGCTACCATTGCAAATTATTCTTACATAATGAAGAAACTTACGCTACTCATTGTTTTTATTGCGCTGTATTACCTGCCCACGCAGGCGCAGCCCGGGAAGGGCATTCGGTGGAGCCTCGACGGAAAGTCCTATTTTAAAGCCACTCCCGCCGGTATTGAATCTTTCCCTTTGTCAGGTGAACAATCTTCCCTTAAAATTCCTGCAGCCGCCTATAATGGCCTTGCTTTAAAGGATTTTTATTTTTCGGGAGATGAAAAGAAAGTATTGCTTTACACCAATGCAAAAAAAGTATGGCGCTACGAAACCCGCGGTGATTACTGGTTGCTGGACATTGCCACCGGTAAGCTCCGGCAGCTGGGGAAAGATAAACCTGCTTCCTCCCTTATGTTTGCCAAACTATCGCCCGATGGTACCAAAGCCGCCTATGTAAGCGGGCATAACATCTTCGTGGAAGACCTGTCTACCGGCGCTATCACCCCCATCACCAC
>NZ_DATCRD010000244.1:0-3735 GCF_036569185.1 Chitinophaga sp.
ACTTCCAGTTCAAAACTTATTGCGTAAAATGCAATTACGCAGTCGTTGCTTTTACGGATGGTGATGCCTTTTTTGCGAAGTGAGCGGAATAATGCAGAGGCTCCGATAGCGGTAGCCATCGGGGATAATTCCAATCTTGTAAAATGCCGGAATGTTTCTTTTACCTTCCTGTGCTCGGCATCATCTCTTATACCTTGCAGGCATTCCTGTATCACAACAGGAATAAGTGGAACTTCGAAGTCATTATCCAGGTAATGGGTTAGCAGGTTGGTTTGTGGTGTTTCTTTCTGGCGTAAAGCGTCAATCCAGACAGATGTGTCGAAAAGTAGTGGCTGCATTATTTTCCCCTCATTTCATTTAAGTCTCCATCCCATTTTACTTTTCCCTTCAGGTTTAAAAATTTGCGCTGGTTAATGCCTAAAATATATTTCTGCAGCGCCTCGTTTATCACTTCCTCTTTGGTTTTACCCTTATTAAGCCGCATCGCTTCTTTGATCAGCTTATCGTCTAAGTCTATATTGGTTTTTGCCATGTAAAGAGATTTACTGTAAATAAAAATACATATAATAATACACATAAAAAGGCCGGACAGTAACTGCCCGGCCCGCATTTTATTCAAAAAAATATTTTATTTCCCTTTGGCGCTTTCCTTTGCCCATGCGTCTTTCAGGGTTACGGTCCTGTTGAACACCACTTTTTCAGGAGTGCTGTCCTTGTCTACCACAAAGTAACCTTTACGCAGGAACTGGAAGCGTTCGCCTGGCTTTGCCTGCAGCAGGCCGGGTTCTACATAGGCCTGTTTAATGACCTGTAGTGAATCCGGGTTGATAAGGGTTTTGAAGTCGGCTTCTTCGGCTTGTGGATTTTCCGCTGTGAACAGGCGGTCGTAGATCCTTACTTCAGCTGTGGCAGCGTGTGCCGCGCTTACCCAGTGGATGGTACCTTTAACGGTTAGTCCGCTCTGATCGCCACCACTTTTGCTTTCCGGCAGATAGGTGGCGTAAATGGTGGTGATATTACCGTCTGCATCTTTTTCAAAGCTTTCCCCTTTGATGATATAAGCGTTTTTCAAACGCACCATCAGGCCGGGACCGAGGCGGAAGAATTTTTTTGGAGGCGCTTCCATAAAATCTTCCCGCTCAATATACAGGGTATTGCTGAAAGGCAGGGTACGGGAGCCTGCGTTTTCATCTTCCGGGTTGTTATCGGCGGTCATTTGTTCAACCTGTCCTTCGGGATAGTTGGTGATCACCAGTTTTACCGGGTCCAGCACGGCCATTACGCGGTTGGCGGTCCTGTTCAGCTCTTCGCGGATACAGAATTCCAGCAGGCCCAGCTCAATCATATTATCGCGTTTCTGAACGCCTACGCGCTCGCAGAGCTGGCGGATGCTGGCAGCGGTATATCCACGGCGGCGCAGGCCGCTGATAGTGGGCATACGGGGATCGTCCCAGCCGTTTACGTGGCCTTCTTCCACAAGCTGTTTGAGTTTTCGTTTACTCATCACCGTATAGGTGAGGTTTAAGCGGGCAAACTCGTACTGGTGGCTGGGGAAGATCTCCAGTTCTTTGATAAACCAGTCGTACAGCGGGCGGTGCGGAATGAATTCCAGCGTACAGATGGAATGGGTAATATGTTCGATGCTATCGCTTTGTCCGTGCGCAAAGTCGTACATCGGATAGATGCACCATTTGTCGCCGGTACGATGGTGATGTGCATGTTTAATGCGGTACATCAGGGGGTCGCGCATGTGCATATTGGGCGAGGCCAGGTCTGCTTTGGCGCGGAGTGTTTTTTCCCCGTCTTTGAATTCGCCTTTGCGCATCCGCTCAAACAGGTCCAGGTTTTCCGCTACAGAGCGGCTCCTGGCCGGGGTGGGCGTACCTGGTACGGTAGGGGTACCTTTGGCCGCGGCAATTTCATCGGCGCTGGCATCTTCCACATAAGCCAGCCCTTTTTTTATCATTTTTACGGCAAATTCGTAGAGTTGTTCAAAATAATCGGAGGCATAGAGCTCCTTTTCCCACTCAAATCCCAGCCAGCGGATATCGTCTTTAATAGATTCCACGTACTCGGTATCTTCTGTTACCGGGTTGGTATCGTCGAAGCGGAGGTTGGTTTTCCCATTGTATTTCTGGGCCAGTCCAAAGTTCAGCACAATGGATTTGGCATGACCTATATGCAGGTAGCCATTGGGTTCGGGCGGGAACCGGGTCAGTACCCGGCCGTCATTAACGCCGTTCGCTATGTCTTCCTCAACAATTTGTTCTATAAAATTGAGGGATCTTTCTTCGCTCATAATAATTTTATCTTGGACCGCAAATGTACAAAAAAGCCGAGAGCTTAAGCTTTCTGCTTTTTCGTACATTTACTTCCTTAATATGAAAATGGTATGGTCAACCCGTTAAATCGTCCTGTTCGTGTATTGGTAGCTAAAGTGGGCCTGGATGGCCACGACAGGGGCGCAAAGGTAATTGCGGCAGCACTGCGGGATGCCGGCATGGAGGTAATATATACCGGTTTGCGCCAGACGCCGGAAATGGTGGTGAATGCCGCCCTGCAGGAAGATGTGGACGCTATTGGCATCAGTATCCTCTCCGGCGCCCATATGACCGTATTCCCCAAGATCATTGCCCAGATGAAGGAAAAGGGTATGAACGACGTGCTGCTTACCGGTGGCGGCATTATTCCCGATGCTGATATGGAAACACTGCAGGAAATGGGGGTAGGAAAACTGTTCCCTCCCGGTACCAATACCAAAGATATTTCGGAGTATATCACCGGCTGGGTGGCCAGTCACAGGAATTTTTAAAAAATTTATCCTCTCGCCGTAACATTTTTTAAACCGGGTCGTCTTTAGTGGAAATAGTCCACCAAATATCTAAAAAACCATAACACCCTTTTTATGAAATGTAAGATATGCCCGTTATTCCTGCTACTGTTGATATTGTGTTGTAATGTGTTTGCCCAGGAAAAGAAAGAGTCAGTTACTACAACTACGACTACCACCACTGCTACTAATGCTGATACCACCCACGTTAGCAGTGAGAAAACCGTTTTTTCCATCATTTTCGGAAAATATCCAAAACACCGGGAAGGGGTATACGTAACCCATGGCGGCGACGGGCCTCTCCTGTCTTTCGCTTCTATGAAGAACAACGGGGAACATCTGCGTAATATTCCGAGGTTTACCATGTTTCTGAACATCGGCTCCAATTTTAATAAAGACTTCTCCCGGAATTTTGGCGTTTTTACAGGGATCAACCTGAAGAACATAGGGCTGATCTCAAAGCCTACTGATTCCCTGAAGCTGAAACAACGCGTATACACCCTGGGTGTTCCGCTGGGTATTAAAGTAGGAGATCTTTCTTCCGGGAGCTTATTCTTTTTTGCCGGCGGCGAAATAGATATGGCTATTAACTATAAAGAAAAACAATTTGTGGATGGAGATAAGGTTCATAAATTCAATGAATGGTTCAGCGACCGTACGCCCCTGCTGATGCCTTCCCTGTTTGCAGGTTTCCGCTTTAACCCCGGCTTTGGACTGAAAGTGCAGTACTACCCACAGAATTTCTTCAACAAAGACTTTAAAACAAAAGATAAAGATGGCAACTCCGTTTACCCCTACAAAAATTTAGAGGCAAACCTGATGTTTGTTACCTTCAGTTATAACTTCAGCGGCATCGATTATTTTAAAGTAAAGAAAAAAAGACACTATATGAAGATGAAAAGTGG
>NZ_DATCRD010000245.1:0-17873 GCF_036569185.1 Chitinophaga sp.
CTGTACGAAGTAGGAGGGCAGTACCGGAGGAATATGTAATGCCGCGGATGTTGTCTTGGAACACTGATTACGCTGATTTTGATGATTTCATTGATATCTTTTTAAGTGTTTTAAAAATTAAGGGAGATAGAAGCGAATAATGCTTCTATCTCCCTTAACTATTATTAAAAGTAAAAATCAGGCAAATCATCAAAATCAGCGTAATCAGTGTTCCAAGACAAAATCCGCGCGCCGAAGGCGCAGCGCTTTTGTGCAGTTATTAGCCGCTGATGAGGACGATGATTGATAAATCGTTTAAGCAAATCCATAAAACTTTTCTATTTTAGGGTTTCCTAAATTCAAAAAACGTTATGGTTGCAAGGAGAGATTTTCTTAAGAACAGCGCGCTGGTAGCAGGCGTTGTTGGGCTTGGACTGCCCAAAACAGTATTTGGCTGGAGTGGGTATACTTCCCAACGCCCACCCCTGGCAAAGCGGAAATTTACCAGTGAAGCAGTGGAAAAGACAATTGTAAAGGTGAAATCCCAGATTGCGGATACCAAACTGGGATGGCTGTTTGAAAACTGTTTCCCTAATACGCTCGACACAACGGTTAACTTTAAAAAAGAAAACGGCCGGCCCGATACATTTGTGATCACCGGCGATATCAACGCTATGTGGCTGCGGGATTCCTCTGCACAGGTATGGCCTTACCTGCCACTGGTAAAGGATGATGCCAAACTGAAAGAGATGGTGGTGGGCGTTATCAACCGGCAGACGAAATGCATACTCATTGATCCGTATGCCAATGCCTTTAATGAAGGCCCTACCGGCAGCGAGTGGGAGAAGGATCTGACCACCATGAAGCCTGAGTTGCATGAACGTAAATGGGAAATTGATTCCCTGTGCTACCCGGTACGTTTATCTTATAATTACTGGAAAATCAGCGGCGATAATACTCCCTTTGATGATAAATACAAACAGGCTGCCCAGCTGATCGTGAAAACGTTTAAGGAACAGCAACGTAAAGACGGCCACGGTCCTTATAAATTTCAGCGGAATTCCCCCGTACAGTCTGATACCGTTGCCAACGGAGGCTGGGGTAATCCTATTTCACCGGTAGGATTGATCGTATCCATCTTCCGCCCATCTGATGATGCTACGGTGTTTCCTTTCCTGATCCCATCCAATATGTTTGCTGTGGTATCACTGCGTCAGCTGGCGGAAATCAGTGAGGTGATCTATAAGGACACTGCCTTTGCGCACGAGTGCACACAACTGGCAGATGAGGTAGACCGCGCTATCAAGGCCCATGCAATTGTGGAACATCCGAAGCTGGGTATGATGTATGGTTTTGAAGTAGATGGCTTCGGCAACCGCTTGTTCCTCGACGATACCAACGTGCCCAGCCTGCTGTCTATTCCCTACCTGGGATATACCGGTATTGATGATCCATTGTACCAGGCTTCCCGTCACTTTGTATGGAGCAACTTCCAGCCCTGGTTTTACCGTGGCAAGTATGGCGATGGCGTAGGCAGCCCGCATACCGGTAATGATTATATCTGGCCAATGAGCATTATCATGAGAGCTTTAACCAGTCATGATAAAGAGGAAATAGCTTCCTGTATTAAAACATTGCGCAACACTGATGGCGATACTGGTTTCATCCATGAATCTTATCACAAGGATGATCCGACCAAGTTCACCCGTCCGTGGTTTGCCTGGGTGAACACCCTCTTTGGAGAACTGATCCTGAAAGTAAGCCAGGAATATCCTGACCTGCTGAAGAGACAATACGCATAAGTAATCCGGAATATTCCTGCCAGGGATTTTGTGGTTTATGTTCAATATATTGCGAACATATACCATAAAATCCCTGATTTTTTTTAGTTATAAACAGCAGATAAATGATACCAGCAGATATATACAGGCAGCGGATCGGGCAGTTCCAGGAGGCCATAAAAAAAGAGAAACGTTTAACCGCCGGCCTGTCGTGGGCCCGGCTGGTGAGTTTCCTGGGAATGGTAGCCGGTGTGGTATTTTTTTTCAGGGGCGGATGGCAGGCCCAGTGGTTGCTGCTCACAGCGGCTGGCGTGATCGCGTTTATGGTATTCCTGCTATGGTATTCCAAAGCGCTGCAGAAATTGCAACTGTATAAATCCCTGCTGGAGCTGAATGAAAAGGAGCTGCTGCTGGTCACCACCGGGCAATCCGCTTTCGACAATGGAAATGAGTTTGTGGATGATAAACATGATTTCAGCAGTGACCTGGATGTTTTCGGACCATCTTCCATTTTTCAGCATATCAATCGTACAGGTACTTTGTCGGGCAGGCGACAGCTGGCAGCGGCGCTGAAGGATCCTTTGGAAGATGCCCCGGCTATAATGGCCACCCAGGAGGCTTTGCAGGTACTGACCCCTGAAGTGGAGTTCAGGCAGCAACTTACCGCCAATGCCATACTGGCAAAGGAAGAAGAAAGCGATCGCCGGGAAATCAGCGCATGGCTGGATATGCCGTTTCATTTTTTGCACAACAGGTTTATAAATCTGGTCATCTGGCTAAGTCCTGTGCTGGTAGCAGGTTCTATTGTGTTGTATGCCACCACCGGAAGATATTCCCTGTTTCTGATCCTGGTGGTGTTGAACTGGCTGCTCCTGGGCAGCAGTCAGAAAAAGATCATGGCGCAGTATGTATTGATCTCCCATAAAGAACGGATACTGGATAAGTTCTCTATTCTATTACATCTTATAAAAACCGGCAGCTTCGGAAAATCTGTGTTATTGCATCAGCAGCAGGAGAAAGCAAAAGAAGCAGATGTGGCATTGCGGCAATTATCTAAAATATGCAATGCCTTTGATCAGCGGCTTAACCTGTTAGTAGGGCTGGCGCTTAATTCACTGATGCTCTACGACCTGCACTGTATCCTGCGTTTGGAGCGCTGGAAAAAGCAACATAAGCAACATATTACCGGCTGGTTCGATGTGATTACCCAGCTGGAAGTCTGGAACAGCCTGGCCACTTATGCTTTCAATCATCCTGAATTTTCCTGGCCGTCGCCACAGGCAGAGGGTCGTATCCTGGAAGCGGAAGCGTTGGGGCATCCGCTGATCCCGGCCAATGAATGCGTAAAGAATAACGGGGCTACCGGCAGTAAAGATCATTTCCTGATCATTACAGGCTCGAATATGTCGGGTAAAAGCACTTTTCTGCGGAGCGTAGGTTCCAACCTTTTGATGGCTATGTGCGGGGCGCCCGTGTGTGCCAGCCGCTTTGTATTCAGTCCTATGCGTATCATGACTTCCATGCGTATCAAGGATTCTATTGCCAGCCATACTTCCTATTTCCAGGCCGAGTTACTTCGGTTGCAACATATTATCCGGCATCTGAAAACCGGTGCGCGGGTATTTATTTTGTTAGACGAAATTCTCAAAGGCACCAATTCTGAGGACAAATTATCCGGCTCGCGCAGCCTGATAGAGCACTTTCTGCAGTATAACTGCCTGGGAATGATTGCCACGCACGACCTTGAACTGGGACAACTGGAAGCCGCTTATCCCGGGCAGATCAGGAATTACTGTTTTGAAAGCACCATACAGGACAACCATCTCTTCTTCGATTACCGGATCCGGGAGGGCATTGCCAGGAATAAGAATGCCACTTTCCTGATGAAACAAATGGAAATTATTTAAATCCTAAATATTTTAGTATTTTTACTAAAATATTTAGTGTATGACTTTGCCATTCCAGGAGGGCGCACCGGAGAATCCGTATTATAAAGGGCGCGGAGCACAGATTAATCCCAGGAATAAATACCTGGCAGACGAATATGCGCAGGAGCATGCCGAAGGTATTGACGAGTGGTGGCAGGCGGATGTGCCTACGCAGGTGTTTGAAGAACATGCTAAAAACCTGGTTAACAAGGTGGATAGCCCGGATGTAGGGATGTGGTATTCCATGAACCCCTACCAGGGCTGTGAGCATGGCTGTATTTATTGTTATGCCCGAAATACCCACCAGTACTGGGGTTTAAGCGCCGGTCTTGATTTTGAAAGAAAGATTATCGTAAAGCATAATGCTCCTGAACTGCTGCGTAAGTTCCTGGACAATAAGAAATGGGATCCCAAGCCGATTTCCCTTTCGGGAAATACGGACTGCTACCAGCCGGTAGAGCGTAAAATGTGGCTCACCCGGCAGTTGCTGGAAGTGGCGCTGGAATACAAACAGCCGGTAGGCATTATCACCAAAAACTCGCTGGTATTGAGAGACCGTTACCTGCTACAGCAGTTGGCGCAGGATAACCTGGTGTGCGTGTACGTTTCTATCACCACCCTGCAGGAAGAGCTTCGGCAAAAGATGGAGCCGCGAACGGCTACCGCCGCGCAGCGGTTCAAGGTGGTGAAGGAACTGAGTGATCTTGGTATACCCGTGGGCGTTATGACCGCCCCGCTTATCCCGGGTCTTAATGACCAGGAAGTGCCACGCCTGCTGGAAACTGCAGCTGCCAACGGGGCTAAATACGCAGGATATACGGTAGTAAGGCTCAATGATGCAGTGAAGATCATTTTCAACGACTGGCTTTACAAAAACTTCCCCGACCGGGCAGATAAAGTATGGCATCATATAGAAAGTATGCACGGCGGAAAGGTGAACGACAGCGACTTTGGGCGGAGAATGAGGGGAGAAGGCAACATTGCTGACCTGATCAGGCAGCAGTTTAAGATTCACACAAAGAAGAACGGTTTAAACCAGGAACGCTTCGAATTCAATACAGAAGCCTTTCGCCGGCCCAATTCCCAATTAAGCCTGTTCTGATTTTCAATGATATTTAGTTGCACTTTAAACTAATTGTTAAGTCTGGGAAAAAAGTAAGGTATTTTTTTGTGTAATAAAAAAAATAAAAATTACCTTTGCTTCAAGAGTAAAAATAACTGTGCAACTTATTTCAACATACAAAATTTCAGCGATGGCCTGCCAACAAAAGCAGGTCAAGGCCAGAATGCGGGCATGTTGCACCGATTGTTAACGAGAGAAAAGTTATCAAACGATATAAACAAAAGTCCCGCACTAGATAAAGTGTGGGACTTTTTGCTTTGAAGCAGTAATGAAATGACGACATTGAAAGAATTTCAAGCGATAACTGTAATGCAAGAAAAATACGCCTCGTGGTGTAAAAGGGATGGCTTTGCCTTAAAAAAGCCATACGGACAAGGTATGCGGTAATGTGAGATAACCCCTCTACATTATTTAGCCCGGTCCGTAAATGCGGCCGGGTTTTTTTATGGACAAATCCGGCATAAAAATGGCAAACACAATATTTATTCAATGATGTTATGCGCTAACCCATTTGATTAGCAAAAAGTAAAGTGCATAATCCCAAAAACGTTAGATGATGAGAAACGTTATTCAAGTTGTAAGAGAGGCTTTACTCACCAATTTCAGGGAGTTGGACCAGTGGTTTGATAAGGAACCGGCATTACTGGATTTCAAACCAGACCGTGATCAATGGAGTATCAGGGAAGTACTGGAGCATATTACGCTTACCAATTATTTCCTGTTGCTGATCATTAATAAAAGCACGCGTCGTGCACTGGAACGTAAGAAGACCGGGCATACGGTGATAGTCCCAGGAGATTATCGTGATAAATTTGACCAGATAGACGTTATCGGCAGCAAGTCCTTTGGTTGGGTAAGACCTGAACATATGGAACCTACCGGTCTTAAAAATATGCAGGAAATAAAAGCTCTCCTGAAGCAGCAGTATGCACAGTGCATGTATAACCTGTCTTTGCTGAAAAACGGAGAAGGAGTGCTGGTATTTACCAATATGTCTGTAAACCAGTTAGGTAAACTGGACATATATCAATACATCTATTTCCTCACCAAGCACATTGAGCGGCATATCCGCCAGATGCAGCGTCTTCAGAAGGAATTCGAAGAAAGCGCGGTGTTAATATAACTTAGGTCGACCACCACCATCTGTTTTTGTTAATCCTGATTATACTACAGCCGGAAGTTTAATTGCTTCCGGCTTTTTAGTGCGAATATTTAAAAATATATTCTACATTTATATACTACTGCTAATCAGTACCCTTTTATGACCCGGAATCCCCGATACCTATACCTGCTGATAGCACTGCTATATACAGCTCATATGTCTTATGCATTCTCTGAGGAAGATAAGAATGTTACCATCACGAACCAGAAAGAACGTTATGCCTTTGAGGCCGGTGATAAAGAAAACCCTGTTATCATCAGGCAATATTCTACCACTACATGGCGATGCAGCCAGTTCAGGACAGCTATATCATTTGTAGAATTTTATGATAGCCGCAGCAAAATTGATGAAGTGCGTGCCTTTGTAGATGGTAAGCGCGCAAAAGCGATTAAGCCGGTATTCCGGGATTACACTGTTGACGACATCTTCTATTCCGACGCAAAAATGTGCATCATGGAGGTGCCGCTTGAAAGGAATAATACAGAAAGTAGTGTGGAACTGGAGAAGACAATACTTGATCCCCGTTATTTTTCTGCCATTTACTTTTCCAATTCGTATGCAACAGCACTTAAAGTGATAGAAGTGGCAATTCCCCGCTGGATGAAAGCAGAAATCCGGGAGATGAATTTTGATCACTTTCAGATAAAGAAAGAAGTGGCGTATGATGCCAGGCGGGATGAAGATGTGTACAGGTATACAGCTGTACAGCTACCGGCAAGGGTGAATGAAAAAAATGCGCCCGGTCCTTCGTACGTATATCCACACTTGCTGGTATTGAGTAAATATGCCGATCTTAAAACCGGCCGGGTAAATTACTTTAACCAAACAGCCGATCTTTATGCCTGGTATCACAGCCTGGTGAAGGAAATAGGGGATGATGAAGCGGTCGTGAAATCCAAAGCCCTGGATATCACGAAGGGCATTTCTTCGGATACCGGCAAAATTAATGCAGTTTATCACTGGGTGCAGGATAATATCCGGTATATCGCTTTTGAAGATGGTATAGCAGGATTCAAACCGGAAAAAGCCCAGCATGTGTTGCAGCATAAATATGGTGATTGTAAGGGGATGGCCAACCTCACACGCAGGCTGCTGCAATCACTTGGTTTTGATGCCCGCCTTTGCTGGATCGGTACAGATCATATTGCCTACGACTACTCTATCCCTTCCCTTGCGGTAGATAATCATATGATCTGCGCCCTTAACTACAAAGGCAAACGATACTTCCTTGATGCGACAGAAACCTATATAGGACTGGATCAATATGCACAGCGTATCCAGGGACGGCAGGTGATGATTGAAGACGGAGATACCTATATCCTTGACCAGGTGCCTAAACGGACCTGGCAGCAGAACACAACATTGGAAAAAAGAATATTGCATATAGATGGTGGCGCTTTGGCCGGTAAAGTACAGCAGCAATGGGATGGTGAAAGCAAAGAGTTCCTGCTTTCCCAGGTGCATGGCATTAAGAAAGAAAATCTGGAGAACGCCCTGATGAAATATCTCACCGAAGATAACAGTAAATACCAGATCAATCATCTCAAAACATCAGATATCCAAAACTGGGACCAACAAATGGATATCCAGTACGAACTGCTGCACAAGGAGGCTGTTACAGGTTTTGGAGACGACCTGTATGCAGAGCTGGATTTCAGAAAGGAGTTATCCGGGTATACCATAGATACCGCCAAAAGAGTACAGGACATGTTGTTTCCTTTTAAACAGCATGTTGTTTGCGAAACCAGCCTGGACATACCGGAGGGCTATAAGGTGGGCGATCTTCCCGGAGACTTGAAAATAGAACGCGGGGGGTATTCTTTCAATATTTCCTACAAGCTGGCCGGAGGAAAAATCATTTATCATAAAGAACTGATCATAAAAAATAACTGGTTGCCAAGAACAGGCTTCTGTGAATGGAATGCAGATATTAAGGCGCTTGACAAAATTTATCTTCAGCAAATTACATTCAGCAAAAAATAATAGTCATTACCTATACCATGAAAGCAAAATTTTTACTTTATACATTAGCCGTTTTCCTGTGGCAGCCATATGCTTTTGCGCAAAAGGCTAAAGATATACGCGAATATAAAGAGCGTGCAGATGCCGTAAGACAGGAAGTGTGGAACTGGGATATTCCCGCTTTTAAGAAGGTACCTGTTTTGCCAGCCGGTGATAAGTCGTCTGCCATTGTAATAGCGCGTCATGCAGACGTCAAGGCTTCCAACAGCAGGAAGATTAAATATATTGGTATCGGGTTCAAGGTGCAGAAAGATATTTTCTATAGCAATACTACGCGTGAAATGGTAAAGTTGAACGATAAGGCTGCGTTGGACGAATACTCGCAATTTAGTTTCAAAAAATTCCGCAGCCTTAATTCCTATTTCCATAGTGGCTTAGCCACTACTATTGTTGGGGTACGCATTATAAAGCCGGATGGTACCATGAAAGAAGTTAACGTGGATGAAGAATTGGTAAATGAAGAAGACGGCAAACAACAGAAGAG
The DNA here is from genome assembly GCF_036569185.1 of Chitinophaga sp. Lineage (GTDB taxonomy): Bacteria > Bacteroidota > Bacteroidia > Chitinophagales > Chitinophagaceae > Chitinophaga. The sequence goes on from NZ_DATCRD010000245.1 coordinate 8,480, forward strand.
CAAACTTGCAATTCCCGATCTCCAGGTAGGTGATGTGATTGATTATTTTGTAAGGGTGGAAGAACTGAAAGATATTAATAGCCCGATAGATGCGCAAACTTTTGTACTGGGAGATGATAAACCTATTATGCAATATTCTGTTCATTGTGAGATCAGTGATAAATATTTTGTAAGATACCGTACGGCTAATGGCGCACCTGATTTTAAAGTGAAGAGAGATGATGATGGGGCGGTATTTGATCTCCTGGTAAAAAATATTCCAAGTTTACCGGTAGATCTGTGGATGTCGCCCTACAGGCAAATTCCTATGGTTCGCATGGATATCCTGTTTGGTACCCGTTTGGAAGAAGGGCAGAAAGCGGGGGAAATAAGGCATAATCCTGCTCCATCAGAAGTGAAGAATGTTGCCGCAAAGAAACTGGCAGCGGAATCCCAGCAATTTTGGCTGGCAAGTGGCGGCTTAAAGCATGGGGTGAAGGACCTGATGAAGGAATACAAAAGTGAGAATGGAAGGAAGATACCGGAAGACAGTATAGCGGCTTATATATACTATGCCTTTCGCTTCCTGGCCTTTTATAAGGTAGGCGATAACGATAAAATTATGGTGGGCCACGAACGGAATTATGTGGTACCGGATAACAGGAAATTCCTGCAGTTCCTGCATGAAGTATTCCGTGGCCTGGATATTCGGGCAGAATTTGTATTGGTAACCTCCCGTTATGGCCCCGGACAGCAGGAGTTACTTAACGCAGACGATTATGAATATATGTTGAGAACACAATCCGATAAGCCGCTGTTTATGAGTGCCGACGGCATATTTACAAACTGTAACTATGTGCCGGCGGCCTATGAAGGACAGAACGCCCCGATAGTGGATCTGAAGAACTATGGCCCGTTTAAAGGGAAAAAGGATGTGCCGGTAGGTGTTGAAGTAAAGTTAAAAGAAACCACGGCGGATGAAAACGCACAGGTAGAACAAATGAAGGTTTCACTAAACGAGGATATGCAGCTGGTGAACATCAGCCGGCATACTACTCTCAAAGGCAGTATGCGTTTGGGAGAGCAGAAACGCTTGCTGCTTTTTGAAGATTATTATGAGGAGGAGAGAAGAACGTTGGGAGCCCATAAGTCAATTCTGGAGCAGCTTAGCAGTACAAAGGGCAGAAACACCTTGCCCGATGAATATAAGAATGCATTTGCCAAAGCCCGTGGAGAGCAAAAGGACTACTTTAATGAAGAGATAAAAGATCAGTTTGATGTTGCTCCCAAAGAACTCCAATCATTCAGCATTGAAAAAATGGGGTTACACGATACAGATCCGGATTTTGTTTATAACACAAAATTCACGCTGGATGGCCTGGTAAAGCGTGCTGGCAACAATTATATCCTGGAAGCAGGTAAATTGATTGGTGGACAGTTAAACGTGAAACCGGAGCAACGTGATAGAAAAGTAGATGCTTACCAGCCATTTGCACGCAGTTTTGAATATGATATAGAAGTGGCTATCCCTCAGGGATATAGCCTGGAGGGGGCTGATAAGCTGAACAGGCAGGTAGATAATGAATGCGGTTCTTTTGCCGTAAAAACGGTGATGGAATCGGGGAAGCTTAAGCTGCATATCAGGAAGGCATACAAGAATAGTTTTGTACCTGTAGCGAAATGGTCAAACCTGCTACAGGTCATAGATGCAGCGGCCGATTTCGGCAATCAGAAAATACTGTTCAAGAAGTCTTAAATAAAAAAGTTGAAAATATTTTGTTAAAAATTTGCTTAATCAAAATATATCCTGTTATCTTTGCATCGTTAAAATTGATAATAAAAGAAACTTATAAACATGAAACGCATTAATCTAAACATGGACAACGCAGCATCCTGCCTCGGGCAAGATGGTAGCGGATTCCGGGCGTTTTATGCTTACAGGTAGATTAAAAATATTTGTAACTATAACAGCAGCCCGGGTCCTTGGATCCGGGCTTTTTTGTTATCGATATATAGAATAATGAATTTACCGGGAATGACAGAACGGATTCAAATCCGCCGCAGTAAATGGTTTAATGATAGCATTGATTCAATGAATGCTAAACGGACAAGGTATGTAAAAACGTAGTATATACGTTAACGTTATAAAGCCCGGTCCGTGTTAAACAGGCCGGGTTTTTTTATGCGGCAGTATAAAGATTATTTGAGGAGGTACATAAAAAACAGGCAGGCGGAGTAATCCTGCTCCGCTTTCATCTCCTTTTAAGATATTTTTTTTCGTCTCTGTTTGCATTTTTAACCCCTTATCATCAGGTTATCAGAAGGATAACCTGTAATTTACCCCATGATAAATACGATTTACCCGGGCCCGGCCTGGTCCCGGGAAATCTTTATCATCAGGGACATCATCACAATAAAGCGACCAGGAAAATATGAAGCATATAGTGAATAACAACATAGATATTACAGATGGAGAACATTTTGATCCGAAGGGAGTGTACACAGTTAACTTTAGTGCTATCCCGGATATCAGCAACATTTACGAAGTAGACGGCGACAAAGCCGCTGCCGCTTTTATGAAAAAGTATGAAGGTATGATCGTTAACACGCACCGCTATACTGATTACGATAACAAAAAGAAGAAGTATAAACATAACCAGACGCTGTTTGTACTGAATAACAACAGTGTAGTGGCATTCTGGCAATCGTGGTGTGAGATACTGCATAACGGCGCAATTCCTGCATTTATATCGGAGGTAACGGAAATGGTTACACGTTATAAAGAAAAGCAACGGAGAGAGCCTCACGAGATCAATCTTATTACCAGCGGGCGCAAAGGGCTGGAACTGAAAAGCCTGGAAATAAAACGTACCAGGCTGGATATAGGTATGTTTTATGAAGATGATTTTAGGGAGATAGATAAAGTGATACAACAGCGGTTGAAGAAGGATAAAGATAAGGGTATTGTGTTGCTACATGGCTTACCGGGAACAGGAAAAACCACTTACCTCCGCTACCTGATAGGAAGAATAAAGAAGCGGGTACTTTTTGTTTCACCGGACCTGGCAAACAACATTATGAACCCCGAGTTCATGGAACTGCTTATAGATAATCCCAATTGCGTGGTGATCATCGAAGATGCAGAGAACGTGATCATGGACCGTAAATTTTCGGGGAACTCGTCTGTATCCAACCTGCTGAACCTGTCTGACGGATTACTGGCAGATTGTTTGAACATCCAGCTGGTTTGTTCTTTCAATAGTGATTTATCAGCCATCGACAATGCATTATTGCGCAAAGGCAGGCTCATTGCAAAGTATGAGTTCAAGCGGTTGCCGGTGGCTAAAGCGCAGGCGCTGTCAAAGCATATGGGTTTCGACACCGTTATCAGCAAACCCATGACTGTTGCCGAGATCGCTAATCAGCATGAGCCATCATTTGAAACCAAACAGCATGTGATTGGTTTCAGAAGGGAAGTGCTGGAAGAAATCGCGTAAGCATTATTTGATCATCTTAAAAAAACAAAAAAATGAGAAGGAATCAATTGTCCATATATATCAGGGATGTAAACATTATTGAGCACTTAATTACTGATTATGGACAATCAGGAAATCGAAAATTATATAGCTGCCTCAAGGATAAGAACGGGCAGAAGAAGAAAGCGCGATGCGCGTAAACAGTACGACAAACAATTATTGCAATACAAGAGGAAACGGCAGGAGTTGTGGCAGGCATGGCAAAGCAGGGGGTATACAGAACTGACTCCACCGGTCATGAAAGGTTATGTACGCAGCTTTGTTTTACGTGAGGATGTAGCAAGGAGCAGGGACGGAGATTTTTTCCAGGAACTGCTGAAAAAGATTAACACATATGATTATAGTCACCGTAAGGATTTTAAGGTGAAAAAGCGAAGGAGAGGAAGGAAGATACATGTGTTAAGAGAGCAGCATTTATTGCAACCAACGGAGTACGTCTTTAGGAAAATGAAATTTAGCCCAAAAGAAGTGAATTGTTTTGAAGAACGGATCCGTTACTGTAAAAATGGTATTGACCAGATAAAGTATTTTGTTGTAAAAGAACCCTGGCGATTTGTATTGCAGGTACGTCCGAATATGATCACCAAACAGCGTGTGGTGGCGCCTGAACTGAGCTCAGCGATTGATCAGCTGGATAATTACCTGAAGCGTAATCAGCTGGAGCACAGGATATGGAAGCTCACCAGGAGCCAGCAGGCGAGCCGGAGAAGATGGTTGCCTGAGGATAAAAGAAAGGACCAGTTTAAGAAATATACCCTGCAGCAATTGCTGCAGGAGGAATGGTACGAATAAAAATTAACCCTTTATGTCAAATTTAAAAATCAGTGGTAAAACATTACTGGAGATCGGTTACCCCCAAAGCCCCGTTTTTCGTGTAGCCATGGATGTTATTGAGCAGCATTATGCTCATTATACAGAAGAAGAAGCAATTGAATTATTAAAGAAAGTGTTGGCAGATCCTGCTGCATATAAAGACGATGCGATATTGGGCGGAATCGCTGAAGGTTTGCTGGCGCCGCAGGCGCCGGCGGTGATTGCCCTGCGTGAAACCCCGGTACCTTATACGGTTTATGGAGAATCGTACATCGAAGAAGGAGCGGTGAAGCAATTGAATAACGCGGTGCGGTTACCTGTTGCCGTGGCTGGTTCGCTGATGCCAGATGCCCACCAGGGTTATGGATTGCCGATTGGCGGCGTACTGGCGGCAGATAATGCCGTGATCCCATATGGAGTAGGGGTAGATATCGGTTGCCGTATGTGTTTGAGCATATTGGATTTGCCGGTGCAGTCGTTGTTGATCAACGAAACATCGTATAAGCGGCAACTGATGACCTTCACCAAATTCGGCGCCGGTGCGGAATGGAAGAAGAGGGAAGAGGATCCGGTGCTTGAAAGAAATGAATTTAAAGAAATCAGTTTTGTTAAAAACCTGTTTGATAAAGCAGCCGGGCAACTCGGAACTTCCGGTTCGGGTAACCATTTTGTTGAATGGGGGATCGCAACTATTACTGATCCGCAGAACGAATGGCAATTAGCGCCGGGCGATTATGTGGCATTATTATCCCACTCCGGTTCAAGAGGAATGGGGGCCCAGATAGCAGGGTATTACACACGGCTGGCGAAGGAGATCTGTCAGTTACCGGAACATGCAAAGCACCTGGCTTATCTTGACCTGGATACAGCAGAAGGACAGGAGTACTGGCTGGCTATGAACCTGGCGGGCGATTATGCGTCTGCCTGTCATCACCTGATCCATAAGCGGCTGATCAATGCTACCGGAGCCACTTTGCTCGCCAGGGTAGAGAATCATCACAACTTTGCATGGAAAGAAATGTACCATGGAAAGGAGGTGATTGTGCACCGGAAAGGCGCCACTCCTGCCGGGAAGGGCGTGCTGGGGGTGATCCCGGGCTCCATGACAGCGCCTGGATTCATTGTACGTGGTAAAGGTGAAGAAGGTAGTTTACAATCAGCTTCGCATGGCGCCGGAAGATTGATGTCGCGCACAAAAGCAAAAGCGTCTATCACTAATGCGGTATTAAGACAGCAGTTGCAGGAGCATGGCGTAACGCTTATTGGCGGTGGATTAGATGAAGCGCCTGGAGCATACAAGAATATCGATACTGTGATGCAGGCGCAAACATCGCTGGTAGACGTGATTGGCCGGTTTGTGCCCAAAGTGGTAAGAATGGCTGATGGCGGACCTCCGGAAGACTAATAAAAATATATGCAATGAAGCGGTGGCGGAGAGCGGCGAAAGCTGTTTTCCGCCTTCCGTTTTTATTAGTCTATTAAAATAGTAGGATAATTAAATTTTATTGCTTATCATTGTGATAATTTACCACCACCAGTTAATATCATTAAACCTATGCATGGGCTGGCACCGTGTATTAGCCTATGTCTTACTATTGGATTTCCGGATTTAAAATTATAACAAGTGCATTTAAACTACCTGGCATTGGCAGTTCCTTTTTTCCTGACTTTTATTGGGTTAGAATACCTGGTGGCGCGGAAGAACGGAAAGACTTATTTCAAGTTTAATGATTCCATTGCGAACCTGAGTATAGGTATCGCGGAGCGCTTACTGGATACATTCACAGTAGGGCTTTTTTATTTTGTGTACGATTACCTGTACCGGCACTTTGCTATTTTTGATATTAAAGCCAGTGTATTGCTGTGGGTGGCATTGCTGATCTGTACGGATTTTATCTGGTATTGGTATCACCGGCTGGCGCATGAAGTTACCGTGTTCTGGTGCGCGCATGTGGTGCATCACCAGAGCGAAGAGTTTAATTACACGGTATCTGCGCGAATCACCGTGTTCCAGGCGTTCATACGTACAGGTTTCTGGGCTGTACTTCCGGTGATAGGTTTCCCTCCTGCCATGATCACCAGTATGCTGCTGGTGCATGGATTGTATCCTTTTTTTATTCATACACGCACCATAGGTAAGCTGGGAATACTGGAGTATATATTGGTAACGCCGTCGCATCACCGGGTGCATCATGCCAGCAACCCGCAATATCTTGATAAGAATTACGGAGATGTATTTATAATATGGGATAAGTTATTTGGCACTTTTGTGAAGGAAGAGGAGGAACCGGTGTATGGCCTTACAAAACCGCTGGAGAGCAATAGTTTTTTGTGGCAGCATTTTCATTTTATCCTGGAGATGTTGTATTCTGCCCGGCAGGCGAAGGGGTGGAGGAATAAGCTGCGGATCATTTTCGGCAGGCCCGATAATGTGGACCCTGGTGCAAGGGCCATCCTGGAGGAGAAATTCCTTTTACGCAATCATGTAGCGGAGGCGCCTAAACTGTTTAATTATGTACTATGGCAGATAGTGGCCACCCTGGTTTTACTATTTTCCTTCCTGTTACTGGAGCACTATGTGCCGGTATTTATACAGGTATGCGTTACCCTGCTGATCCTGCTTACGTTAATCAACTGCGGCGCTATTATGGAGCAGAAGAAATGGGTGTTTTACCTGGAGTATGCGCGTTACCTGGTATTGTGCCTGGCAGGTTATTATGTTTGGCCTCATCCTGCCTTTCTCTGTGCAGCTGCTATAATTATGATCACGGCTTTTTATTTCCAGTCGCACCTCAAGGAGCATTACCTGCGGCTGGTGTATGGTTATCACCGTTCATAACGGGACGATTATTCCGACTCTCACGGAGGGGTATACAAACGTTCATAACAGCACTTGTCCGGCCTGGAGCCGGACGATATTTGGGGTATTTAACCAGGAATTATTGCCTGGGAACCTGTGATTTGAGGATTTTCCGGGCAAAATGTATCCTGCTTTTGATGGTGCCCAGTGGTTCTTTCAGCATATTTGCGATTTCAAAGTATTTGTAGCCTTCGTAATAGAGCATAAAGGGTTTTTTGAAGATGCCCGGCAGGTGGTAAACTGCTATATGGATATCTTTCATATGTAAGTTAGAGGCCGCTTTATTGCTGACTATATTCTGCTGATGGTTTATGAAGAATTCGCTGGCGCCGGGTTCTGCGATGGTGCGATGTTTTAATTTTTTCCTGTAATGATTTATAAAGATGTTCCGCATGATGGTGAACAGCCATGCGCGGATATTTGTGCCTTCCAGGTATTTTTCCCGGTTGGACAGGGCTCTGAAAAGGGTTTCCTGGTAAAGATCTTTTGCCTGTTCGGCGTCTTTGGTGAGGGTAAAAGCAAAGGGTTTCAGGAAATCAGCATTTCCGATAAGCAAGGTGTTAAATTCAACAGATGACATAATGTTTAAGTTTTGCCTTAACTAGTTTAAACAGAAAAGGGGGTAAAAGACGTTTTCTAAGGATGCCCGGGGGCAGTTAATACATGACTTCTTTCCGTTATTTAATTGATTCTCAAGCAATTTGTCGTATGCCAATACTTAGATTGGTAAAACAGGTGGTAGTTTAAGTTGTGATCTAAATTTTCTAAAACAGGTAAATACAGGTGACTCTCATAATAATTAACGTAAATGGCCGAAAAAAAGATTTTTCCATTACATTAAAAATATTTAAATATTATAAATAACTTAAAATTAGAAAGTAGGAAATAATTGGAGATAAATTTGCAATGATGGGTGCGATTAACCGAAAAGTATGTTTAAACGTTTATCAGACAGCTCATAAGGATTTCAGGTTAAAAGTGTTAGGAATTCTGATGGAACTAACATTTATATGGTATTTTTAATAGATTTGCACCTTATTTGGCAAAGTCTGTCGATTTTGCTGGTGAAGTTGTTTTCCAAAAAGGTATTCGAGAAAGTTTTAGATCCTATTATACATGTTAAGAAAGTTATTGCTGGTCCAACTGTTCCTGTTTATAGGTTTTTGTGTAATGGCGCAGGTGCCGTCCCCGGCTCAGATAAAGCAAGTAAATGTAGATAATTTATCGGATGATCAGATCAGGCGGATTGTGGCTGAGATGAAACAGAATAATATGTCTATGGATGACATTGATTCATATGCGGAGCAGAAGGGGGTACCGGCAACAGAAGCTGAAAAGCTGAAGACGAGGATACAGATGATGGGGTTGGATAAGACACTGGATAAAAAGAAGAGTACTGAAATGTTTCAGCAGGATACTCAATATTCAGGGAGGTCATTTAATGATTCAGATACTACTAAGGTTGATTTGTTCAGGCAAAATGCGAGTGCCAGTGAGATAAAACGGAAGAAAATATTCGGAGCGGAACTATTTACTAATAAGAATCTGACGTTTGAACCCAATTTGAGAATCCCAACCCCCTCCAATTATAGACTGGCTGCGGATGACCAGGTAATGATCGATGTATATGGCTATTCAGAGGTACAATATAAGTTAACGGTTACTTCGGAAGGCTATATCCGTATCCCGAATCTTGGGCCGGTATACGTGAATGGATTAACCATGGATGAGGCGAAAACCAGGATTACAAAACAGTTATCAACTATATATTCAACTATCTCCAGTGGAAAAACTTTTGTACAGGTGTCATTAGGTAATATCCGTAGTATAAGGGTGCTGTTAATAGGAGAGATTCAGCAGCCTGGTACCTATACATTACCATCACTGGCAACAGTTGCCAATGCTTTATATGTATCTGGGGGGCCTGATGATAATGGTTCATTCCGGAACATCCAGGTAATCCGTAATGGTAGTATTGCTACTACATTTGACCTGTATGATTTTCTTACCAGGGGAGATCTTACCAATAATATTGTTTTACAGGACCAGGATATTGTTAAGGTAAATCCATATAAAACAAGGGTTGAATTAATTGGGGAAGTAAAGCGTCCAGCTATATTTGAAGCGCAAGACAACGAGACGTTACAAAATATTCTGGATTATGCAGGCGGCTATACAGACGGATCTTTTAAAGACAATATAACTG
>NZ_DATCRD010000246.1:0-5829 GCF_036569185.1 Chitinophaga sp.
GACCTTACCGTGTTTAAAGACCTTACCATCACCGTAGACGCCTATGAGCAAAACCGTTCCAACATCCTCATGGTAAGAAGCACCGTGCCCAGCTCAATGGGGTTGCAGGCCAACATTTCTTCCAATGCCGGAAAGGCTTACAGCCGCGGAGTTGACCTCGTGGCCGATTACCGTAAAACGTTTAATAATTCCCTCTGGGTGCAGGCACGCGGTACTTTTACCTATGCCAAAAGTAAACTGCTGGTAAACGAAGAACCACAATACGCGGAAAATAATAAGAACCTGTCTAAAGTAGGCAACTCGCTGGGGCAGATCTATGGCCTGATCGCAGAAAAACTGTTCATTGACCAGGCCGAAGTAAATAACTCTCCCGTACAGTATGGCAGCATCATGGGTGGAGATATTAAATACCGGGATGTAAATGGAGATGGAAAAATTACCGATGCCGATTATGTGCCGATCGGGTATCCTACCACACCGGAAATTATATATGGTGTTGGTTTCTCTGTTGGATATAAAAATTTTGACCTGAGCACTTTTTTCCAGGGCTCCGCCAGATCTTCCTTTATCATTAACGCTGCCAATACTACTCCTTTTTATCTCAACGGCGGTAACCAGAATGGCTTGCTGCAGGTGATTGCAGACAGTCACTGGTCGGAAGACAACCGCGATTCCTATGCTTTCTGGCCCAGGCTAAGCAATACCATCTCTCAGAACAACACCCAAACATCCACCTGGTGGTTAAGGGACGGTTCCTTCTTACGCATGAAATCAGCAGAGATCGGGTATAACCTTACCGGCCCTCTTCTGAAGAAACTACGCCTCACCAGCGGGCGCATTTATGCCAATGGGTTGAATTTATTCAGCATCAGCGCCTTTAAACTATGGGACCCCGAAATGGGCGCATCAGGATTGGGATACCCTGTTCAGCGGGTGTATAACATCGGGGTAGCGGTTGGTTTCTAACATTCAAAAAAAGCATTAATTCATATGAACGATACTAAGTTTAACAGCCATCGCCTGGCAGGAACACAGGCCTCTAACAGCCAGCATCATGTTGCCCGTTCCATCCTCTTCCTGCTCATCATGATCCTTTCCGGAACTGCCTGTAAAAAGCCTTTCCTGGATGTAGTGCCGGATAATGTGGCCACTATCGACAATGCCTTTACTTCCAAAACAGAAGCTGAAAAATATTTGTTTTCCTGTTATGCCTACATGCCTGTTAATTATGATCCTACTTATAACGTGGGGCTATCGGCCAGCGACGAGGTATTTGTGCTGGACCCCACGAATAATATCAGGTCTACCAATGTATTAAGACTGGATTACGGAGATCAGAATACCTCTGATCCCATCGCCAACTACATGACCGGCGACAGGGATGGCGTGGCCTGCTATAAGGCCATCAGGGATTGTAACATCTTTCTTGAAAATGTAGGAAATCAAAGTAAAGTGGCGGATCTCGATATTGATACAAGAACCAGGTGGATAGCGGAAGCCACCTTCCTGAAAGCCTACTATCATTTTCTTATGTTCAGGGCCTATGGCCCTATACCGGTGATAGACAAAAACCTGCCTATCAGCGCTTCTATCGATGAGATGTATGTTAAACGCCAACCGGTAGACTCCGTGGTAAACTATATCGCCGGTTTGCTCGATGCCGCAGCAGTAAACCTGCCGGTGAGCATTGCCAATATCTCCTCTGAATTAGGGCGCGTTACCAGGCCCGCCGCATTAAGCTTAAAGGCCAAATTACTGGTAACAGCCGCCAGCCCTTTATTCAACGGCAACTCTGACTACGGCGCCTTCAAGAACAAAGACGGGGTACAGCTTTTCAATACTACTTTCAGCGCCGCCAAGTGGCAACGTGCCGCCGATGCATGTAAAGCGGCTATTGACCTCTGCACGGCGCAGGGAATCCGCCTGTATACTTTTCCTGAGCAAACCATACCGTTAAGCGCTACCACCATGACGCAGATGAGCGTCCGCAACTCCATGAGCGAGCCATGGAACAGTGAATTGGTTTGGGGCTCTACCAGCGGTGTTTCCTGGGGATGCACCTTCCTGCAACGCTGCGGTATAGGGCAGTTCGACTTCCCCAATGCAGTGGCCTCAAAAACCGCAGGGCACCCGTTACTGGGCCCCACCATCAAGATGGCCAAAATGTTTTATACACAAAACGGCGTTCCTATCGATGAAGATAAGACCCTCGACTTTTCAAACATCGCGGCATTGCGGGTGGCTACCCATGCCGAAAGGTTTAACATCAAAGAAGGAGAAACCACCGCCCGTTTAAATTTTGACCGGGAACCAAGATATTACGCCGATCTGGGCTTCGACAGGGGCATCTGGTATATGGCCAACAGCCCGTCGAAAAACGATGAAAATACATTCTGGCTCATGGCCCGCGGCAGTGAGCTGAGCCAGTCTTCCCCGGTACCTATTGCAGGTTTTTATATGAAGAAGGTAGTGAACTGGCATATGGACTGGAACACGGTCACCTATCCTCCTTATCCCTATCCTGAAATACGGCTGGCAGACCTGTACCTGCTCTATGCGGAAGCACTGAATGAAGTACAGGGCCCCGGAGAAGATGTATATGATTATGTTAACAGGATCAGGGCCAGGGCCGGTTTGCAAACCGTACAAAGCTCATGGTCCAACTACAGCCGCAACCCTTCCAAATACACTACCAAAGAAGGAATGCGGGCCATCATCCAACGGGAAAGGGCCATTGAGCTTTGCTTTGAAGGACATCGTTACTGGGACCTGTTGCGCTGGAAAACCGCTGCACAGGAGCTAAGCGGCAACATTACCGGCTGGGTGGTCAGTGGTCAGACCGCAGAATTGTACTACCGCGAAATTTCCTTTCTCTCCAGGCATTTCGTAGCTCCGCGCGATTACCTGTGGCCGATAAAAGAAAATGACCTGCTGGTGAATCCCAACCTGGTGCAAAATCCCAACTGGTAAGCTGCACAGCGTACAGATGTCTTTTAACATTAAATCATTAAGAAGTGAGAACAATAAAATCAAATACGATCTTATATACAGCGTTTTCCCTGGCATTGATGTCAGGCTGTAAAAGAGAGGAACTGAATAAAGCCATGGTCACCAATACCAATCCACCAGGCGTGGTAACCGGTATAACTGTGACGAACGCCAATGGAAAATCAGTGATCACCTATTCTCTTCCTTCCGATCCGGATCTTTCCTATGTAAAGGCCGTGTATGAAACTTCTCCCGGGCATCCTGCGGAGGTAAAAGCTTCCCACTATGAAAATAGTCTGACGGTAGAAGGTTTCGGAGATACGCTGGCCCACGTCATTAAGCTCTATTCCGTAAACTCCAGCGAAGTTTCCTCCCCCGCGGTTGCTGTTACGGTGAATCCCCTCACACCCGCTATCAATCTTGCGTACAGGTCACTCGTAGTGGAAGCGACCTTCGGGGGATTCAATCTTACCTGTAACAATCCTACGCTGGAAAACCTGGCGATCATCCCGCTGGTGGATTCTTCCGGCACCGGCAAATGGGTGCAAACAGTGGGGATGGACAATGTATACAGCAATGACCCCGTGATCAAAAGCGCCGTGAGAGAGCAGCCCGCTATCAAAAGAAATTATGCTTTTGTGGTGAGGGACCGGTGGATGAATTTTTCAGATACGCTCTTTGTATCGCTCACTCCATTTTTTGAAATGCTGTTGCCAAAGTCGGAATGGAGCAATTATGTATTGCCCAAAGATGCAGATATCCTGAATAACGGTGGTCGTACGGATGTGCCGTACATATACGACGGCGACTTCCACCCCGGATGGCCGCGCTGCCTGTTTACCGTAGAACAGGCCGGCAGTCCGCAAATGGTAACGCTGGACCTGGGCAAAGCCCATATCTTCAGCCGTATGCAGGTAAATCCATATAAAGAGCTTGGCGACAATTACTACGTAAGAGGTAATGTGAAAGACTTTGAAATATGGGCGTCTAATAGTCCCAGTCTTAGCGGCAACCTGGATGAAAGCTGGACCAAACTCACTACCTGTCACGTGGTAAAGCCCTCCGGCTCCCCTTATGCTACGGAAACCGCTTCCGATCAGACACTGGCTTACAACGGCTGGCAGTTTGACTTCCCGGCCGGGCAAACCGCTTACCGCTACATCAGGATAAGGAGCTTGTCGAACTGGCAGGGATCTTACTTTATCAATATCGCGGAGTTCACATTATGGGGGAACTAGTTATCATCAATCAACGAAATTCAAAAGAAATGAAACAGCATCAACTTACAGCTTCCTGTATATTACTGGCGCTGGTGTTTATCATAAGCGCCTGCACAAAAATGGATGAATACAGGGATCAATATATGGCCGGCGGCGCAATCGTCTATCCCGGTAAAATGGACTCTGTAAAGGCGTTTTCCGGTAAAAGCAGGGTAATGATCACCGGTCTTTTTACCTCCGACCCCAAGATCACTGCCTACAAAGTATTCTGGAACAGCCGCCAGGATTCCGTTGAAGTAGCAGTTAAAAGAACAGCCGGTGTAGATACCCCAAAAGTGATCATCTCCGATCTGCCCGAAGGACTGATGAACTTTGAGATCAGGACCTATGATGCCGCCGGTCATGTTTCTATCCCGGTCAATACTTCGGCCAACGTATTCGGGCAGCTGTATGAAACTGCGCTCATTAACCGGGGTATCTCCAATGCGGAGATACAGCCCGACGGTTCGGCGCTGATCAACTGGGTAGATGTGAATGCAGATGCAGGCGTGGTAAACATGCGGATTAAGTATGAAGACAATGCCGGTAAGCTGCATGATACCCTGATCGTATCTGCTAATACCTCTTTCAGCACCTCATTGCCTGCTTTCAAATCAGGCAGCGGTATCAGTTACCGGACGGCTTACCTGCCTAATCCTACCGCGTTCGATACTTTTTACGTGGCCTTCCAGGATCATAGCGTAAAAGCGGATGTAACGGCTCAATACCTGCAAAATACCGGTCCTTTTGTAAGGGCCACCTACGATGGCGGCAGATGGGGCACCCTGGCCGCCCCCTGGATCACCAGCCCCAACGTGATGAACCACTCCGGTTTTGGCGGTTATGCGGCTGATGCCGGTGGTTGCCTGGTAATGGAATCCGGATGGAGCGGCACCGCTAATATCATCAATGGCAAAATATACCAGACCGTCACTTTACCTGCGGGAAACTATATTTTCCTGGTAAACTGCTACACCGAAGCGCTTGACCCGGTATACGTGGTGGCTGCCACCGGCAATACGCTACCGGATGTAAGCAACCTTTCCGATGCAGCAGGGTACATTGCATTTCCTGCCACGAGGTCTGCGAGTTATACCGTACAGTGCCAGTTCAGCATTACGCAGCCACAGGCCGTTTCATTGGGCTTTGTAGCCACCATGACCTCCGGTAATCAATACTGGCGCGTGCCTTCCGTGAAGCTGATAAAAAACTGATCCTTTGCATATCCTATGCCTGCCGGAAAGCCCGTTCCGTTAGCGAACGGGCTTGCTTATATTGAGCTGACTACAAAAAGGGATATCTTCGAGCTGGACGTAGAATTGAATTCCTTATCTTTGTTCTATGAGTACCATAACACTGCACATACCTGATACATTTGAGCTGGATGAAAGAAGTACACTGCGCTTTCTGGCAGCCAAACTTTATGAATCTGGTAAACTTTCTTTAGGACAGGCTGCGGAGCTGGCAGGATTGTCAAAAACTACATTTGCAGAGATATTGGCAGATTTTGATGTTCCATTCATCAATTATTCACTGGAAGATATTCTTCGTGATGCAGGGAACATATAAAGCAATTATTGCC
>NZ_DATCRD010000247.1:0-13633 GCF_036569185.1 Chitinophaga sp.
ACATCCCCTATGTGATGGTAAAGCCAAAAGAAAATGCAGAATACATTTTCCTGGAGTTTTATTCTACCAATGGCACCGCCGCCAATAATATCCGCATGGGCACCCGGCTGCTGGAATACGGCAACATCAACACCCGTCCTAACAGCATTACGCTGCTGAGTAATACCCAGGGCGGAAAGGACCGGCTGAATATTGATGAGAAAATTAACCTGTACCGTTCCCATTTGCTTTCACACAACCGTATTGTAACCCCTGAAGATATCAAGGCGCTTTGCCGTACAATTTTCGGAAAGGAAATGAAATCAGCCGCCGTTGTAAAAGGGATGGCCCTACAACCTGGTGTGAATGCGGGTTACAGCCGTACGCTGGATATACGCATTTCATTATATCAGCCCACCCAACGCTATCCCGCTGCCAATTTACAATACATGAAAGAGGAACTGCTTTTACAACTGGAAGAAAAGTCCAGTAATACATTTCCGTTCCGGGTGTTTATTAACGAAGCGCTGATGTAAGGCCACAGCAGGGTAGCCTTCTTCCGGGGTATTTATTAATGGCGAATGTAAATGCCACTGCCAGAGCAGTGAACACTGTAACTGTATTCGGAGTATCCTTCTTTTATTAACGGCCTGTTGATGCAAATGCCACTGTAGGCAACAGTGGCGCGGCAACAGCACTTCTGTTATCGTTCCTTCCCCGTAATTGTACTTCTCCGCCGGTTTTCAGCAAACCGGCGGGTATACCTTTTTTACCATCGGCCGCATATAGCACCACGGCATTTTCAAATCCCAGATCCACATATACCCGGTTACCCACCATCCAGCCTTTGCCGGAAAGACTGGCATTTTTACGGATATACACGCCATTAGCCTGAAGATCGTCCAGCAGCTGAATGCTTACCAGTTGCCCGTCTTCAAAGGCGTTGCTTACTTTCAGCCTGGCGGCATATACTACCATGGCTGTATGGGGAACTGCCTGTTTGCCCACAGAGATACGGATAGAATTAAAATCTTTATCGCCCGCTTTGCTTACTGGGGCGGGCCTGGAAAATACGGAACCGTTAGCAGAATTTTTACTGAATACATTGTATCCAAAACCTGGCAGGTATAGCTCGGGACTTTCAAAAAGTTGCTTAATGGCAATAATC
This sequence comes from Chitinophaga sp., assembly GCF_036569185.1. Lineage (GTDB taxonomy): Bacteria > Bacteroidota > Bacteroidia > Chitinophagales > Chitinophagaceae > Chitinophaga. The sequence continues at coordinate 1,148 of NZ_DATCRD010000247.1, forward strand.
TTGTAAATATATTGGGCGGTTTCATTATTCAGCAACAGCTGGTAGTAATCGCTGCTCCCCTGGCGTTTTATGTTCCGGGAGATATTTCCCGAACCGGCGTTATAGGCTGCTGCGGCCAGTGTCCAGGAGTTCAGCTGCTGATGCAGCAGCCGTATCAGTTTACAGGCCGCGTGAGTGGCTTTGATCAGGTGGTTTCTTTCATCATAACCAGCGCTCACTGTTAAGCCAAGTTCCGCTGCGGTACCTGGCATGATCTGCCACACACCTTGTGCGCCCACAGGCGAAGTGGCGTTACTGAGGCCACTTTCCACGATAGGCAGGTATTTAAAATCAAGTGGTACCTGGTACTGTTGCAGGATGGGCTCTATGATGGGGAAATATTGTTCCGCTTTTAACCGGAGCGCAGGCAGGTAGCCCTGGTAGCGCAGGTTACGTTTAATTACATCCATTAAGCGGTAGGAAACAAAATCCCTTTCCATTGGCACCACTTCCCCACAGAAATCCACCTGCTGCGCCGTGGTGAAACACGGCAGCAGCAACAGCAGTATTCCTATCAGAACAACCTGTTTTTTCATCTGGCTTTCCTATTGCTTCGCCATCATATATTTAGGGAAGGCGGTTACCGGTACATACAGTACCAGTTGTTGCTTTCCTTCTGTGGTTTGCAGTACAATAATCACTTCATCCTCTTTCCTGAACTGTTTGGATGGCACCACAAATACTTCATTGGCATCTTCTTTTGGCGCTATTGTTTCCGGTCCTTTTTTATAAAGGATAGGCATAGCATGCAGCAGGGCAGTATCTTTCTTCTCCTTATGCAACAGGCTGGCCTTTACTATTTCAAAAGGCTCTTTTCCTTTATTGCGGATCCGGAAAGAAAAGTAGTTCATGTTATTAAGCGTCATGGCCTGCGCATATCCTATGCTTACATCATCTACTTTCACTTCATACTGCCGGTTTACTTTATGATCTTTCCCGAAGTCGGTGGCTATTTTGCCAACTGTTACTGTATCCACACTGATCAGATGCCCGGTTTCTTCAGGAACATCTGCAATGGGCACTTGCCCATCCCTTTCGCCATAGCCGGCGCGGGGCGCCTGTGGCGTTGCTTCCGGAGTGGTAATAGCGCCGGTTGTTCTGGGTTTACCAGACAGGGTATATTTCAGGCGGGCCAGTTCCACTTTATCATGGTAGGCAATAATCATGTAATGGATATTCTCTCCTTCCCTCACAATCAGGTTGGTGGGCCGTGGAGCGGCCGTGAGAGGACGTAAAAAAACCATATTACCATCCACGATACGATAATCGTAGTCAGTATTTTTTCCATCGCCTATCTGGAAAGTACTGATAGGCGCACCGGAGGTGATCAGCGTTACTGCTCCTTTGGTGGTTAGAATACTATCTGTGCCCGTTTGGGCATTTACCGTTGACAAGGCGCCGGTGATTAACAAACAAAGCAGCAGACTGCACAGCACATGTTTCATCTTTACAATTGGCTTTAATGCTTATGATATTTAATATACGGGATTAAGCAATCAGCCCCGGGTTGGGAGGCTACTCCCAAATGCCTGTTTAAGCCCCAAAGCTGACTGCCAGCGGCTATTTACCATCCTGTTCGTAGGTTGTATCCCAATCTGCTGCATCATCCCCTCTCTGGCCTTCCATTTTGATCAGGAAGTTTTTGGCAGGGAAGTAAGGCTTCAGATGAATATCCAGGTGGATACGGTCCTTCTGGATCGGGTCCTGTTCGAAACGGCGGATATTAAAATCTTCGATGAGCTTATCCGGTCCGGTGATGCCATCCAGGAAGCGGATGATCTGCTTCATCAGGTCTTTACGGGTATTGGCGTTAAAGTTCTCAAAAGCGCGGCGGTTCAGGAAGTCCATCAGCACTTTGGTAACGAAGTCGAATACACGAACTACGGAATAGGTTTGCAGTCCCAGGTTGTCGCCATTGAACAGTGTTTTTGCACTGAAAGCCATTACCTTTCCATATTCTTTTACCATGGGCACCAGTCCCATTTTCTCCAGGCTGGCGATTTCACTCTTCTTCAGCTCAAATTTCACCCCGTCCACTTCATTCATACCGCCAAACTTTTTACCAGCGGTTACCTGCGACATCAGGGTTTTGTAGATCTTACCTGCCAGTGCGCCTGATGGTGGTACATACAGGTGTTCCTGTTCTCCTATCTCATCAAATTTTCCACGGCCTACCAACCAGTTACAGGCCATGATCACATTGGAACGATGGATCTCTCCACCGGTGAGGTTAGCCAGTTCAAACATTTCCATCACATCATCCGGAGCATCCAGGTGTGCAAAATCTGTTACCAGCATTGCCTTGTTTTCATGCGCAATTTTCGCCCATTTTTCTATCACCTTGTTAGAGCCAAGGTAGCCGGGAATCACCAGCAGGCTATAGTTGGTACGCAAATCCAGGCGATCATAGTTATTCACCAGCTCTGTGCTGATAGCGTCAATAAACCGGGTATTATCCAGGTCTTTCAGCTGCTCCAGCTCTACATTGATGAAGGATACATTTTTCACCTTATCCGACTCCGTATTTTTGAAGAAGAGGGCTACATTCCTGTATGATTGCTCCAGTTCGCGGGTAGACTCTATCGCTTCGGCAAGGTTATTTGACAGTACTTTTTCGGCTTCTTCTGCATGAGTGGTGCAGTAATCTACCATTTCAGGCAGCTCGTTTGTTTCAGATAATACTTTTTCCCAGAGGGAGAGTATCTTCTTTAATTTATCTCTTTCAGTTTTTTTACCGGCTTCCGTCAAAAAGATATTGCGGCGCGCCTTACGTTCGGGGTTCAGGTTTTGCGCACCTTCCACGGCTGCTTCCAGCAGGTCGAAGCCTCCATATTTTGCAAGGTCTTCAATACTACCGGCGAGGTTAGCTTCAGATTGCTGTGAAGACAGGCTTTCGTTCTGCAGCTCCTGGTTTTTCTGTAATTCTGCCATAATCATTGAGGTTATGTTCCCGTATAGGCAACGGTTAGTTATTTGGTATTAAGATCATTCATCATTCCGCGGATAGCGCTCAGCATAGCTTTGCGGGCATCCGGATCAGCCAGGGCCGATTTCAGGATCTTATTTGTTTTCAGCTGTTTCATAATTTTCAGGTACTGTTCCTTTTCTGTAGCCAGGTCGTTCAGAAAAGCGCTTTGCGCCGTAATTCCTTTTACGCCGAAATCGCCCAGGTGGTGGAACTGTAATTTTTCCGGGACCGTGCGGCCGTCTGCATCATGGAAACTTACATTCACTGCCGGTTTAAAGTGTTCAAATACACTTTCTACGGAAGTAAGCCCTTCCACTATTTCAGGTTTAACAGGCGCCTGCTGGGTTAACTTTTCAGCAAACAGGGTACGGTTATGCGAAATTTCCGCGATGGCTTCGTTGGCGTCCAGCTTCACTTCTGTGCCGCCAATTCCGTAGTTGTCATTCATTTGAGATAAATTTAGAATTTTGGAATCTGACAATCATCAAATTATTGTCCAGTCTAACTGTTCATTTTTTATATCCAGTGTTACTGTCATATCTTTCCGGAGGCTGCCGTCGATAATCATCCTCGACAAAGGTTTCCTCAATTGTCCTCTTATCACCTCCCGCAGCGGCCTTGCGCCGTACTGGGGGGAATACCCCATCAGGGCCAGGTGCCGGCGGGCATCCGCAGTAACGGTAAAGCTTATTTCCTGCTGTTCAAGTAACTGCAGTAAATGCTGTAAATGAATATCAAAGATCTTTTCCACGTTGGCAGACTGAATAGGTCCGAATGGAACGATCTCAGTAAGCCTGCCCAGGAATTCAGGCCGGAAATGACGGGCCATTAACTCCATTAGTTGCTGTGAGGCGGGGATCACTCCTTCCTGGAAAGAGCGGGCGATGGCTTCACTTCCGATATTGGAAGTAAACAGCACCAGTGCATTGGAGAAATCACCTGTTTTCCCCAACCTGTCGTGCAGTTTTCCTTCATCCATGATCTGCAGGAAAATATCAAATACAGAGGGATGCGCCTTTTCTATTTCATCAAACAACACTACCGCGTAGGGTTGTTGCCGTATTTTATTAACCAGCAGCCCGCCTTCCTCGTAACCCACATATCCCGGAGGGGCGCCATATAAAAGGGCCGCAGCATGTTCTTCTTTGAACTCCGACATATCAAAACGGATCATAGAGCGTTCGTCCTGGAAAAGAAAATCCGCCAGTGATTTTGCCAGTTCTGTTTTACCGGTCCCTGTAGGTCCCAGGAAGAAAAAAGATCCAATGGGCTGTCCGGGCCTGCTCAGACCCGAGCGGGATTCCAGTATGGCGTCTGCCACCGCCTTGAGGGCATGATCCTGCCCTACTACCCGTTTGCGCAGTTGAGCTTCCATGTTGATCAGCCGCTCCCTTTCCTGCGACTGCACCTTTCCGAGCGGGATGCCCGTGATAGCGGCGATCATAGTGGCCAGGTCTACCGGGGTTACTTCCTCCTGCCGCGTACCGGCTATGGCAGACAGCTGTTCCAGCAACTGCTGCAGTGCAGACTGCAGCTCCGGAACTGTGGTTATTTTATGCAGATCGGTATCTGTATGTAGACGGGACGACAATAACACGCCAAGCCTTTCTTTCATTTGCCGGTAAAACCAATGCAGATCCTCTGCCAGTAAGGATTCCTTACTGATAAGCGCAGAAAATTCCTCCTCCAGGGTTTGCAGCAATGGCTGGCTGGTATCTTCCATGGCTCTTACTGCCGCCATCGTGCGGTCGAGCAGATTTATGGCGCTATCCGGCAGGCTTCTTTCCTTGAGGTAGCGCTTTGATAAACGGATGGCATCGTGTACCCCTTCGCGTGACACCTTAAGCTGGTAAAAGCTTTCGTATACAGGTACTACGGCGCTTACCATTTTTGCGGCCAATGTTTCATCCGGCGCGGAGAGAATGATGGTTTCAAAGCGGTGCCGCAGAATGGCATCCGGCTCAATCAGTTTCCGGAAGCCTTCTGGTGTAGTGGTTCCTATCAGGATGATCTCTCCTTTTCCTAATGCAGCTTTCAGCACATTGGCCATGCCGGTGCCGGATTGTTTGTCCAGCAGGCTGTGGAGGTTATCAATAAAAAGTATATGCCTGCCCGTTTGTTTCAACTGCTGGATAATTTGCAGAAGGCGGTCTTCCAGTTCACTTTTGTAGGCAGCCCCGGCTATAAACGCCCCATAGTCCAGCGCGTATATATCTGAGGCCTGTAACTGCAGCGGCACCTGCTTCTGTACAATAGCGCTGGCCAGGCCCTCAATCAATGCTGTTTTACCTACACCGCCCTCGCCAATCACCAGTACGCTGGCTCTGTCTTTACGTGTAAGCACTTCCGTTACCGCCCTGATTTCGCCATCACGCCCAATAACCGGGTGAAAGGTTTTCAGGAGCTGGGGATCGGTAATACGGTATACATATTTGAGCGCACCGGGCTTAATGGCGCCTGGGGCAGCAGTATTCACAGTATTATTTTCTTTACCCTGTTTACCGGCATTTATCAGTTGATCACGGGTAAACGGAAATGTTTTAAGCTGTTCATAGGAAAAACCTACACCCGGTGTGCACAGGGCTATCAGGAGGCTCCAGGCGTCCGGTTCATTATCGCCGTCCTGGGCAATACTGATGGCTTCATTCAATACGGCTGCCGCCGCTTCATCCGGTTCCGGTTCATCCGGGATACGCGATGCCCTGGGCATTTCATCCAGCCGTACTTCCGCCCATTCTTCCAGGTAATACACATCGATGTTCATTTGATGCAATGCGGGAGCAAGGCCGGTTTCCTTATGTAAACAGGCGCGCAGTAAGTGCGCAGGTGTAAACTGCGGATGATGATACTCTTTTGCAATGGCCGTTGCAATTCTAATGGCTGATTGCAATGCCGGGCCAAATATGGTCAAGGTTGACAGGGTCATTTGGATGATTCCAGGTTTTTCAGAATTCAGTTAACAATTACAATTTATGGGCCGCTTCTTTTGGAAGCAGAGTAAAGATACAGCGAAAACCCATACGGATAACTCATTCCGGAAAAAAATGCCCTCTTTTTTTGGAGTAGATAACACCGGATGAATATCTTATTCCACCTAAACGGCCAGTCGCTTAAAACTCAATACAGCAAAGGATTCCATGGAACGGTAAAACCCGGTCACTGGTATTTATTTTTTTACTAATATAAAAGATCATCAAAAAATAACAGTGAAAATAGGGAGGATGTCTACCTATTAAATAGGTCCGTGCGATTATTTATCTGCCGGAAAAAATATAAAACATACTCATCCATATTTTCATGACTGTGAAAATGAACGGGAAGTCCATATCCTCAAATTATCTTTAAGATCTTCTGCCAGTTGTAACATCGACATAAAATCAAGATAAAAGTTAGTCAGCATCTGCCGGTTTTGTAACGACTTGTTCAGGGTTGTTTCGAAATAATCTGTTCCATGCCCCACTCCAACATAAATACGGTTGTTGTAAAAAGAGAGGAACAGTTTTGCTGATGTGCGTTCATGCAGGGCGACAATTTTTTCCATCAGGGCCGGGGTGAGCAATTGCTGTGCAGCTGCCTCATCGGGAGCATATACCATGAAAAGTTTATTAAAAGCGGCATCTGCCGGCAATACCTTCTTTCCAAGATGCCAGGTCCGGATATAACCCTCGCCTGATGCACTGTTGTTTCGCGACAACACATACAGCGGTGTACTGAAATTACGGGGAAACTGTGCTATAAAATAGCTGCCGCAGAAAACGGTATCAGGCCCCTGTCCACGCAGGGTTACCAATGGCATGTGCGTTACCTGGAGATCGCAGAACTGGAAATTCATCTCCCCAAGTTTACCATATACCTGGTCATTTCCTGTCATCTGGTATCCTTTTGTTTCAAATAAACCGCTTTCAGTAAACTCTTCGTAACTGGCATGGTTCAAAGGTTGATACTGATAAGCAGGGTTAATAAAACTGATCAGTGGTTTAACGATCCTGTTCTTAAAATCGTGCTGGTAATCTGCAGCTTCGTGTAGCCCTTTACGTTTCATCATTAAATAGCGTGCCGTATATCCTGCCAATGTAACCAGTAACACCAGCCCTATTAAAAGGAACACCTGGTTACCATAATGCAGCCCGGCATTGTTACCGGTGGATCGCAGGGAATATCTCACTATAAAAAAAACAAAAACAGCAAACGGCGCGAGAGTTGCCACCCACATCCATCGTACCCAGTTACGTCCGGCAATACGCTGCTGTTCCAGCATCTTCAATTCATCCCTGAGCTGCTGATCCAGGAAGGTATTGAATTCTTCCAGTGTTTTCATCTTACATGATATTATCAGTTAGAAGACCAGTGGGCAGAAGTACCCCCTATACTGTTGGCATAACCTTTAACAGGCTGACTGATGAACGCCTTAAACGGTTGCACATTTTCTGTAGATAAAGGCAGCTTGAAAAAAGAACGGCTTTCTCCTAAACGTATATACGCATATTCCATTGGGAATAACCGCACCCTGATGATCCGCAACGGCAAGATAAGTTTATAGTCCGTATAGGTATCAACGTTATTCACTGTTTCTCCTCTTTCTAACCGGTTTACAAAATCATTTATTTTTTCAGGGCGCTTCCTGATCTGTGCAAACATGAAAAGATAAGGGATCAGCACTCCCACGGGCATAAACAACAATATATAAAGCACAGCCACAGGTGTTTCACCGCTTTTGCCGGCAAAAATGCTGTAGCCTATAAGGCCAAAAAGCAGTATGGCAAATACTTCTGCGGTGATCAGGGCATTAATGGTCTGCTTCCTGTCTTTTTCATGGATTTCCAGCAGCCTGGTTCTCAGCTCAGCTGTATTATTCATCAGATATAGTTTTGAAATTTATCTGGACCTCAATTTTCTGTAATTGCTGATAGCCAGATAAAAACCGGCCAGCGCCACTATTCCATAAGCTGCCATCAGCGCCCAGATGCTTTCGCCCGTCACCTTATAGATCAGCATTTCGATTTTAGTAATACTGATAGTAGTGTCGCTAACAGCATGGAATTGCTTATAACGGTAAAAGATCAGCGCAATACCGGCTATGCCGAGCAGCAGGCCAACAATAACGCCGCCCCAGGAAGGCGGATCATCGTCCTCTTCTTCCGGTTTGTTGGAATACACCTCTTTCCCGGGTTCATTTAAATTGCTCATTAAGATGATGGTTAAGGGTTATTAAATAAAAATCAGGGCTATTGTAATACGACCATTCACAAGGCTTCTTCGAGGTTAACCGAATTGAAACCGGATCATTCACTTTTACGAAAATAACTAAAAAAAAATGACATGCAAGATGCTTTATTGCATCAGCACCACTTCCGGCGGATATGCATAGTCCTGCCAGGCTGCCTCCGCTTCTTCCGCCGTGATATCATCGTTGTATACCATTACCCTGTATTTCAGCTGGTAGCGGGCATCCGGGTACAATTGCCATGATTTCATGCGGGTAGGTGTATAATTGAACATCAGTTCTCCCCCTTCTGTATTTTCCGGCCAAACCCGCAGGGGCTCCGGTGAATCAAAGTTATCAGGATAGTTCATGATCAGCATTCCTGCCTTTCCGTTGGCTGTGGAGCCTGATATTTTCACCCAGCGTGCGCGGGTACTATCGGCGTCCCTGCGTGTTTTGCCTTCGGAAGTAAGCACCTGGCTGGTTTTATCGGTAAAATCGGCGGTGGTTCTTAACCCGAAGCCGCCACCATAGCGGTATTGCAGCAAAGTAATACCGGTAGGCGTAGCAGGGGTAAAAGAAGAGGTGAAATCCCACAGGCGACGGGCGCCATCATTGGTGGCAGGATAAGCCTGTACCAGCCATGTTTCATGAATGGCTGTTTTTTCGGTACCATCTTTCAGCCTGGCAATATGATCCTGGCTGGCGCTGAATCCACACCACACATTCCCGGAAAATGTTTCGAGGCGACCGGCAAACCGTACTTTGCCTTCTTTCTTCTGCACATTCCAGAAATCTGTTTCACGTCCTTCAAAAAGAGTATGGGTCCATGGGTTCCAGATGCCCATATGATGGGTATGCCCGGCATTAGGGAAAATATTGGTAAGCACTACCCCGTTGGGCGCCCAGAGCGGATGTATAAATGCATTACGGTTATACACCGTGTCTGCCCCGGCGGGGGCATGCACTGTTTCGAAATTATATTGCAGCACCGGCTGGCCGGCCTGGGCAAGCAGTACATGACCGTTAATACTGCGTGTTGTCATCAGCGTATCAGTAACAGATGCTCCTTTGCGCAATTCAAATTTCCTTTCTGTACCGGCCGCTGTATTCCCTGCCAGGATCCAGCAAAGCTGTCCTGCGCGCTCAGTAACGGCAACGGGTATACGCTTATTACCGGTTACTTCTTCCATTGTTACCCGGATGCCGGCAGCAGCTGGCACGCTCGTATAAACCACACTGTTATAACGGTTCAGCTTACCGGCTTTCACCGTAAAACGGGCAATTACCTGTGCATGAACACCGGAATAAATTAAAACAGACAGCAGCAATAACAGGTGGATTTTTTTCATAACGGCTCCCATACATTTACCGAAAAATACGTTTTACTTTTTCAGTATGCAAATACCCTGCGCAGAGAAATACGAATATTGTTTGAAGGCCGATGCTATATTATCCTTTAATTCAATATTTTTGAACGCTCAATCAGGATAAATATGGCAGCCCCACAAAAAAATATGCTGACAACAAAACTCATTATAACCAATAAATCCGCCCTTCAACAAAAATACGGGGATGCTCACCAGCAAATACTGGATGATATCAACACGTTACGGGCATTTGATAACGGGCGGCACCTGGATACCCACATTATTTTCATGGATGACGCTGCGCAGATGCAGGCCTGCCAGTCGACCGCAGTAACGGAACCACTGGATGATGCCCAGAACAAAAAAGCGATCGATGAACTGTACCGTTTCTTTTCACCGGGTTACCTGCTGCTGCTGGGATCGCAAGACATTGTTCCCTTCCAGCGGCTGAAGAACCTGTTGCCGGGCGACAATGACCCGGATACTTTTATTCCCAGCGATCTGCCCTATGCATGCGATACGCCTTATGATACAGACCCCGGTAAATTCATTTCGCCCACCCGCGTAGTGGGCCGTTTACCGGATATACCCGGGGTAGCTGATGCTTCTTACCTGCATACACTGATCTCTAATATACTGGCAGCAGTGCCATCGAAACAGGGCGATTACCTCCCTTATTTTTCCATGAGCACATACGACTGGCAGAACTCCACACAAAATACCCTGCAAAACATTTTTGGCAGTAACAGTAACCTCCTGATATTTCCCGGCAGCGATGCCACGCTGAACGGCACCAACTGGACCGCTGCGCAGCTACAGGCAAAAACGCATTTTATCAACTGTCATGGGGCCATCTATAACCCAGGGTTTTATGGTCAGAAGTCTACTGAGTTCCCTTTGGCAATGAGGTCTGATATACTGAAAGATAAAATCACCCACGGTACTATCGTGGCGGCTGAATGCTGCTATGGCGGACAGTTATTTGACCCAAAGAAAAACAGCGCTAAGCGGATCAGCATGGCTAACAGTTACCTGCTGAATCATGCCCTCGCTTTTGTGGGCAGCTCCAATATCGCTTACGGGCCGCCCACCGGGCAGGGGCTGGCCGACCTGCTCACGCAGTATTTCGTGATCAATGTGCTGAACGGCGCATCTACAGGCAGGGCCCTGCTGGAGGCCAGGCAGCGGTTCCTGAACGAAATGGGCCCCACGCTGGACCCCTATGAGCTGAAAACTGCCGCACAGTTCTACCTGCTGGGCGACCCTTCCTGGCAACCGGTGATCAACGACAAAGATCCCAGCAATACCGGTGATACACAACTTTTTGTAAACACCCTGCAAAACCGCCGTGATAACCTGGAAGCCAGGGGCAAAATGCTGGACGACTTTATCGCAGTACCCCAGCCGTCTGACAGCGCACATGCCACCGATCCCGCTTTGCACCATGCTATGCACCGGCTGCTGGATGAAAAAAACTTTGCCGAAAAAAGGGATCCGAAAGTATTTGTCAACAGGAAAAATAATCCTGCCATCAAAGAAGATGTAAACAGCGCCATGCCATCTGTAAAATTTCACGTATTTTCGGAATCTGCCACCATTGGGGACTCACCTTCTACAAAGGTGATAGTGGTGAAAGAAAAAAATAATCAAATACTGGGGTATCGCGAATATGTCAGCAGATAACAGCAACAGGGACAAAGACAGTCCCTTTATCACACTTACCGGGCGCCTGGTGCTCCGTACATTCGGGAAACATAGCAAAAGTGAGCATCTGGGCGTATTCCTGGTGACTGATCAGGGAGATTACCTGATACGTCCTTCGGGAGCAAATCCCTTTATGCCTAATCCCCTGATGCCGTTGGCCGGTAAAACAATTGTGACTACCGGCTGCATTGAAGATTATGTTTTCCTGGCTCAGACCTGGAAAGAGGAAGAAGAATGATCTGCAGGCAGTAACTCTGCACCGGTTCCCCACCTGTCGGCATAAATGATACGCCCGTTTTCCATCCGGATACCATCCGCAGTATCTTCCGCCAGCAGCAACGGCCCGTCCATATCCACATAATCCAGCAATGGCAGCAGATGCGCTACCGCAGAAGTACCAACAGTACTTTCATTCATACTGCCCGTCATCACCTTCATGCCCAAACGTTTTGCTTCCGCAATCATCCGCAGCGCCGGTGTAATACCGCCGCACTTGGTGAGCTTGATATTGATGCCGTGAAAATAGCCATGACATTGGGCCACATCCTGCTCTACAATACAGCTTTCATCGGCTATAACCGGTAATGCTACTTTATTGTACACCTGCTTCATTCCTTCTTTATCAGCAGCGGGCATGGGTTGTTCAATAAATTCCACCCCCAGTTCTTTTAAGGCAATGGCATTACGCAGGGTTTCTTCTACTCCCCAGGCGCAATTGGCATCTACCCTGAAAACAGCCGTGGTATGCTTTCTCAGCTCCCTGATAATGGCAATATCTTCTTTAGTACCCAACTTTATTTTATAAACAGGCCAGGGAAATTCCAGCAATTTTTTCACCATGTTGGCTATCGTATCAATCCCGATGGTATAATCGGTAAGCGGGTTATGCGATATATCCAGGCCCCATACTTCATAGAGTTTTTTTTGTTGTTGCCGCGCGTACAGGTCCCATGCAGCAATATCCAGCGCGCAAAGTGCAAACATATTATCTTTCAGCAGCGGGTACATCTCCTGCCAGAAGGCGGGCGGTGTGTGAAGCGTATAGTTCTCAATAAAAGAACGATGTTGTTCAATAGCTTCCATCAGCCGGGGCACCGTCATCTGGTAATAAGCGTTATCGGCAGTTTCCCCTAACCCGCTCAGGCCATCCTGTTCCAGTTTAACTACCAGCAGGGGCTGCACGTCTTTTGATTTTCGTGAGA
>NZ_DATCRD010000248.1:0-14913 GCF_036569185.1 Chitinophaga sp.
GATGCATTTGCTTTTCTGCGGCCGGAGAAGGAGTTTAAATCATCGCACCTGGTGGAGATGCCCAATGGTGAATATGATTTCAGCCTGATGCGGCACTTTTTATTTGACCAGGCAGAAGCGATCCGTTATGAGAGCTTGCAGGACAGCAGTTATGAGCCATTGCGGTTGTTAAGTAAAAAAGTAAAAGGTGAACTGAAATATCATACGCTGCATGCCAATGCCTGGATCATGCAGCTGAGCAGGGCGGGGGAAGAAAGTTACAACCGTATGCAGAGGGCGTTGAACCAGGCATTTGCATTGGCGGCCGGCATTTTTGAACCATCGCAGGAGTATGAAGAAGCGCTGATAGCGGATAAGGTGTACCCGGGCGAACATGTATTGTACCAGCGTTGGCTTGACCGCGTTTACCCGGTGCTGGTGAAGGCATCGCTTAACCTGCCTGAAATCAGTGATATTGTGCCGGCATACGGAGGTCGTCATGGGAGGCATACACCACACCTGCAGCCGCTGTTAAAAGAAATGAGCGAAGTATTTAAACTGGATGCGGAGGCCAGCTGGTAACTATGTCGTCCGAAACAATTACCATAGCAGCAGTGTATGAGTCGCTGGGCCACGTAATGGACCCTGAAATCCCGGTGTTGAGCGTAGTAGACCTGGGCATGATCACGGAAGTAACCCTGGATACCGCCGCTGTGCACATAAAAATGATCCCTACATTTGCTGCCTGTCCGGCGGTGGGCTATATACGGCATAATATAAAAACGGTGCTGGAAAGTGAACTTGGTATAACCGTTAACGTTGAAGTAGATAAACAGGAGCACTGGCAAAGCAACCGGATGACGGCTGCCGCCAAAGAAAAGCTGAAAGCCTTTGGGATAGCGCCTCCGAAGGTGCTGACCGGCGAGGTAAGCACTGAAATGATGATGGAGGTTCCCTGTCCTCATTGTGGGAGTGAACAAACATATCTGCGTTCTCCTTTTGGCTCCACGTTGTGCCGTGCTATTCATTTTTGCAAAGCCTGCGGCCAGGTGTTTGAGCAGTTCAAACCATTGGAATAAGCCTTATTTCCGTGTTCCGGCTATAAATACCTATTTTTACACGCATTAATGAAGTAGCCATTGGCAATTTATACAATGAAAACATGAGAATAGGCTTGTATTTTGGGTCTTTTAATCCTATACACACGGGGCATCTGATCATTGCCAATTACGTAGCGCACAATACTGATCTTGATAAAGTATGGCTGGTAGTTTCGCCGCATAACCCGCTGAAGCCACAGTCGGCCTTACTGAATGAGCACGACCGCTTCCACCTGGTGGAAATGGCCATTAAGGATGAAGTGCGGCTACGTGCCAGCAATATTGAATTCTCCCTTCCCCGGCCTTCCTATACGGTGGATACCCTGACTTATTTACAGGAAAAATTTCCGACGCAGGAATTTGCTATCATAATGGGAAGCGATAGTTTTCAGAATTTACCACGCTGGAAAAACTATGAGCAGATCGTAAAAAACTACCCGATATATATTTACCGCCGGCCGGGACATGAAGTAACAGATACCTTTGGCGCCAAGGTTGAAATACTGGATGCGCCCATGCTCGACATCTCCGCAACAGATATCCGCAGATGGCTGAAAGAAGGTAAATCGGTACGTTATATGGTGCCCGACAGCGTGATTAATTATATCTCTGAAAACAATTATTACCGCTGATCATTTTGTTCCGGGTGTATCGTGGATATCAATATTTGCAGCAGGTTTTTTCTGGGCGATATCCCTTCTTTTGACCACAAATTCATTTCCATAGATATCCAGTAAAAGGATGAACATGGAGATGAGCAGTGGGCCGAAGATCAGGCCGATGAAACCAAAAAGACTAACGCCAATGATTACACCGAATATGGTAATGAGGGGATGTACATCGGCAATTCTTTTGGCCAGCAACATCCTGGCAACATTGTCGGACGTGCCCACTACGCCGAATCCATACACCAGTACAGCAATTCCCTGCCAGGTGCTGCCGGAGGCCAGCAGGTAAACGCCAAGTGGCACATACACTGCAGCCGCGCCAATTACAGGCAGCATGGCGGTGAAACAGGTAATAACAAACCAGAAAAAGGGCTGGGGAATCCCGAATATCAGGTACCCGATTAAAGAAATAATTCCCTGTACCACCGCTATGAGCGGAATACCTACGGCATTGGCAATTACCAAAGTGTTGAACTCTTTACCCAGTCTTTCCACATTTTTATCTTTCAGGGGAATATATTCATACAGGTTCTCCTCCATTTTCCGGCCATTGACCAGCATAAAGTACAGCATAAAATACATCAGTGCGATGGTGGTAAGGGTATTAAAAGTGGCGCCGAGGAACCCTGGCAGAAAGGCGGTTACACCCTCCTGGATTTTCTGTAGCCGTTCCGGGGTGAGCAGGCTGAAGCCCAGGGCGTTTTCCAGCTGGGCATTGGTTTGTTTCAGACTGTTGATCAGCTCTGTAGAGTGATTGGCGGCATAAGCAGCTTTAGCTCCAAGCATGTTGATAAGCATCCCTATAGGCAGCAGGATCACCAGGAAAGAGAGCACCATCAGCAGGGCGGCAGCGGGGCTTTTTCTCCATTTGCGTTGTTCTACAAGTTTGAACATCCATTTCCTGCTGATCACATACAGGGTTACGGCTCCAAGAAAGCCCGGGAAAAAGGTAAACATCTCCATAAACAGGAGCACGGCAAGGAAAAGGATCAGTAAAAGGAAGCCAATTTGTTTAAGGCGGTCGTTATCAAGATAGCTCATAGTACATAATATCGTGTAATTATCCGGTATGTCAAAAAACAGACCGGCTGCTTTTCTGAACCATAAACAAAATTGCGGGGCGCTTGTTCTTATTTAGCCGGGTTTAACATAGCTTTTTATTCAAATGGTATTTATGGAATAATGTTTGTTGAACCTATGGTACCAAAAAAGAAAACCTAATTTATAACATCTTAAAAACCTTAGTTATGAGTACAAGTTCCAAAGCCGTGGTTTCATTTATTGTAGGTGCAGCCGTTGGCGTTGCGGTAGGTTATTTCCTTAATTCCGACAAGAAAGATGAACTGGTAGAAAAATTAAAAGATCAGTCTGAAAAGCTGAAAGAAAAATGGAGAAAAAGAAAAGATCAGTTCCAGGATGAATTGGAGAACGAGTTGGCATAACCCTATCTGAATAAACTGATTTGCATGGAAGATAATTTCAGCAACTACTTTAACCAAACGGGAAAAGTGGCCAGGGAGTACCTGGAAACCAGACTGGACCTGATTAAGCTCCAGGCAGCAGGAAAGCTGTCAAAAGCGTTGGGATTATTCTTCTCGCTTTTGATGGCTTTCCTGCTGTTCTTTTTTGTGATTGTATTTCTTGGAATGGTAGTGGGCTTCTGGATCGGGGAAATGACGAATAGTTTTGCTATTGGTTTCAGCTGTGCAGCCGGGCTATTCATCCTGTTATTTGTTGTTATCCTGCTGTTCAGGGTACAGTTGATACAGCGCCCGTTGTCCCGGTTGCTGATTACTGAGCTGGTCGATGAAATTACTGACCAGGATGAGCATTCCAATCATATTCACAATCAGCGGCCAAAGGAACAACCGGAAGATCCCGGTTATGTTCCGGATGAAGAGGCCACTGAAAATACCATGAAAGGATAAACAATGATAAATGTTTACACATGAGTAAGAAAATAAACAGCTTCGAATCACTGGAGCTGGAAATTGCCCGGTTGAAAATGAAATCCAGGCAGCTGGAAAATGAAATGGGTAACAGGGTGGATTACTTCAGGGACAACTATAAAAAGATGGCCCTGAACGCCGTTATCCCCGGTAGCGCAAAACATAGCGGTGCCCTGAACATGGCCATGAATGTGGCCAAGATCGCGTGGGGAAGTGGTAAATTCAAGAATTTTGCTACCGGGGCATTAATGACGGTACTGGAATTTGTAGGCGTTCAACTGGGTATCAACCTATTCAACAAGGTGACGAAGAGCCGAAGAAAGAAGAAGGAACCAGCGGCTGAATAAAGGAAATAGGTTTGGGTAAGTAACCCACAACTATTATGTCCGCATTGTCGGCATCGGGTCCTTTGATATAGTCTCCTGTACCATTGTCCAGCATGAACGATATGCGCAGCGAAACAGTAACAACTTTCCCTGAAGGCGCCGCTGCAAAGGCGGGGAGCATCTCTAAAACACGTTTTACCTCATCGCCGAGCGCTTTATCCGGGGTTTGCAGCACCTCTATACCATTGATAGCGCCGCTGGGTTGAATTTTGTGTTGCAGTGTGACCACTCCAGCCTTTTTGTCTTCCTGGCTTGCTCTCGGATAGCGAACATTTTTTGCAAACATTTTGCGATAGGCAGTTTCCCCACCGGGAAAACGATTCAAAAAGGTGGAGTCAGTAGTAATCCCTTTCGCCATTCCATTACCCTCTGCCAGGGCGAGGTCCTGCAGGCTTCTTGGGCAATTCATCATCGGAAGAGGGCCTATTCCGCTTTCCTGCGGAGCACAATAAAAGAAATAAGGCGTAAACGGATGTTCCATTGTTTCACGCATTGCCCACTTATCCGCCGACATTTTGAAATCAATTTCCGTGATTTCCCCTTTCTCATTACGTTTGAGTACCGGGATGTTCAGTGTTATTCCTTTTGTTAGCAACACTTCTTTCATCTCCGCAAAGTCCTTATCAGAAGTTAAAGGAGTAACCACTCCATAGATCCGGCCATTTGCTGTGGCCAGGTACTTACTACCTGTGTCGTTTTTTGCGGAGAAAGGGGCGGTAGCGGCCAGTAGCCCGGTTGCCAGCCCAAGTACCGGCAGTAGCAGCAGGTACCGCCAGGTACGTAACCGGGGAGATTGAGTTTTGTTCATCATGAGTATTCTGTTTTTAATGAATGACTTACTGAAATGATTTACAATTGCTATGGGGCTTCCTTTCAGGCCTATTTTCAGTAGACTGTACTGGTAGGCGTCAGGGGCATCTGTGGTTTGGATAACGGCTTCATCTGCCAGGAACTCCAGGTTTAACTGCAGAGCCCTCTTACAGCGCCAGGCAAAGGGATTGATCCAGCAAATGCAGCAGTACAGGGCAGACAGCAGCATATCAGCAGAGTGGTATTGCTGCACATGGGCTTCCTCATGCCGGAGAATATGCTGAAGCTCCGTATGGGCGTGTGCGTTAGGATCAAAAAATATAGTTCTCAGGAAAGAAAAAGGCGCTGTTATACCAGGAAGCTGTACATAGCGAATGTTGTTATGTTCATACGCATGACCGGATGCTGCCATCCGCCTGATTCTCAGCAGCTGTAACAAATGGATCAGCAGCAGTATGGTGGCTATTGTTATATAGGCTGTAAGCAAAATGGTGCCGGCATGCTGCATAAGCGGGTCCCACCAGTGATGTGCCGCTGCTACTTGCGGCACCAGCGTTTGTACGTGTGCGTTATCATTGAAATAAACGCTTACGGGAGACGCGTTTTCCACCGGTTTTTCTACCCAGCGAAGCGCGGGAATAGGCAGCAGCGGCAGCACTGCTGAAAATATGAAAGCGCTCAGCAACAGGATCCTGTTGTACCTGTAAAATGTTTCCTTTTTAAAGCAGCTGATATATAGCAGGTAAAAAAGGGCCATCGCGCAGGATGTTTGCAGTATGTAAATAAACAGGGTAGGCATACACGTTATTTTTTATCTTTTTCAATCATCTTCACCAGCGCTTTCATTTCTTCCGCACTTATTTTTTCCTCTTTGGCGAAGTAGGCCAGCATATTGAGATAGGAGTTATCAAAGAAAGTATTGAGCACCTTTTTCATAAAAGTGTCCTTATAACTTTCCTTGGCGATGATGGGGTAATACTCAAAGGAACCACCATATTCATGATGGGCGAGGTACCCTTTTTCTTCAAGGCGCTTCATCAGCGTGGCAATGGTGTTGTAATGCGGCTTGGGATCAGGGAGCTGTTCTATGGCATCTTTTACAAATGCTTTTTCCAGGTCCCACATCACCTGCATTAACTCTTCTTCTTTACGGGATAGCTTTTTCATAACACTAATCTATAACTATTTTTGTAGTTTAAAAACTATTTTTGTAGTAATAAACTATAAATGTAGTTAAGGTGTTGAGTGTCAACAGGAAAAAATTTCAGGAAAGATGGAAGCTATCCTGTTGGTGCCCTTGTAACGATTTAAAATAAGGGGGCTTTGTTTCAGGTTATCCCCATACTTTGGTGCCTTCGCTGCAATTGGCGCAGATATCTATGTTTTTACGGGATTCAAGGATTTCACTACGGAAACGGATATACTCTTTATTATGCCACAGCGCTTTGAACGATTCTTTTTTCAGATCGCCCAGGCGGTGTTGCGCATCTTTATCGAAGCAGCAGGGCACCACCAGTCCGTCCCAGGTAACCACGGGAGAATGCCAGAGGCGCCAGCAATGATTCCCGAGTTTATTTTTGATAGTATAAGTGCCATCTTCATTGCGATGGTAACGGGAGTATTTATCGATGGTGGGAATTAAGCGGTTGCCTTCTTCATAATCATATACCTGCGCGGTTTTGAACCGCACCTGGTCAACACCTATTTCTTTGGCCAACCGTTTAATATCTTCTATCTGGTGCTCATTTGGCTTTACAACGAGAAACTGGAAAAAAACGAAAGGTTTGGATGAATTAAGCTCTTTTTTCCATTTTACGATGTTTTTTGCCCCTTGTATTACTTTATCGAGATGACCACCTACGCGATACTGCGTATATACGTCCTGGGTAGTACCATCAATGGAGATGATGAGCCTGTCAAGCCCGCTTTCCACCGTTTTTTTAGCATTGGCGTCAGTGAGGTAATGTGCGTTGGTGGAGGTAGCCGTATAAATTCCCTTGCCTGCCGCATACTTTACCATGTCGAGGAACCCTGTGTTGAGATATGGCTCTCCCTGGAAGTAAAAGATGAGGTATAGTAGTTCTTTGGAAATTTCGTCGATCGTTTTCCTGAAGAAATCCTGTTCCAGCATACCGGTAGGCCGTGTAAAGGCCCTTAGACCGCTGGGGCATTCCGGGCAACGGAGGTTACAGGAAGTGGTGGGCTCAAAAGAGATAGAAATGGGGTAGCCCCACTGCACCGGCTTGCCGGTCCACTTGCTCATAAAATAGCTTCCGAGTACTTTGCCGGCATTTAAACCGCGGCGCAGTGTGAACTTGGAAAACAAATTAAGGGTATCCTTCAGGTTAAAATCGGGCATAAAAAATCACTTGACCATTGTAAAAGTAGCTTCTTTAAACAAATTATAGCCTATACTTGCTGTAAAAAGTAGGGCTGCCGGTATTTATTAGAGCATCCTGACCCAATTACCTGCAACTAACAGCAAGAAAAAGTGAAAAGCATCCGGATCCGATTATTATTGATATTCCTGACAGTACTGGCCACAGCGGCTTACCTGTGGTGGCGCGGACTGGAAAAACAGGTGAAATTTGTACGGTATGAAGAATTCGGCATTGATATGCCGGTGAATTACAAGATTCATGGTATAGATGTTTCCAAATTTCAGAAAGACATCAATTGGGCTGCCGTAAAACAAATGCAGGTAGATAAAATTCGTATATCCTTTGCGTTTATAAAAGCCACGGAAGGCATTACACGGCAGGACGCTGCTTTCAAACAAAACTGGGACAGGGCAGGGAAGGCTGGTTTAATCAGGGGGGCCTATCATTTCTTTTATGCCACCCGTGATCCTTTGAAACAAGCGATTAACTTTCACAATGTGGCGGACCTGCAATCGGGCGACCTGCCGCCGGTACTGGATATTGAAACCAGCAACAATCAACCTGCGGCGGTGATCCGGAGCACTGCGAAGATCTGGCTGGAGGAAATGGAGAAAGTATACAAAGTAAAACCGATCATCTACACAAACATTCATTTTTACGAAACATATCTTGGCAGCGAATTTGACCGTTACCCGTTGTGGATCGCGCATTATTACCAGAAGGAGCGCCCCCGTTCCGACAGGGCCTGGTTGTTCTGGCAGCACAGCGACATAGGCCGGGTGAATGGTATCCGGACCACGGTGGATTTCAATGTATTTAAGGGTGATAGTACAGACCTGGCAAAACTATGCATACCTTAGCATCATAAACAGGTTATGGAAGAAGAACAGGACAAACCGCCGGAAGATCCCAATAAAATGGATTATGAGTTGTTTCATTTCCTTATAAAGATTATGAGGACCATTTTTATTGGTTTTTTCTGGATGATGATCAATGTATTCCTGGGCTTGTACCTGGGATTTGCAGTACCGGAGGAATCTACCCCCGGCAGGATGATCTTTTTCTATGCCTGGTTTGGGATTTCGATGATTGCCTATCTCTATTTCGTATGGCGCCTGTGGCGTAAAAAAATGAGCGCTCCCTGATTACCGGGCCACGGATCGCCGGCCCAGCTCCATTGTCCAGGCGTTATTATAGCGGCCAACACCTATCTCTGTAAATTTCGCATCCATCATATTATGGCAATGAGCTGGACTGTTCAGCCAGCCTAGTATCACGGCTTGTTCGTCGAGTTGCCCGGTGGCAATGTTTTCGCCATAATAGTTCCATTTATAGCCGGCGGCATCGAGCCGTGAGCCCGGTGTGGAACCATTGAGGCCGGTATGGTTGAAATAATTATTCAGTGCCATGTCTTTGCTATGGTCGTAGGCGGCTCTTTCCAGCAGGCCGTTCCATGTGAGTGGGCCTACGGCCGGCATTTTATCGGTGCCGCAGTTACAGCCGCGGCTGCGTAACCCGTTTACCAGCATTAACAGGGCGCTGCGATCCACTTTGTTTTCAGGTACCGTGGAGGTATCTGCAGGAGATATTTTTCCCGGCTCTTCGGGGGCTAGGCCTGTTGTTTTATTACAACTGCAGTAAATAATAACAGCCAGCAAAGTGGTGGCAACACGCATAATTTTCCCGGACATAACCAGTAATAAGTTATAGTAAATAGATACCGGGTTCTAAACAGGACTTGGATTAAAACTAAAATCGGCTTTAGGAAGGAACTTGATTAAAACTACTCGTGGTTGATCAGAGGTTACGGGTTAAAATTGTATTGAGGCACCGAAGATAGTGTGTAGACATGAGATATGGAACATAGTTTTTGTAAATCTAATGTTAATCATAACTGTCATATTGCTGCATCAGTGGTGTTGTTATTCTTTCTCACTGTGCATCAGGGTTTTGTGGAGATGATGCCCCGGAACCAGTTCGCTATGTCTGCAAAATGGCCTGTTGGGCGGGTGGAATAGTGTTTGTTGTCAACTTTACATCTCCCATATTTTCATCTTCAAAAAAAGAGATTATGAAAAAGAAGGAAACAGATCATACCGGCGAACATCATGATAAAAAGAAGAGGCCGGTAGATATTTTATCGCAGGATAAAGGGACCATCAACCGCAACCCGTTGCACGGCGATTTGTCTGAAAAGCCGGAGAAAGAGAACAAAGTGGTGAGAGATAACGAGGAAAAAGGGAAAAAATCATCGCATTGAACATTTTACCATATCGGAATGAAAACAACTGAAATTTATTTCTAAAAATAAAGAAGTGCCAAACTTCTTTAATGTTGTGGTGTATAGCGGCCATCCTATTCCTGGGATGGTTTTTTTTTAACTGCTGTGGTCAGCAATAATTTTCCACTGTCCTTTTATTTTTTGTAAGATGAGACTAAAGTGGCCCTCAAGGTTGCCGATAGTCCTTTCCAGGTGCCATTTTCCTATTAAGAGATATGTTCCGGGCGCCAGGGATTTGAATTCAAGTAATTTAAAATCCAGCTTGCCCATAGCAGCGGCATCGGGATAGGTTTTCTTATAGCGGTCCAGCGTAGCCTGCCACCCATAAGTGACCCCGTTTTTACCAATAAAAAGCAGGGAGTCGGAATGCCAGTAGGTGGCCATAAAGCCGTCTATATCCCCTTTATTCCAGGCAGATGTCTGGATAGACATTAAAGCCGTAATCTGCTGCTGATCGGAGGAACCGGCTTTCTGGGCGCGGGTGGGCATTCCAGCAAAAAGGCCCAACAGGGTAAGAAACAGTGCAAAACGCATGGTGAATTTTTAGCAAAAGATAAACAGTTTTTCCTATGTAATGCAATGCCTATTATAGTAACTTTGCAGCACTATTTAAAAAAGCACTCATTCAAAATTATATTTTAAAATCAACAGTTTATGCCCGGATTTGAACTATTTGGAGCCGAGGAAAGGAAAGAAGTAAACGATGTACTGGAAACAGGGATCATGATGCGCTACGGATTTGATGGTCCGCGTAAAGGCATCTGGAAAGCAAAGGAGCTGGAACAGGCCATTTGCGATAAACTGAATGTACAGTATACCCAACTTGCCTCCAGTGGTACGGCTGCATTAACCACCGCTATGGCCGCCCTGGGATTGGGAGCCGGCGATGAGATCATTATGCCGACCTTTACCTTTGTGGCCAGCTTTGAATCGGTGTTTTCCGTAGGCGCTACTCCGGTACTGGTAGATGTGGATGATACCCTGACGCTTGACCCCAAAGCCGTGGAAGCCGCTATTACCCCGCGTACAAAAGCAGTTATGCCGGTGCATATGTGCGGGGCAATGGCAGACCTGGATGCATTACAGGCCATCTGCAAAAAGCATAACCTGTTCCTTCTTGAAGATGCCTGCCAGAGCTTTGGTGCATCTTACAAAGGAAAAGCGCTGGGCTCCATCGGCGATGCCGGAACCTTCTCTTTTGACTTTGTAAAAACGATTACCTGCGCAGAAGGCGGGGCGATCATCACCAACAATAAAGATATTTATACTAAATGTGACGGCTATACGGACCATGGGCATGACCACCTGGGCGCAGACCGGGGAGCGGACCTTCATCCGTTTATCGGCTACAACTACCGTATTTCCGAGCTGCATGCAGCAGTGGGATTGGCACAAATCCGCAAACTGGATACTTTTCTGGAAATACAGCGTAAAACCAAGAAAATATTCAAGGATGCCCTGGCTACAGTACCAGGTATAACTTTCCGCCGTTTGCCGGACGAAGCCGGCGACAGTGCCACCTTCCTTTCATTTTTCCTGCCGGAAACCGCGCAGGCGGCCAAAGCGGCTGCAGCAATGAAAGCAGCCGGACTGGTGGCGTTTCATTATTATGAGAACAACTGGCACTATATCCGTCAATGGCAGCATTTTAAGCAAGGCAGTGTATTAACTCCTTTTGCCAAAGAACTGAAACAGGCCATGGAAGTGTATAAAACCAAAGAGTTCCCGGCTTCAGATGCTATTATCGGCAGGAACATTTCTACCCCTATCAACCTGAGCTGGAGCGATGCCGAGATACAGGAGAGGGCAGAAAAACTGGTGAAAGCAGTGAAAAGCGCATTATAATTGATCTGGTAAAGGCGTGGGCGATATATATTTTTTGCCTGCGCCTTTTGCAGTTAAAATCAGACTACATGAAAAAAATAGCGTTGATACCTGCCCGTTATGGCGCGTCCCGTTTTCCTGGTAAAATGATGGCCAAGCTGGGCGATAAAACAGTAATACTCAGAACGTATGAATCTGCAGTAAATACAGGGGTTTTTGACGATGTAATGGTAGTGACAGACAGTGACCTGATCTATAATGAGATTGTGAATAACGGCGGGAAGGCTGTTATGAGCAAAAAGGAGCATGAATGCGGCACAGATCGTATAGCCGAAGCCGTTGTAGATATGGAGGTGGATATTGTGGTGAATGTGCAGGGCGACGAACCGTTTACACAAAAAGAGCCACTGGAAAAACTGTTGAAGGTATTTGAAGGAGAAGAAGGAAAGAAAGTGCAGGTAGCTTCACTGATGCAGGAACTGAAAGACCAGGCGTCTATAGAGGATCCTAATTATGTGAAAGTAGCGGTAGACAAGAATTTCAACGCATTATTCTTTTCCCGTTCCGTTATTCCTTACCCGCGGAATAAGGATATTAAAAGCATTTATTACGAGCACATTGGCATATATGCATTCCGCAAGCAAACACTGCTCGACTTCACACAGCTGGAGGTAACGCCGCTGGAGGCGGCGGAAAAGATTGAATGTTTACGTTACCTGGAGAACGGCATTCCCATGAAAATGGTAGTGACTTCATACATGGGCGTGGAAATAGATACCCCCGAGGACCTGGAAAAAGCAGCAAAACTTTTATAACACCTAACTATTACGGATATATGAAATTCAGGAATTTTAAAATGGTGGACTACGTGGTTTACGGCAGCGGATGTTTTGATCAGCTGGGTGAAATACTGGCCCCCAGGCGCATAGGCGATGCTCCCATGATATTTTTCGTGGACGAGTATTTCCAGGATAAGAACGAATTTTTAGCCCGTATCCCTTTGGAAGGGAAGGATAAAATTGTAGTGATTGACGTAACTGATGAACCTAAAACCAAAACCGTAGACAAGATCCGGGATGAGCTCAAAGCAGAATTCGGTACGGTGTCCGGTATCATTGGTATTGGCGGCGGATCTGTGATGGATATGGCCAAAGCCGTGGCGCTGATGATGACCAACCCTGGTTCATCTGCTGATTACCAGGGCTGGGATCTTGTGAAAGTAGCGGGTGTTTATAAAGTGGGCATACCTACTATTTCCGGTACAGGAGCGGAAGTAAGCCGTACCTGTGTGTTAACAGGGCCTACCCGTAAACTGGGAATGAATTCTGACTTTACGCCGTTTGACCAGATTGTGCTGGATCCTTCGCTGACGAGAACAGTAGAGGCGAACCAGCGTTTTTATACGGCGATGGACTGTTTTATTCACTGTGTGGAATCGCTGGAGGGCACTTATCTGAACGCATTCAGTAAATCATACGGAGAGAAGGCGCAGGAGCTGTGTGAAGAAATTTTCCTGCAGAAGGAACACTGGGATGATGATGCCGATGAAAAGCTGATGATGGCCTCTTATGCAGGGGGGATGAGCATTGCCTATTCACAGGTGGGGGTGGCGCATGCAGTGAGTTACGGGCTGGCATATTTGCTCGGCACCAAACATGGTATTGGTAACTGTATTGTGTTTGATAAGCTGGAGGAGTTTTATCCGGAAGGAGTGATAAAATTCAAGCAGATGGTGAAAAAGCATAACATCACTATCCCGCAGGGTATTACCAAAGGCTTAACAGACGAGCAGTTTGAAACGATGATCAATGTATCGCTGGGTATGGCTCCTTTGTGGGAAAATGCGCTGGGTAAAGACTGGCAGCAGATTATGACCCGTGAAAGGCTGCGTAAGCTGTACGAGCGTTTATAACAGGGTTTAATTATATTGGAAGCAGGAACGGGCGGAATAATTCCGGTTGTTCCTGTTTTTTTATTTTAGGGAGATGCTAGTCTGTCTCAACGCAAATCCAGTGCGTAGTAACAGGCTATTTTGCTAACAGAGGAATTTATCATGATCATATTAATTGTCATTTCGGGAATTGTCATATTGGTGCTCGGCTACCTGTTGTTTGTTGCCCGGCAGCGGCAACAGGCCGGAGAGGAGACGCTCGCTCAGCAGCAGGGCGCCTGGCAGGCGAGTCAGGCTTCTTTGCAGGAAAAGTATAACCTGCTGGAAGCCAGGCAGGAATACCTGCAGAACATGCTGGATGATAAAGGGATGTTGTTAAAAGAGAAGCAGGAGCAACTGGAACGGTTAAATGAAGAGTTTTCCGTGCTGATGTCTGAGCAGGGGCGCATCATGGAGCAGAATAAATATCTTCAGCTGCAACTGAGCGGGGAAAAAGAGCGGTTACAACAGGTGCAGCAGGATTTCAGGATACAATTTGAGAATACCGCACAGCAATTGTTGCAACGGATTTCCGGTACATTCATGGAGCAGAATAAAGCGAAAATGGATGATGTGCTGAAGCCGCTGGCGGAGAAGATCGATAACTTCCGCAGCAGTGTACAGCAATCGCTTGTAGCCGAAACGGCACAGCGCACAGAATTGAAGAATGAGTTACAACGGCTGCTGCTGCTTAATCAAACATTGTCGAAAGAAGCCAATAACCTGACAAATGCGCTCAAAGCAGATACGAAGAAGCAGGGAAATTGGGGGGAAATGATCCTGGAAAGGGTATTAGAGGCTTCCGGGCTGGAAAAGGGCGTACATTATTTCACCCAGGATGCACAGCGGGATGAAACAGGGCAGCTGAGAAAGCCAGACCTGGTATTGCAGCTGCCGGAGGGCAGGCAATTGGTGATAGATTCCAAGGTATCCCTGAAAGCATATGAACAGTATTGCAGCGCTACCGGTGAGGAAGAGAAGAAGCAGGCGCTCAGGATGCATTTGCAGTCGGTAAAGAACCATGTAACAGAACTGAGCGCTAAGGCATATCATACGCTGTACAAGAACACCACGGACTTTGTGATGTTGTTTATTCCCATTGAGCCGGCCTATGCACTTGCTATTATGCAGGTAGATGAAGACCTGTATGATTTCGCGTTCCGTAAAAGGATCATATTGGTAAGTGTACCCTCCTTACTGGCTACGCTCCGGGTAATTGATAATATGTGGCGACTGGATAAACAGAATAAAAACGCGGAGGAAATTGTAAGACAGGGAAGTGCTTTGTATGATAAGTTTGTAGGGTTTGCAGAAGATATGGGGCTGATCGGGGAGCATTTGAAAAGAAGCCAGGGGGTTTATGAAAATGCTATGAATAAGCTTTCTGTCGGGAATGGTAATCTCGTAGGCCGTGCGGAAAGAATGCGTAAACTTGGGCTCGACAATAAGAAAGAGCTGCCTAAAAATTTAAAGATAGCTGCAACGGAGGACCCGTCATTGCCTGATGAGGAGCAGATCACCGTGATTCCCGCCAAAGCAAGTCCGGACGAAGAGATTACGGAGCAGTAAACAGGAATGTGTAGGAAGATGTGCGGCTCACAGTGA
>NZ_DATCRD010000249.1:0-4253 GCF_036569185.1 Chitinophaga sp.
ACGTTTAGGTGATAAGGTCCATGAATCCTGGTTGCCTTTTTCAATGGCGTTACGGCCCATTTTATAAATATTGAACAGCACTTCATCACGTTGTCTGGCTGCATAGTCGAGCACCGCATAGTTCAGCGACACCGAGTATTCAATAGAGCGCCTAAAGCGCCAGTCGTTTTGCGGCGTTACCGGGTTGGGTGTGGCGCCGTTGGGGATAAGGCGTTGCGGCACTACGGGGATCTTTTCCGGTGTGGGATTGCCGATAATTTCCGTGAGCAGCCCGATCATATTATGATACTGCGTGGTGGTGCGTAAGCCGCCGTTATACCAGGTAGAAAAGCTGGAACCGTTAAGGCGGGTGTAGCCGGGCTTATCTTCCGCATTGAGGCGGTTATACATGGCGGCGCCTAATGCATCGATACCGGTGATCATGAGCGGATCAAAGAAATAGTTGAAGGGGTCGCGGTAGGGCGGGCCCGCGAGCACAGAGCCTTCGGGCCCGCGCTGGTGATGGTTGTACATGATCTGTGGCATCCATTCCAGGAACAACTGCCGGCCCATGTTCACGCTTTCTTTCATGTTCATGATATAGAAATCGCGATTGTTGTCATGCCCGATATACTTCTGGTACAGCACCGGGAGCTGGTCTACCGTACGTTGCAGCGTATCGGTATGGCGCATGTACCAGTTGGATACCAGCTCCTGCCCATCAGGGTTGGCATGCGTCATCAGGATGATCACATTGTCGAGGATACGCATGGTTTCCGCGTCTGTTCTGTTGCTCAGCTGCCATGCTGTTTCAATCAGCTGGTGGGTGCCTACTACTTCAGTAGCATGAAGACCGCCATCTATCCACACCACTGCTTTTCCCGCTGCTGCCAGTTCACGCGCCTGTTCAGTGGAAAGGTCTTCTGCACGCGCCAGTTGCTGCGATATCTTTTTATATTTCTCGAGGAGTTTAATATTTCCGGGAGAAGAGATGATGAGCATATACTGATCACGGCCTTCTTCCGTTTTGCCGATGTTCACCAATTGTACACGATCCGACGATGCCGCCAGTTGCTTAAAGTACGCCGCTGTTTGGGTGTAGTTGGCCAGCTGGTAATCATCGCCTATATTAAACCCGAAGTGTTCTTTCGGGGAAGGAATATGTTGCGCCGCCGCAGTTGCGCAAAACAATCCCAGCGTGATGGCCGTGGCAAGCAGTTTATTTTTCATAGCGTTTACTGATTGAGTTATTTACGGTAATCCAGTGCCGGTTTTCTGTCGCCCAGCATGGCTTCATATTTAAATCCTGTTCCCTGTCTTTGTCCCAGTTCTTCTTTTGCTGCTTTCAGGGTTTCGGGGCTTTTAAACAAATCATAAGCGGTGAGGGCCATTGTTTTGGCGGCTACCATCATTCCTTTCACGCCAATACTGCTACCGGCGGCGGCTACGTTCTGCCAGCTATGCCCCGATGATCCGGGTACAAAAGTGGCTGTTACAATACCGGCAGTAGGCGCCACCCAGCTTACATCCGCTACATCGGAGGAAGCGCCGCCTGCATCCTTGATCATCATAAAAGGGCTCACGCGGGATGTGACGGTATCGGGATCCGGCGTGTTATCTTTTTCCACAAAGGTGGACTGGATCTTCTTCGCAAAGTCTTTTTCCTCCGGCGTATAACGGAAACCGCCTACCTGGTGCAGGTTCTTATCCATTACCTGCGACAACGTAATATTGGGCAGCATGTTATACACTCCTCCTATCACCTCGTAATCCATGCGGGTACCGGTTCCCAGGGCAGCGCCTTCTGCACATTTCACCAGCCGTTCCCATACGCTTTTCACTACTTTCATTTCGGGATGTCTTACATAATAGTATACTTCTGCAAATGCCGGTACCACGTTAGGCGCATCTCCTCCTTTGGTGATCACGTAGTGGATGCGGGTGGTAGAAGGCACATGTTCCCGCATCATGTTCACCATATAGTCCATAGCCTCCACGCCATCGAGGGCAGAGCGGCCTTTTTCAGGAGCGCCGGATGCATGGGCCGCGGTGCCATAGAACCTGAACTTGGCATTTTTATTAGCCAGCCAGGGCGCTACTGCTGCGGAGTTCTGGTTGCCGGGATGCCAGTGCAATACGGCGCTTACATCTTTAAACAATCCTTCCCTTACCATGTATACTTTACCGGAACCGCCTTCTTCAGCAGGACAGCCATACAAACGGATGGTGCCTTTTGCACCGCTCGACTGCAGCCAGTTTTTCACGCTTACCGCAGCAGCCACGGAGGCTGTTCCGAACAGGTTATGTCCGCATCCGTGCCCCGGAGCGCCGTCGTGCACAGGATGTTTTTCCGGCGTCGCTTCCTGCGATAATCCCGGCAATGCATCATACTCCGCCAGGATGGCTATCACCGGTTCTCCGCTGCCATAACTGGCTTCAAATGCGGTAGGAATGCCGGCAATACCGGCTTTCACGGTAAAGCCCTGTTGCTGCAATGTTGCCTGCAGTAACGCCGAGCTTTTCTCTTCCAGGTATCCCGGCTCCGCATAGCTCCAGATCTTTTTTGCGATAGTATCATAACTGGCCGTATGCTGGTCCAGGTAAGTGATCATGGTCGATTTATTTTTATCCTGTTGCGCTGTTGCCGGTAAAGCCAGGCAACATAACATACTGCCCAAAATAATTTGCTGCCTCATAGGTTATTTATACAATTGGTTAAACAGTAATTTAAAAGTGCTGTGAGACTGACCACGGAAAGTGATCTCCGGACCGAAGGCATACAGTTTGCCTTTGCCTACCGGCGCTGTAAATGCCGCAATGCCGTTTTTGAGATACTGCTGCCCCCAGGCCCAGCCGCTATGCAGCGGCTTATCATTGGAGAACCACACCAGTTTTTTTATGCTGGCAGTATCGCCGGTTGCGCCCAGTTTAAAAACAGGGCTTCGCTCAAAGTATACATCATTCCTGGCCGCCATGCCAAAGGTTTCCGGGGCGGTGGTATCAATATCTGCCAGCAACAGGCTGCCCGGAATATAGTATTTGGTACCGCTGAGGGGCTTCCATTCATTTTTACTGTTCTTCTCCACCAATGCGTTCTGCACCGGCAGCTGCAGATGATAGGCCAGGTTGGTGCTGCTGCCGATGGTCACTATACGACCGCCTTCTTCCAGGAATTTCTTCAGCTGGGGAATGGAGGTATCTGCCGTAATTTTTCCCAGCCAGCCACGGTATTCAGCCGGCAGCTCTTCCGGCTTTGGAGGTTTACTCTCGTAACCGTTACGCGCCTTCTTAGGCTTACCGGTATCGGGTATGGCGCCGGTGGCAAAAATGATCATATCGTATTTACTACGCAGCTTCCCGCTGTCGATAGCGGAAGTGTACACGAACCGGTAAGGGAAATGGTACTGTTCCATGAGCCAGCTGATCCAGCCGGCGGGAATAGACCCGCCATAGTTGTTCCAGATGCCGATGCGCAAAGGAGATATGGAAGTTAGCCCCGCGGGTTTGTTGTCACTAACGGTAACGGGTATACCAAATTGCGCCGCATCTTTTACCAGCACCTCACGGGCTTTTGCGGAAGAGGGTATATAAAAACTGCCTGCCCCGGTAACGCCGGCGGGTAAACGAAATACTTTCACACCGGCTTTCAGCAGGTCGTTCACTACAATAAAGGCATTATTGATACGTGCATCTACCAGGTATCCTTTGCCGGTAGGCACTTCCTGTTTAGGTGGTGATTGCAGGCTGCCATAGGGCACCTTTTCAAAAGGACCACTGAAGGGCTCCTGCATACGGTCGAACTGTACTCCCATCTGGAAGGCCAGCGTCCACCCGGCGGCATCGTAGGGACGTATGGGCGGCCCTCCTTCATACTGAAAATCGTTCGGATGATCCTGTGGCTCAAACATGTCTATTACATGCGGGCGAAAAGCCTGGCTGGTTTTTACAATATAGGAACCGGCAGGGTATTGCCTGCCCCCCACCGTAAAAGCTGCCGTGGCTTTCTGCACCGCTATGCCTGATTGAATAAGGGCGTTGATAAATTTTACCGCAGTGGGAAAATCCGGTTGATCCGCGGGGATGATGTACCCGCGGGCATCCCGGCGCATAGGGTCTTTCAGCACCGCATCGTAATACTTTACGGCTACAGTATCCTCCCGGCCGAAGGAGAATTCGCCACCACCCTCTCCTTCTGTGCCGGGTTCGGATTTTTTACTGTTCTTATTGGCCAGTTTTATACTATCGATATAACTGGGATAGAAGGTCCAGTTGTC
>NZ_DATCRD010000250.1:0-6876 GCF_036569185.1 Chitinophaga sp.
TTTTTATTATTCAACCCTGAACCGGAGATATGCAGCACGTTTGCTGTATAATTATCCAGGTCAGCTTTAAACGCCGTATAATAATTCTTGCCGGCGCCGGTAGTGGCAAAGAAAGGATCTGCTGCCAGCAACCAGGAACCGTTGTTAATATCATATGCAAGGCCTGCCTTAATCTGCGGGATATCTGCGGTTGTGTTGTAGATTTTTTCTACCCGCTGGTCCCACGACTTATCCGCATTCATCGCGATGCAAAAATCAAGCGCACATTTTTCCGGGTGATAGGTCAGGAACTTTTGCGCCCATTCAGGTTTCCAGTAGTTCACCAACATTCCCAGTGTAAATGCTTCATCGTAGGGGGATGTATAAGAACCATCCTGCAACTGGAACTTCTCAGCTTCATAATCCGTATTTCCCGGTTGCCGCACTGGAAATGCCTCCCTCCATTTATTAGCAATCACATTTATGTTAGCCTCCTGCGCAACACCATTGGCAAACAAGGCGTATTGGCCGCCAGGGCTTACATCATTCAAAAGTATATTCTCCAATTTGCTGCAGGGAGACGCCAGGCAAGTAGTGCGCAACGTCTGACAATTGCTGTATAACGCATCATACAATCCTCCCGCCCAGGTATTGATGGCCGCCAGGTTGGCTACCGTATCAATACCATTCTGGCTGATCCTTACCTTCAATGCAGTGGTGAAAGCCGGCTTGGTTCCCAGCATCTCACGACAGGTAGTACATTCCGAAAAACATCCCGCAAAATCTTCCCTTTTAAGTTGCTCCATGGCAAACTGGAACTGTGTTTTCAGGTTGGTATTGCGCGCAATGAAATCGTTGGTGTAATATTCAATTACATTCGGGTTAAGCGCCAGTTCAAACGTAATATAGTACTCGCCTATTTTGTTAAGCGGCACCGTAAAAGTGGTGTCGCTGGAAGAAGTGAGGCTGCAATCAGACAATGCGCTTCCCCTCTTTACATTCGCAATATTCAGTACCCGGTTATTGCAATCATCGTTTACAATAACCTTTACATCATAATAGCAGTTACTGCAAATTGTTACACTACCCTGCGTATACTTCTTAATCAACCGCTCCATACTGAAAGTAAACGATGCAGCAGGATCCGGTACAGACGCCAGGTAGGTGGTAGTAGCCGTAAGTTTCAGCGTGCCCGGATCAAATACAAAACGCTCCGGCTGCAGTAATACAATATTCTTCTTAATGGCAGCAGGCTTCGAGGGCAACGCCAGCAATGAGGTATCCGGCGTGCTTCCCGTAAGCGCAGTGGCCACCGTTTTGCCGGCGGCATTCTGGTAGGATATGCTGATCTGTCCATTCGGATCAATGACCATGTTCTTCAGATAATGATCTGCATAACCGGCATCATTGCCAAACAGGCGATCGAGCTCCCACTGTTCAGGTTTACCATAATAGTAACGGGTAGTATGATTGGTGGCCACGTTGGTAGTAGGCTGCATGGTAAGCCCTACGCCTCCCTTTACGGCAATACGGCCGGTGTTGTCAGGCGTATAGGAGGTTACTGCCAGCGGGTATCCTTCTGCATCAGGAATATATTTCGCCTGGGCATCTGTAGCCAGAAAACTGTTGGCCGTAGAATAATAGTTGGCAGCACCGGATACTGTTTTTAAAGGATCAGGTACTCCCACGCATGCTCCCGTAAGGTTCTTTAATGCATTCACTCCCGTATAAGAAGCATTCGCAGCATTCTGGTTAAATTTGGGGTAATAATTCAAAATGGAGGAATTCGTTGGCGCCGGTAAAATATTCGCCACGGGCCTGCCATACTGGTCGTAAACATTTTCCTGCACTACCGCTAACTTATCGCTGTTATTGACGGTTACCGTTTGCCTGTTGCGAAGCGTTCCATCAAAATAATTCACCACTTCTTTTTTCTTTCCCTCTTCAGCATAGGTAGCATCATATTGCCAGTTTAACCCCGGTTGATGCCAGGTAGTGGGCAACACAATCACAGCAGGGGAAACAACGCCACCGGATGAAATCTGGTAGCTCCAGGCCCCTTCGTTGCGGTAGCCTGCGCTTTCATCTACCGTACGCATGCGGATCAGCAGGTACTTATTATTATGTACCAGGGAAATGGTATACTCTGTACCCGCTACGGTAATGCGTGTAGCATTATTACGGAACATAGGCATCAGTATCTGCGGGGTAGCACCCGTGCCAGCTTGCGCCAGGATAGCGCCGTTATCCGAGTCTTCATCTACAAAAGTCCATTCAAGATCATATTTCTGAGCGCCAGGTATCAGGTCCCAGTTAACTTTCACGGAATTGGCCGTTGGCGTAACCGTGGTCATGGCGCTCATCATGCTACGCCCCTGCATCTCCTCCGGCTGATCTTCTTCAATATCTACCATCGGGATCAGTTCTTTACCACTTTGTGGCAAATAATCCCTGTTTACAATCACATGCCCCTCCAGTGTAAAGATGGCAGGTAACTCACTAAGCTCGTCGCTGCTGATATCATTCACTGTTACCTTTATCTTGTAGGCGTTACTGAAGTCGTACTGCGCCATCTGTTGGTATACCGCGCCTGTGGCAGTATCATAGTTGATGGTGAGCTTTACATGTTCAATAGTAATAGGCTCCTCCTGTCCGGGCTGGCTCCAGTATTCCACTTTAAGATCCGTTTTGCAGGAAAACGGTTTATTAATTGCGGCGAGGTCATCATTGTTCAGTTTAAAAACAATCATGTTCAGCACGGAATTATTATGGATCGCGTCCCAGTTATACGCGGGGTTCTCGAACTTTTCATCTTTTACTACCAGCGTATCTCCCTTTTTCAGGGCGCCCTGAATTTTCTGCTGATAGGGTTCTATTGCTGCCCGCACCTTTCCTGTAGCAGCGAATACCAGCAGGAAGGTGATCAGTATAATGGCAGATGATCTGGTAAAGTATTTGAATAAGTGCATATTCAACATTAAATAGGGTTAACACTAAAATAAACTGATCAGGGTGTAACCGGCATAGGCGCCGGCAGGCTCCCAGCCTCCGTCACTTTTCTGCAGGTACGTTTCCTTTTGCAGCAGCTTTTGTGGAATGGCGCCTTCCTGCCACCTGTCTACCGTGATCCTCACTTCCTTGTCCATCTGGTCGTTAAGCGGATCCCGGAGATTGGTCAGCCGCATATACATACCTTTCAGCGCCATAACCGCAGGATCATATTCAAAGCGGTATTCCTTACAGGAAATATGCCTGTTGTTCAGCATGCTTACAGTGGCTTTCCCGGAGGAAATATCTTCGGAGATCTGATAGTTCTCCGCTCTCCATATCTGCACAAGACTATCCGCAGGCATCTGGAACGGAGGCAGTACTTTCCTTGCCGGGCCCACGAAGATCTTCCTTGTATTTTTGCTTATGCTGATGTAAATATCTTTGAGCGCAATGGTTTCCACATCGCTTGCCTGGTAGTAGAATTCATTTCCACGGCGGCAGAAACTATAGACTGTATTAAGATTGGAGCTGCTATCCGACGGGTCTTTGGCCGACATAGTACCTGCCGTATAAAACTCCTGGCAGGAATCCATATGCGCATATACGCCAATGAGCTGCTTTAACGCGCTTTCATCCTTCATACTGTGCAGCACATTTTCTTCAGGCGCAGGAGCTGCCGGTTGCCTGTGCATAACAGGTTTCATCCACCCTGGCACTCCGGCAAAGGAGATGATAACAGCCCCGGGTATCAATACCGGTAAAACGAATTTTAATATCCAGATAAACTTTTTCATATGTAGGGAATCTGATCCGTTTAATATTATTAATTAGCTTTTTTTACGAAACACTGAGCGGCTTTCTTTAAGGGTCATGATACCAAGATCTGTTTCTTTCTTCACCCGGATCAATGTTCCCTCGTCATCATATTCATAGAAAGTGGCAAAGTTGTTCTCATCCATTTCCGCCATCAGGCGCAGTGTTTTTTCATCGTAAGCATATGTTTTGATAGTGGCATCGTATGGGAAGATGCGGATGTCATCTACCGCAGCCGATGCAGATGCTGGCAGTACCACCTGTATGGAAGTTGCGCTGCTGGCTACATTTATTTCGCCTTCCACCAACTTCCATCCTTCTACGGCGGCTTTTACTTTCAGTACAATAGCGGCGCCGTTAACCGTTGGTGTGAAAGCAGGGTTTGTAAGCCCGGTGCTGCCATCCTTTACCCAGGCAGAGAAAACATATTTCTTTGACGGCAATGGCTGGAATCCTTGTGGATATAAACCTTTGGTAAGCTTCACCAGGTATTGGCCGAAAGCATCCTTATCCAGGTAAGTGCCAGTGCCCGGCTTATGTTCCAATGAATGAACAGTTGCTTTCAGTACAACGGTATTGGTCAATTTAAGGCTATAATTACCAGAGTGCGCATCATCAGATTTAAGATTGGTAATTGAACTGGTTCCTAATGCAGTGCGAATGTTGAAACTATCTGTGCTACAAGACGAAGCTCCGCAAATTCCGCTGTACTTATAGTCCTCGAAGCCATCGTAAAACACCTCTCTTTTCATGGCGTTCGCAGCAACAGCCACAGGCACTGCCCCCCTGTAACCAAAGGAGGCGCTGCTATACCGGAGCAATGCATCTTTATTCTCCATTTCCTGCCCATATTGATCGTACAGGGTTACATATCGGCTGGTAACCCAGTTAAGGTTGGAAGGAACAGGCCCCCATTTGCCGGCAGTAATATCATAATACCAGAAAGATTTAAAGGTATTGTAGTAACCGCTGCTACGCAGGTTAAGTCCACCGCCTTTATTGGCAAAGATCTGGTGGTCTGTACGGTTCACTTCATAGGTTTTCTCTTCAGATACTCGCCAGTTACCCAATATACCTGCCAGGTAAGGATTTACGGTACCGGCAAGAGGTTGTGTAGCGCATACGAATGGATAGGTGCAAAGATCCTGGATGCAGGAATACCTGGATATTCTGCGGTTGCCGCTGGCATCCAGGACGTAGGTGTTCACCCGGGGGTTATTTGGAAGTGTTTCCGTAGAGAACGATTTAGCGACCACTCCTGCCTGTGCATCTGTCATTGCGCTGAGCGCATCCACGGTTGTGTTGTATATCTCTGCTCCAACTGAGCCAGGGTTACCGGTGGCCCCACCCGGCGCATTATAAAACTCAATGCGGATCTTATGGGAACCGGCTGTAAGCGGAAGTGCTATTACGGTCCAGCTTTGGTAACTGGCGACATCTCCTCCCCCTGCACTTGGTGTAACCACTTTCAGTGCCTCATCTATATAGAGTCTCATCTGGTTGTCCGCACCATAGCCCAGCGCATATGTTCCTGAATTTGCCGCCGTAAAGCAGGTTTCCAGTCCCATCCATACATCTGTTACCAGCTGAGATTTATTCAGCCATACACCCGTTTCCTCCAACCTGCCACAGACCGAAGTAGCAGCCAATGTTCTCGCGTATACAGCGGTATCACCCCCTCCCGGAGCAGTAGTTATTTTAGCCGTATCCGGAGCTGCCATACTAGCCTTTGCCGCAAAAAAAGATCCCCCGCCATCAGGACAAGCGCCACCCCAAAAAGCGCTTTTCTTTGTTACAGTTGTATTATCCGATTTTTTGAAAGTCACTCCATCTATGCCATAATAGATACTCACGTTATTTGGAACGTCAACCACATTCAACGTATCATTAGGGCTCAACACCGACATTAACTGGCATTTGGTACTATCTGCACTGGGAATATATCCCGGCGGACAGGTAATACACATCTTCGCTCCCCATTCTTCTTCATATAATACCGCCTTTGCATCTATTACTTTGTAAGAAGTATTATCCGCATTGGCAAGAACTGCCAGCTTACCGCCAGCCAATGGATTCTTCAAACTCACTACTGTGCCGGCCGTTGCGCCCAGCTGGTTCCTGTAACCAGAACGGTATATTTTCACATCACGGCTCACGCTCCTTACCAGGTTACCCGCATCGTCAATCAACCGTATACGGTTCACCGGATCACTGCTGGTGGGGCTGCTGATCACCCAATACCTTTTACCGGGCG
Organism: Chitinophaga sp.; assembly: GCF_036569185.1. Lineage (GTDB taxonomy): Bacteria > Bacteroidota > Bacteroidia > Chitinophagales > Chitinophagaceae > Chitinophaga. The sequence goes on from NZ_DATCRD010000250.1 coordinate 6,038, forward strand.
ACGACAAGTCTATCAACTCATCCCCTCCTGTAAGATAAGATGCATACGTGGCACCTATCAATCCATTTGCATCAGTAGTTAAATTTTTAAATATGGCATTCACGTTTTTATAAGCGCCGGCCATTTTTCCGTAACCCCAGTAAGCTGGCATATTTACGGAATACACCGGGTCGTCAAACTCATTATTGGTGCTGGTTACCACCGGCTGCCCCGTATTACGGTCAAATACCAGGTTGGCTGAAGTGATGGTGGAACCATTCACTGTTTTTACCACCTTCTCCAATATGCCTGTTTGCTGCACGGTTTTAAGTACGGAAGCAGATCTGAATAATTTATAGCTGTCGTTATCCTTACGGGGCCAGTGCGGAATAGGTAGCGCCCCAATAAAAAACATAGGGATTACATCAACCCCCAACTGTATGGAGGTTCCCATATCACTGGTTTCCTGTTCACGCATATCCGCCACCAGCTCAATTTCCCGGCCGATCACTTCTGCGGGGTTAAGGGTTCCCTTTTCGTCTACAGTAGTTACCGTGTTATTTAATTTCTGCTTTCCTGCATCCAGCGCATCAGATTTATAATAATAAACGGTAGAAGAAATTTCTGAACCATTCTGATTAAATACCCTCTCCGCTTTAGGCTTACCATGCATATCATTCAGCCATATAACATATCCTTGAGACATGGCCAGTTCATACACCTGGTTGCCGCCCGCAAAATTAGCCCATCCGGCAGGGCCCTTCCGCTCTACATCCGGGCGTGCCTGTACTTCAGTTATGACAGGATAATCCTTTGCAGTATAAAACTCCTGCTGGATCCAACCCGTGTTCTTTTGGGCG
>NZ_DATCRD010000251.1:0-5638 GCF_036569185.1 Chitinophaga sp.
TTAGAATTTGATCATCACGCCACCCACAATATTGAACCCATAAGTAGGATAGAGGTAATACCGCTGGTAATGTGTGTTGAACAGGTTATTTGCATTTACCCATACACCGAAATTTTTGCCTATGTCGTAGGAGGCGCCGGCATTCAGGTCCCAGGCGCTTTTGGTTTTACCAAAATCCTTGTTGGGCAGCAGGTAATAACTGCCGCTCAATGCAAAGAGGTCGGCGCTCAGGTGTAATTTTTTTGCGATGGTGTATTGTGCAAACAAATCGCCCTGGAAAGCGGGCAGGTGCCAGGGCTGCACTTCTGTTTCCTGTTTGTTGTAGTTGTACCAGTCGAAGCTCACGCGTGCCTGGAATTTTTCCTCTTCAATATACCCCACTTCACCATGCAGCTGGAATGCGCGCAGCTGGGCTTCATTACGGGTAGTGAATTTTTTGGTGTCGGCACTGTCGTTTACAAACAGCGGCATATTGTACCATGTAACGGAAGCAAACTTGGTGTTGTAGTTAAAGTGGCTGCCCAGCGTACCTTTGATACCGGTATATTTTTCTTCTACACGGGTGTTCAGCATTTCTCCCGGCAAGCCGTTGAGGAATGGATTTTTATTGGCGAGATTACGGTAGGTGTTCTTTTCAAAATAAGAGATCCATCCGCTGCTCAGGATCAGTTTTTTACGGATCAGGTGCGACTCATTCACGATATCCGGCAACAGGTAAAATTCGCCGTTGCTCCAGGTAGGGTTTACACCGGCATGCAATACAAAGCCGGGCTTCATGATATCCACAGCGGGGTGAATGGAAGCGATGTTGTTGTTGATGGCGCGGTTATTATCCTGTTTGTAGGTAGAAAGATCAAATACGCCTTCTACTTTTATAAAGATATCCTCAAATACCTGTTTACGCACCGGTACATTCAGCTGGAAGGTATTCTCTGTACGCTTGTAGGAATCGTTGAAGAGGATAAACTTCACTTTAGGCTGAAAGGTAAATGCCCAGTCGTTTTGCGGCCTGTTCTGCAGGCCCACGGAGGCGGTCACCTGGTTAAACGTTTGCTCTATATCCTTCTTTTTATAACTCGCAGTATCGTGGCCATAGCCATAATAATGAACGGTATTGCGGTCATATCCAATGCTGCCATCGAACCGGAATTTAGGCAACAGGTAAGTGCCGGATGCCAGTACGTTCAGGTTGCTGTAGTCCTGGTCAGGAATGTCCTTGCCTTTGGAGCCGGTGTAATTTACATACAGGCCGTAGTTGTACATGTTCTGTCTTCCGCTGCCGAAACCAGCCTGTACATAGGGCGTTTTATAATTGCCGTATCCAAGTTTCACGAAGTTGTTCTGGAGGTACGACAGTGAATCTTTACCCAACGCCAGCGGTTTCAGTGGCATGGCCTGGTACATAAAGTTCAGGTTCAGCGCCGGGATCTCGTATTTCATAGAAGGCCTGGCCGTATCAATTCCCGGTAAAGATGCCGTGAGATTGAGTTTATAGGCGTCGCGCAGTTTGGGTTGATTGGTGGAAATGATATCGATCGTTTCCTGCTTCAACGCTTCCTGTGCGGCTGCTTTCTGTGAAAACAACATGCCTGTCAGGCCCAGTGCTGATATGATAAAAGTTCGTTTGTTATATATTGCTTGAATGTTCATGCTTTGTTGCGCTTAAATGTCAGATTCCGGGTGATTATTTCTTCGGTTTTTTGCCGGCGGCTTTTTCTTCTGCTTCTACTTTAGCCAGTTTGTCTTTCGCTTCCTGTTTCAGCTCGGGAATAGTGCTGTTGGTAACGATGCTCTGGTAAGTAGCTTTTGCATTGAAATAGTCCTGTTGACGGGCATATACATCTCCCAGCAGGATATATGATTTCGCCACCCAGTATTCGTAAGACGGCGTATTTTTAATCACATCAAAACCAGCCTTTTCAGCGGCGTCCAGTTCATTCTGCTGCAGGTAGCAGTCCGCAATGTTGTAGCGGGCTTCGGCTCCTGTTTCAGATTTGGTCATGTTAGCCACGGTCTTGAATTCAGACAGTGCGGCGGTATAGTCTTTTGCCTGTTGCAATGCCTTACCGCGGTAGAAGTGAGCAATGATCTGGTCGTCTGTACTGATATTGGCAGCGGCCAGCAACATTTCCGAATAATTGGATACTTCATCCCAGTGTTTCAGCTGGTAGTTGCTGCGGAGCAGGCCCCTGGTGGCGGTAAGACTGTTTTCCTTGCTGGTGGCGAGGTCCTGCAGCTGCAGGTAGTAACCCCGGGCCTTGTCATAATTCTTCACCTGGTAGAAGCTGATGTTAGCGGCCTGTAAGGCAGATCTTTCCGCGTATAAACTGTTGTTGCGGGATAATACAAATTCGTAGGCCGGCAGCGCGCCCGTATAGTCTTTACTGTTATAAGCGCATTCTGCTTTATAAAAATATGCCGGCAGGATAAACTGGCCGTTCGGATATTTCTGGATATAGCTGTTGAAGCCGGTGGTAGCGCCTGCACAGTCGTTGCTGGTAAATCTGGATTCCGCAGCAGCATAAGCGAGGGAGTCTTCCGCAGAAGCGGTCACTGTTCTGCCGCTGGCTTTCAGGAAGGCGAGGTAATCGTCTGTTTTGCCCTGGCTTACATAAATCGACTTCATGCTTTGCAGCGCTTCGTTGGATTCCGGGGAGTTAGGGAATTTTTCCACCACCTGCCGGTAATAGGCCAGCGCTTTACTGTCGTTATCCTTATTGTAGTAGCTCAAACCCAGTTTCAGGAGTGCGCGTGGCGCATTCGGGCCGTTGGGTTGTTTCTGCAATACATTTTCCAGGAAAGGAATAGCTTCTGTATATTTTTCTTCCGAGAGATAAGTATTCGCTATCTCAATATCTGTTTCATTCGTAAAGCCGGAGGATGGAAACTTGTTACCCAGTTGTTTGAGCAGTGCCAGTTTCTCACTTTGCTTGCCCTGTAAGCCCAGGATCACTGCTTTCTGGTAAGTGGCGTAATCGGCGCCCGGAGCGTTGTTGCTGATAATACGGTCGTACAGCGCCAATGCTTTCGGGAACTGGCGGAGCATGTAGTAGCAGTCGGCGCTGCGCAGGGCGGCATCAGTAGCAATACGTTCTGCATTCGGGCCGCTGGTACGCTGGGCTGTTTCAAAGTAAGGCAGCGCTTCCGTGTATTTATCCTGTTTCAACAGGCTGTATCCCAGGTTGTAACTGGCGGTTTGCGCATTGGCTTCGCCGGATACAGGCGCAGTGTTATTCAGATAGGCGTTCAGGTTAGTAACCGCCACGTTTGTTTTATTCTGGCGCAATGCAATTTCCGCTTTCCAGAAATGAGCCAGCTGTTTGATCTGCGGATCATATGGGTTATTGATGGCCACATCCAGCAGGCGGTCGGCTTCTGCCAGCTGCTGGTCGTTGATCAGCTGGGTGGCGCGGCCATAGGCTACTTTCTGGTAGGCCTTCAATACCGCAGGGTTTTTATCAGGAATCGATTCAATAGTAGCTAAACCGTCTTTGTAGTTATTGCTGTTCATGAAAAGATTAACGAGTATTTCCCTGGCTTCTTTGTTATAGGCAGATTGCGGGTATGTTTTTACAAACTGAGTAAGCTCGCTGAGGGCGGCATCGGGATAACCCAGTTCATACGACAGTTTACCGTAGTTGAAGCGGGAAATTTCCTGTTGCTGCGCATTGGAGCTGTTATTGGCGCAAAAGGCAAAAGCGTTGCGTGCATTGGCTTTCTGGCCGGTGCGCAGGTAGCAGTCGCCCAACAGGTACATGGAGTTTTGTCCCAGTGAATCTTTGGAGCTGCTCAGCTGTTTGAACCCTGCTATCGCTTTTTGCAGGTTATTGGTTTGATAATAAGCGTAAGATAACTGGTAGATGTCTTCATTTCTTACTTCATCCGCATTATCCTGGAAATCCTGCAGGTAAGGCAATGCCTTGGGATAGTTCTTCTTCTCGAAGTAGGCTTTACCGAGCAGCTGTTTCAGTTCTGCTTCGTAGTATTGCCCGCCCTGCTTCAGCAGGGGTTCTGTATAAGCGATCAGCTGATCTGTTTTGCCCTGGAAGTAATAAATTTCAGCGATGTAGTAAGGCACCACGTTGCTGTATTTCGGCTCATTCACCACTTTCTGGAAGCTGTTAAGCGCTTCCCCGTACTGGTGATTGTAGTAGCTGATAAAGCCGTAGTAATAATTGGCGGGAATGCTGTATTTGCCGGGCATCTCTTTGATGGAGGCAAACAGGGGCTGCGCCTTTTGAAAATCCTTCAGGTTAAAATAACAGTAGGCTAGTTCAAATTTCGCTTCCGCAATTTCCGCGTTGGAGAGGTTTTCGATATTGGCTTTTTCATAGAGGGGAATGGCCTCTTTGAGTTTATTCTGACGGAAATAATATTTTGCCAGCTGGTAGCTTACCAGTTCTTCACGGGCGTTGTTATTGGCCAGTTTAAGGAATTCCAGCGCCTGTTTTTCCGCGTTGTCCTGTTGCAGTTTAAGTGCACAGATGGTGTAATAATAGTACGCATCCGTTTTAACGAGATCGCGGTTGGTTTCGTGGAAGTAGTCGATATTATCAAGGGTTTGCCTGAAAAGCTGCATGGACACTGCATATTTTTCCTGCTGGAAATATTGCTGGGCGTCCTTGAATACTTTTTCCGGGTCTGTATAGGTGCGTGTTTGCTGTGCCTGTGCGGCGGGCAACCCTATCAAACCTGCGCCGGTAAAGGCCAGGAGCGATATGTACAGATGTCCGGGAACAAAAACTTTTCTTATGAATTGCATGCTATAGCTGTTATTTCTTGAATATGCGTTTAAAACGAATCCCGGGAGGAATTATTTTCCAGCCGGGGAAGTACTCTGCCGTGGCCTGACCCTGGTAGTCCGTTTCTCCTGCGCCTGTATGCCCTCTGACGTTAATGATGCGAAACGGACCTGGAGTATCAGCAAATATAAAAGTTATATCTTTTCCTTTCCGATCGCGTTTCTAACAATGTGGATAACTCCGGAAGCAAGGCAAATGCTATTCATTTATCTTGCGGAAAATAATTAAAAGCACAAAAACCTTACCTACTATGAGAAAACTCTTCTCTGCCGGCTATACAAATGGCGCCGTAAGCTTTTCCATGCTGGTGCTCCGGGTGGTATCCGGTGGACTGATACTCCTGCATGGCTGGCCCAAGCTGATCAATTTTACTGCCAAAATGAATTCTTTTCCGGATCCGCTGGGGGTAGGACATAAAATTTCTTTGGGAATGGTAGTTTTTGCAGAAGTGTTCTGCGCGGTGTTGCTGATCATGGGACTGTTGACCAGGCTGGCTTCCGTACCACTGGTGATTTGTATGAGCGTGATTATTTTTATGATTCATGGCAAAGACCCGGTATCAGAAAAAGAAATGCCCATCCTTTTCCTGGCGGCTTTTGTAACATTGCTTTTTACAGGCCCCGGTAAGTTTTCACTGGACGGAGCTTTGGGCAAATAAAATTTTCAAGTAAAACGTTAAGGATAAAATAGCGGAGGAACCATGTTTATCAGTACAACAACAATCAGGGTACGTTACGGGGAAACAGATCAGATGGGATACCTGTATTATGGCAATTACGGGCTGTATTATGAAGTAGGCAGGGCGGAAGCCATACGGGAGCTGGGGTTCAGCTACA
>NZ_DATCRD010000252.1:0-4164 GCF_036569185.1 Chitinophaga sp.
ATGCCTCCGGTGGATGAAATAAATAACCATGTTGCATAAGATCCGCAAACAAACACTCCTGCTCACAGTGCATAACAAAGACACTGTTTTTACCTGGCAACACCAGGTAACGGCGTTGTATTGGAAAAAGATCATCCCCGCACTGGAAAAACTGTTCGACAGCTACAGCAGCGAGGACATAGTGATGTATATAGACCTGCTGGAAATTGACCTCGGGAAAATTAAAGCAGCTGATCTTGATAATGATCATTACATTACGCTGCTACTGAAAAAACTAACTGCTGCCTTAACCGCATTGCAGGTGAAGAAAGCGCCCCGTAAAACCTTACCTGAGCACAGCTTCGACCAGTGGTGCTACTATATGGAGCATGGCGCGCTTCCCTGGAACGCCGCAAGGCCCGGCGCACAATGGTACCAGGAGGTGTTGCAAACGCTGGCTACCAGTCATACGGCCATTACCATGCTTCGCCAACAGGCAATGAATAACCGGGATTATCTGCTTCGTATCCTGCTACAGCACACACCGGAATTTATTACCCGGCTGCTGGCCGTTATCACCGCCAGGAAACAAAACAACTGGGCCCCCCTGATCCAACAGCTCTATGATGCCTGCCGCCTGTTACAACTGACCGGTAATGCACCACTGAATCGCCGCGTATTTGAACAATCCTGCTGGTATACCTTGTTGCGGGAAGTAATTAAAGACCCCGCCGTAAGTGAACAGGTACTAACCGGCAGCCTGCTGGTACAGCAGCCGGTGTTTATTGCACAAATACAGCAGCTGCTGAAAATGTGCCGTAATAACAACTGGAACGAATTATTATCCGCCGCCGTTTCACTTAATACGCAACAGCTCACGCAACTGCAAAAAGAAAAGCCTGCTGCACCGTTTGACGACGATGCGCTGCCACCGCAGGAAATGGACGTACCGGAAGAAGATGCGCCCGATGCCCCGGTAAGCGCCCATACCTTTTACGTGGTAAATGCAGGGATCATTTTGCTGCATCACTGGCTGGCTCCCCTGTTCACACAGCTGGAATGGATAACGGAAGGTAAGAAGTTTGTAAATGCCGCCTGCCGGAAGAAAGCCATTATGCTGCTGCATTATATGGCTACCGGTGAAACAGAAGCAGAGGAATTTGAATTAATGCTTCCCAAACTGCTTTGCGGCTGGCCTTTAAAGAAACCACTGGATACAAAGCTGCCGCCGGAAACTGCTGCCATCGAGGAAGCAGAAGGACTGATAGAAAACGCGATCAGCTACTGGAAGGCATTAAAAAATATTTCGGCAGATGGATTACGGGAAGGGTTCCTGCAAAGGCCCGGAAGGCTGATCACCGGCACTGATAAGCATCAGCTGCAAATGGAAGCGGATACGATCGATATCCTGCTGGATCGCCTGCCCTGGAATATCAGTATCATAAAACTGAAGTGGATGAAAATACCATTGCATGTGCAATGGCGGTAAGGCATTTTTATTTTCTGAGGAATTAAAAATATCCAGTTGAGCGTAAAAACATTACAACCTGCAAATATACAAAGAGAAGCCACGCCGGCTTCCGCCCCCTTCTGGGGCAAACCTTCCGCACAGTCCTTTTTCCAGCCCGCCATTCAACGCAAATGCGCTCACTGTGAAGCGGAGGAAAAGAAGAGCAAAGTGCAGCGCAAAGAGGCTTCCCCGGCTGCTGTCTCACCGGCATCCGTTGAAAGTAGTATCAACGGTACAAAAGGAAAGGGAGAGGCATTGAAGGGAGATACCCTGCATGAAATGAATAATGCCTTCGGGGCCGACTTCAGCAAAGTGAAGGTACATACCGGCGGGCAGGCTGCAGGGCTTAGCCGGCAGTTGAATGCACAGGCATTCACTACCGGCAACGATATTTATTTTGATGAAGGAAAGTATGCACCCGGCAGCAGTACAGGAAAACACCTGCTGGCGCATGAGCTTACACATACTTTACAACAGGGACAGGGAACAACTGGTATCAGCAGGCAGGTTGCCGCTTTAAAAGAACATGGCGACCTGGGACAGGTGCCTCCGGGGCTGGCCTGCCCGGTGGATACCAGTACGCCCCGGGTGGAAGACAGCTATCCCTTTACCGTAGCATCGTCCGGTTTATCGCCGGCCAACCAGCGCCTCATCAGCGGGTTTGCGGCCAACTGGCACCGCCTGGGCGCTAACGCCACTGTACGGATTGATGGCTTTGCCAGCCTGGATGGGGCCGACCCGTATAACTGGGAGCTGTCGTGCCGCCGCGCACAGGCCGTAAGAGATGAAATGATCACTCCTTCCGATGGCAGCCCGGGTATTGGCGCCGGCTTCATCTCCATTTTTGCACATGGAGAAACCAATCACTTTTCCCGTACAGACCCTGTGGCAAACCGTGTAGCGGTGATCAGCTCCGTGGTGCCGGTGCCGCCGCCACCGCCGCCAACACCTACGCCTCCTGTAACGCCTGAAAGAAAATGCGGCCCTAACGTTACCTCCGAAATTGCAAGGGTATGGGCGCAGGTACAAAGCAATTTCAACAGCTGGGGATTCATGGATAAAATGAACGCCTGCCGTTATCTCATACAACCGGTAATTGCCGGCAGCAGCGGGTTAGAGCTGAACAAAGATGCATTCGACACCTTTGGCTTATTCCTTAATACCGCCGGCTGGACACAGCGTGGCCCTTACCACCCGCCATGCGGTGTGCCCGGATCAACCGGCGATCCGTGCTGGAGCCGCGATCCCCTGCATGAAGCAGATGATGTGTGCTCCAATACCGTGCAAACAGGCAGTGGCTGCTGGAAATCAGGCACCGTTAACTACGGCACCTATGGTATCATGATGCGTCTTTGCGATGGCTTTATTACGCCTATCGCATTTTTACCGCCGCCATTTAATATCCTTAGCGGCGCGTTCTCTTATGCTTCCATGGTGGCGCTGATCACTGCTTACAAGCTTTATGATCATGAAAACCCTATGGACCCCATCGCCTGGGCAAGCGCCACTTACAATGGCGGTCCGTCCGGCGTACCGGCAGGAGGCAATAAACCAAACTGCCCTGCCACCTGCAATGTGCCGTTTACCACGCCTTCATTTGATTATGTATGGGAACCGGTGCGGCAACGGGGCTCGCTGAATGCTGCGCCGTATGCTTACCCCTGTTCAACAACACCATAGCGCATAAAAAAAGTATTATGAAAAGATCTCCGAAAACAGTTAAGAACAAACCCCTGGAAAAGGACAAACCTTTTTTCAGCAAAGCTGAAAACGGGGAGTCTTTTTTTAGTAAGCCCGGAGATAATACCCTGCAACGGCAACCGGCAGATACAAAAGCAAAAGACACTGCCCCTGCAGCCCCCGTAGCAGATGCCTGTAAAAACAGCAGCACGCCGGAATCCAAATGGGCCAACGATAACCCGGGACAGGTATTTGGTGTGGAAGACAGGTCCGACGGCCAATCACAAAGTAATGAGCTTATTTTCTGGAACTATTGCGTGGGAGAAGCGGCTATGCGCAGCGCCCACCGCGAACGGCTAAACGAAGTAGCGGACCGCTGGGTGGAAGTACTAAAAAAAGACAGTGATCTGAAGGTAAAACTGCAGGGCGCCGCCAGCACCTCGGGAAATGCAGATAGCAACAAAGCCCTGGCGGCGCAACGCGCCGCCATTATCAGGGATTTCCTCATCGCAAAAAATATCCCCGGCAGCAGGATAGTAATAGATACCACTTCCACTCCCCGCAGTATGGCGCCCGAAACTTCGCCGGAGAACCAGGCCCGCAACAGGAGGGTGGAACTGTTCCTGTTCCGCTCTACGCCTGTAGTAAATAAATTACCACCCTGGGTGGATGTGCAGGTGGATAATCTGCTCATCGGTCAGCAGGGAGTACCTACGCCTAAACCTACATTTAACGAAAAGGATAATTTTTTTGCCCGCAATCATTTCTCCATGGCGGCATCGGCAGATATCACGCTTACCTCGCTGGGTGGCACCCGCGTTGGCTTTTCACAGGTGCTCACGCGGGATACGCTCATGGCGCAGTACAGCGATAATGCCGGTCGCACACTGTTGCTGGATTACGCTAACTGCAACCTGCTACCCTGCAAAGACCTGGAAAATGCGACCAGCCATTTTGCGTTGGACGGGCTGAGTATGTCTAACACAGGTCCCGGT
>NZ_DATCRD010000253.1:0-2105 GCF_036569185.1 Chitinophaga sp.
GTGAGCGTGCCCTGTTCCATTTTTGCTTCTGCATAAGTTAACAGCACTTCCGCGAGGCGCATTACATGAATATCGTTCTGATCTTTGCTCACCTGCGATACCGTGCTTACTTCCACGTATTTGGTGTAATAATAACCGGTAATGGTAACGCAGCCGAGTTTATCAGACACAAACTTGGGCGCTGTAAAAATAGCCGGGTTGGTATTAGCCGGGTTGCCATCTTTTTTACCTCCCCAGGCAGCGCCGGGGGCAAGGATGGTTTGCTTCATACGCGGATCGCGGTTTTCGAAAATATCGGCATAGGTATCTTCCTTATACAAGGGTGATTTATCGATAGTAAGACCATCGGTACAAAGATATGCATCCACCAGCGCTTTGGTAGGATTGTAGCGGGAAGCCTGGTCCGGCACCTGCGATTCACGGCTGATATTGTGCATGCTCACATCGGTAAGATTGATACGGGCGGCAATGGTTTCTTTATTCACGCCGGCACTGAGCTTGCCTTTGTAGGTGAACAGATCGTAATAGTCCTGCGCGGGTTTACCGGTGCTGTACAGGGAGTATACGTTCAGGTCCATTACGTCTTTGGCTGCTTTTTCTGCTACGTCCCAGCGACTGTCGTACAGCGCCATACGGGCTTTGAACGCCAGGGCAGTGCCTTTGCTGAAGCGTCCGAGGGTAGGGCCGGTCTGACGTTCTTTTTTCATCATGCCTGCTGCTTCTTCCAGTTCAGATAAAATAAAGTCGATAATTTCTTTACGCTTGTTGCGCGGGCCATACAGTTCATCAATATTCAGTGGTTTGGTAACCAGGGGCAGATCCCCGAAATAAGACACCAGGTTCATGTACATATATGCCCGGATGGTTTTGGCTTCACCGGCCATCTGGTTTTTTACTTCCTGTGATACACTGGTAGCACGCTGGTAATTGGCAAGAAATACATTACACTGGCGGATACCACTGTACTGGCTTACCCATTCGGCATTTACCGCCGAAAGATCGGGGCCAAAGTTACCGCTGCCAAAAATACGATAGGTATCTGTGGTGGAAGAGTTAATGCTGTTGTCACCCATCTGGTCCATTGCGATGGTATTGTTGTTCTTCACATTGGCATAAAGCCCGTTCAGCGCCAGTGTAAGCTGTTCTTCTGTTGTCCAGTACGTTTCATCAGAGATGGCATCCTGCGGACTACGGTCAAGAAATCCTTTCCGGCAGCCGGTAGATGTTACCAGTAATACGCAGGTATATAGCAATATCTTTTTCATACTTATTTAAAATTGATGTTTAAACCAAATACAAATGTTTTCACCTGTGGATAGAAACCACCGCTGCTCACCGGTGTTTCCGGGTCGTAGCCGTAAAAGAACCTGGTGGAGGTGAACAAGTTGTCGGCGGAGAAATAAAGACGCAACCGGTCTATTCTCAGCTTTTCCGTAAGACCTGCAGGAAGCGTATAGCCTACCTGTATATTTTTTAACCGGAGATAAGAAGCATCTTCGAGCCAGAAGGTAGAGAGGCGCTGGTTATAGGAGTACCCATAGGCAAGCCGCGGATAGCTGGCGTTGGGGTTCTGCGGCGTCCAGCGGTCCAGGTGTATGGGCTGCGGGTTGGAGCCGTCGTTAATGAAAGCATGACGGGCGGCGCTGGTGATCCATCCATCGGCTTTGCCTACTCCCTGCAGGAAGAAGCTGAAATCAACGCCTTTGTAAGCAATATTTCCTTTCAGGCCATAAGTATACCGGGGAATAGCGCTGCCTATCACCTGGCGGTCGTCTGCCGCAGTGATCTTTTTATCGCCGTTCAGGTCTTTGTAGATGATGTCGCCGGGCATCATCGGGTAGCTGGCGTCATAAGGGAACAACGGCGTGTATTTGTTGGTGGCCGCATCGTAGGAGTAATCAGAGATCTGTGAAATACGTTCCGCTACAAAACCATAGAACGCATCGATAGGCTGGCCTACTGTTCTGATCTGGTCGGCAATGGTAGCGGGTGCATTACCAAGGCTTATTACTTCATTCTTCACATCAGAAAGGTTAGCGCTTACGCCATAGCTGATATCACCGATCCTGTCCTGCCAGCCTATCATCAGCTCCCATCCCTTATTA
>NZ_DATCRD010000254.1:0-24129 GCF_036569185.1 Chitinophaga sp.
TGACCTCGAAGATTGTGATAAAGTATTAAGAGTGGAAGGAGATAATTTTCATCCCGGGAAAATAATGATGTTAGTAAATGAAAATGGATTCCGGTGCCAGGTGATGGAAGATTAAGCCTTTTTTCAAAGGAGGAAGTGATATCTTTATGGGCGTATTAAAACAGCAACCATGGAAAATAATCACGCAGAAGAGAAATTAGCGGCCCTCGGACTGGAACTGCCACCTGCCCCATCGCCATTGGGCGTTTACAAGCCTTGCCTTATTGATGGCAAATACCTGTATCTCTCCGGTCATGGTCCTGTGCAGAATGATAGATCCCTGATCATCGGCAGGATAGGCGATGCGCTGGACATAGAACAGGGAAAGCTGGCTGCAAGACAAGTGGGATTAACTATGCTGTCTACCATCAAAACGAATGTGGGCAGCCTGGATAAAGTGAAAAGGGTGATCAAGGTACTTGGAATGGTAAACTGCACACCCGACTTTGAACGGCATCCATATGTAATAAATGGTTGCAGCGAACTGTTTGCCGCTATATGGGGAGAAGAAAACGGCATAGGCGTGAGAAGCGCTGTGGGCTTTGGTTCTCTGCCCGACAATATACCTGTGGAAATAGAAGCCTTGTTTGAACTCTACTAACCAGTCCCACCTAAGAAGGATAGAATTATGTTTATAATAGATGCACATCTTGATCTGAGTATGAATGCGCTGGAATGGAACAGGGACCTGCAGCAGCCGGTAACTGCCATCCGCGCCAGGGAAGCGGGCATGAATGATAAACCCGACCGCGCCAAAGGCGTGGTGGCTTTCCCTGAACTGCGGAAGGGAAATATAGGGTTGGTAGTAGCCACACAGATCGGCCGCTATGTGGCGCCGGATAACCCGCTGCCGGGCTGGCATTCGCCGGAACAGGCCTGGGCGCAGACACAGGGGCAGCTGGCCTGGTATAAAGCCATGGAAGATGCCGGTGAAATGGTGATGATCAAAGACCTGCAAGGCCTGGAACAGCACCTGCAGCTATGGAACAACGGTGCTCCCAACGATAAAAAGCCCATCGGTTATATACTCAGCCTGGAAGGAGCTGATTCCATCGTGAACCTGGAATACCTGGAACGTGCCTATAATAACGGATTGCGGGCTATAGGCCCCGCCCACTACGGGCCTGGCCGCTACGCCAACGGAACCGATGCCACCGGCCACCTGAATGAACAGGGGAAACAACTGATCCGGGAAATAGAACGGCTTCACATGATCCTCGATGCCACCCATCTCTGCGACGATGCGTTCTGGGACGCCCTCGATGCTTTTCAGGGACATGTCTGGGCCAGCCACAAGAATTGCCGCGCGCTGGTGAACCACAACCGCCAGTTCAGCGATGAGATGATTAAAGCCCTCATTCAGAAAGGGGCCGTTATCGGCGGCGCCCTCGACGCCTGGATGATGGTACCGGGCTGGGTACGGGGTCAGTCTGATCCCCGTAGCATGGGCTGTAACCTGGAAAAAATGATCGATCATATGGATCATATCTGCCAGATCGCCGGCAACTCCCTGCATGTGGGCATCGGCACCGACCTGGATGGGGCATTCGGCAAAGAGCAATGCCCTTACGACCTGGAAACTATTGCCGACATGCAGCAGCTGCCCGCTCTCCTGAGCAAAAGAGGTTACAGCGCTACCGATGTCGATAATGTAATGCATGGCAACTGGCTCCGCTTTCTGCGGAATGCCTGGCGCGGTTAAAGCGAAGTGGGCGCCTTCGGCGCTGTAAATTGTCTTGGTACGGGATTACGCTGATTATACTGATTTTTTTGATTTGATTACATTGGATTTTTTTGAGATTCCAGGGGATAGAAGCGAACAACCTGCTTTTATCTCCCTGTATTTTTTTAATACTGTAAAATCCAGGATATAATCAGCATAATCATCATAATTCTGAGTCAGACACACTCCGCTGTTATCTTTGCTTTCATCTCCCTGAATCCTTTAAAAATCCAATGTAATCAAATCAAAAAAATCAGTATAATCAGCGTAATCCTGTACCAAGACAATTTACAGCGCCGAAGGCGATCTCCGCTATTAATCAGCATAATCATCATAATTCTGAGTCAGACAAACTCCACTGTTATCTTTGCTTCCATCTCCCTGAATCCTTTAAAAATCCAATGTAATCAAATCAAAAAAATCAGTATAATCAGCGTAATCCCGTACCAGGACAATTTCCATCGCCGAAGGCGATCTCCGCTATTTTTATTAATTTGCGCGAATGAATTTTCTCGAAGTATCAAACATCAGCAAGGAACTGCACGGCGCTTATATTTTAAAGAATGTCAGCTTTACCCAACAGGCGTTTCAGAAAATAGTAATAGCAGGTGAAACCGGCTCAGGCAAAAGCACGCTGATGAAAATTGTGGGCGGCATGGCCCAGGCAGACAGCGGCACCGTGATGTTTGAAGGCAAGCGTGTAAAGGGCGCGCTGGAAGTATTGATACCAGGGCATCCGGGTACTGCTTATCTCTCCCAGCATTTTGAACTGAGAAATAATTACCGGGTAGAAGAAATTCTGTCCTATGCCAATAAACTCACCGATGAAGACGCAGCGGAGATCTACAACATTTGCCGGATCTCCCATCTCCTGAAAAGAAAAACAGACCAGCTGTCTGGCGGTGAAAAGCAACGCATTGCCATGGCCCGGCTGCTGATATCCTCTCCCAGGCTGTTTTTACTGGATGAGCCTTACTCCAACCTGGATATGATCCATAAAAGCATCCTGAAAAATGTGATCAGCGATATAGGGGAGAAGCTGGGTATTACCGTGATGCTGATCTCCCATGATCCCATGGATATTTTGCCCTGGGCAGATGAAATACTGGTGATGAAAGACGGGGAAATTGTACAGCAGGGATCGCCACAGCAGATCTATAACCAACCGGTAAATGAATATGTGGCAGGACTGTTTGGAAAATATAACCTGCTCCCTCCCGGAAAAGCCGCTGTACTGGAAGGATTGCCTGGTATTGTGCTGAATGGCAAGCCTGTTTTTATAAGACCGGAAGATTTCAGGATTGTACGCACTAAAAAAGATGCAGTGCCCGGGCAGATCCGTGATATTGCCTACTACGGCAGTTTTCTTGAAGCTGAAGTAGCGCTGGGCGCCGAAGTGGTGACCATCAGAACCACGGATACCCGCCTTAAAAAAGGCGCTGTTGTGAACGTAAGCGTAGCGCCGGAAACCGTATGGTATTTCTAAGGTTTTATTCCCATGATCTTTTTTCCTGTAAACCCGTTATAGGGCTTGTTTTGCAGCATAGCCCCTGTTCTGTCCCACGACACGGCGTAATGTATTACCACCACCAACGCCAGCACAATGCTGGCGCGCAGATGGCCCAATGATAGTAACGACCACACTGCTGCGCCAAACAGGAAGAGTTCGAGTAGCAGTCGCGCAACCCCGGGAATAGCCACCGGCGCAGGCTTCGGGTCGTTAGGGATGCGGAATACGCCCCACAGCACCGCGGCAATAAGTGGAAATGCTACTGCCAGTGTATAAGAAAGCCAACCTTCTCCCATGTGCGCTCCGCGGTAGCCAAGTATCACCAGCATTAGTATTTCCAGCAGGAAACGGATGGTTAAGTTTATAGGATGCGTGTTCATGTAATTGTTTGTTCCAAAATAAATATTTCTTTTATCTTAAGCGGTTGAAAAATTTAGCTGTTATGAAAAAATACCTCACTGTTGTATGTTTTGTGTTGCTGAATATAACCGGTTCCCTCTTTGGCCAGTCGCCGCTACGTTTCTCCAAAGACGTTAATACCATCAGGGAATTTGATAAGATGTATGCAGCCCCTGAACATCCGATACTGTTTGTGGGCAGTTCATCTATCAGGAAGTGGGACGACCTGGAGCGTAATTTTAGCCGGTATGTAGTATTGAACAGGGGAATAGGCGGCGCAGAAACCAACGACATTACCTATTTTGCCAACGATATTATTTTCCCCTATCATCCCCGCCAGATTGTGATCTATGTAGGTGAAAATGACCTGACAAATGAAGCGGCTACTGCAGATACTTTATTGCAACGGTTTAAAATACTGTACACTACCATCAGGAGTAAGCTGCCGGAAGTGCCGATAGTGTATATTTCCATGAAACCAAGTCCTTCCAGGGAAAAGTTCTTCGGAAAAGCGAAGCAGGCGAATGCACTTATCAGAGATTATATCTCCAGGGAAAAAAATATACGATATGTTGATATTTTCTCCCTGATGCTTGATAAAGCAGGAAAGCCGCGCCGGGAGCTATTTGTACAGGATATGCTGCACATGAATAAAGATGGATACGCCATATGGGAAAAAGCGGTGCAGCCGCTGTTGTTAAAGAGACAGGCAGAAAAGTAAAACGGGGCCGGGTATATGAAAAAAAAGTATCTTGCCACCTGATTAATACCTTTATATAACACATGATACTGGATACACTGCAGAACGCCCATCTTTACTACCGCCTCGGCGTTAAATTTATCAAGGCTTTTGAGTACCTGGCGCAAACTGACCTGGTAAGCCTGGAGAAAGGCAAGTATGAAATAGACGGGACTAATATCTTCGCTATCGTTAATGAATACGATACTGTAGACGCCTCTACCGAACAAATGGAAGCGCATAAGAAGTACATCGATATCCAGTATATGGTGTCTGGTTCGGAACTGATAGGCCACGATTTCCTGGGCGAACAGACGCCTTCCAAAGCATACGATGAAACAGCCGACTACCAGCTGTTTGCAGAGCATCCCATGTTCTTCTCCCGGTTGGAAAAGGGGATGTTTGCCATTTTCTTTCCTACCGACCTGCATATGCCCAATATCAAAGTGAGTACGCCTATGCCGGTAAAAAAAGTAGTGATTAAAATAGCGGTGGATTTATAATATCTTCCCAAATTTACCGTCCATCATTTCGTTATTAAAAACAGCATATATTTCCTAGTTTTAGGAATGCGTTCTGTTTTTTTTACTTTCCTGCTGATGCATGTTTTTGGCTGCATCATAGCCCAGCCACTGCGTGTAGCCGTTGCCGGTGTATCGCATGGGCATGCGGCTTTTATTCTTGGTCGCCCTGATAAAGGCGACATACAGATTGTGGGCATCTACGAGCCGGATACCGCCGTAGCAAAATTAAGGGCCCGGCAATATCATCTCCCGGAAAATATTTTTTACACCGATCTGGGTAAAATGCTGGACGCGGTAAAGCCCGCTGCAGTACTGGCATTCGGCTCCATTAAAGCCCACCGCGAAGTAGTGGAGGCGGCAGCGCCAAGGCATATCCATATTATGGTAGAGAAACCGTTGGCTACCACCGTAGCCGATGCGGAATACATGGAATCGCTGGCCCGGAAAAATAAGGTACAACTGCTTACAGATTATGAAACCAGCTGGTATCCTTCCGTGGCAAAAACATTCCAGCTCCTGGAAGACAGCAGCTACGCCGGGAAAATAAGAAAGGTAACGGTAAATGATGGCCACCAGGGGCCCAGGGAAATTGGCTGCGGCCCGGAATTCCTGAACTGGCTTACGGACCCGGTGCTGAACGGTGGCGGCGCGCTCATGGATTTTGGCTGCTATGGCGCCAACCTTATGACAGCCCTGATGAAAAACCGTTTACCCGTATCCGTTACCGCAGTAGCCCGTCACTTTAAGCCGCAGGTATATCCTAAAGTAGAAGACGATGCCACCATCCTGGTTGATTACGGGGATGTGCAATGCACCATACAGGCCTCGTGGAATTGGAGCTTCAGCCGTAAAGATATGGAAGTATACGGGGATAAAGGCTATCTCATTGCCGCCGATAAAAATACCCTGGTGCAACGTAACAATGAACGGACGCCGGCTGTAACGCGCCGTATAACGGCAACGGATATACCGGTTTATGAAGATCCGTTCCGCTACCTGATAGATGTGCTGAATGGTAAGGTGAATATGCCGGCATACGGGTTGTATGCACCGGCCAATAACGTAATTGTAGTGCGGATCCTGGCCGCCGCACGGGAATCTGTGCGTACCGGCAGGGCGATTAAGTTCTAAAAGATGTTTTAATAAAAGAAAAGGTGTGGCAGCATCTGCTACACCTTTTCTTTTATACAGGTTTTCCAGTATCTTGCGCACTCAAAATTAACCGCCATGAAATCCATTGTTAACTACTTTAGCCTCATCGGGGAATTTACCAATCCCGGAAAGTTTATGTGGGAAGCCTTCCTGACCGGCTTTATTGTTTTTGTTATCGCTGTAGTATTAGTGATCTTACTGCGGAAATTTATACTGGTGCCCCGTTCCGGTAAAATCCTGCGTTTCGTTGCGTATTGCTGGTTTGCAGTGTTGCCGCTGCTGGCAGCTTTCTTTGCATTTAAATGGGGATTTTTTAATAGTGTCAGGAAAGATGTAAAAGAACATGCCGGCGTATATGCGAAACATGTGCCGGCAGTATTTGATGACCAGGCCACTGCTGCGGTAGAATCCCTGTTCCGCCGGAAGGATGGCTCACTTACAGAAATATCGGCCCTCAGCAGCAACCAGCTGATTGATACCGCTTCTGTGCTGATCTATAACGTATACGGCAGTACGTTGGAGCAGCAGGCGGCAAAGCAGGGCGTACAGGGCAAGCTGGCCGCCTTTATGCTGCGTACTACCAAAGGCGCAGGTATTGCCTTTGTAATCAAAAAGTATATCCGTAAAATGCTTTCGGAGAAGATAGGACTACAGGAAGCGGTGAGCGCAGACCTGATGGAAACAAAAATTACGGCTATCATAAATGGAGGACTGTTTGTAAACATTGCCCTGATCCAGGTGGATCATTTCCTGAAAGGAATGCAGAAAGGCGTACTGATCACCTTCCTGCTTATTTTCGCCATACCCTGCGCAGAGATAGGAGTTGCACATTACCTGCACCGTAAGAAAAAGAGAGCAATGGTACCGCAACCCGCGGCCGTGTAAAAACAGGATCGTCTTTCTCCCGGATACCACCGCCGGGAGAAAGGCGAACCTCATTTCCCGTTTAAATAATATTTCCCCGCTATATGCAACCATATGCCTTTCAATTACCTTGAGTTTTTTATACCCCTGCGATCTTTTTAGGCGGAAGAAATCGTAACTTAACTATATAGTTAAAACAGGATAGGCGTGAACGTTATTTCTGATGAAAAACTGGTATTATGAGATTTAACTGTTTCTATATCATTTTCCTCAACATAGGTATCCTTTATTCCGGTATCAGCTCCAAAGCCCAGGTTACATCTTTCAGCGATACATATCAGCAACTAAGCCGGTTTATGGACTCTGCGCTGGTGCCCATGAAAAGCGGCACTACCAGTCTTGCTTTCTCCGTGAAAGCGGAAATAGATCATGGCGCTATCACCAAACTGGATTGCTCTACCAATGTGGCAGGTAACCTGAAACCACGTATCTTCAGGCTGGAAGAACTGGATATCAAATGGAATAAATTTACCGGCAAAAGCGGGAAGTACTATGTGATTATCCCGGTGTATTTTATTGTGGAGCATAGCACTGGTAAAATTCAGCTCAACTCAAAAACGGAGTTTACCAATGGATTTTATTTTGACGACGGTGACCTGTTCGATAACAAGCCCCTGAATAATTATTATTTCCTAAAGCCCATTTACCTGCAGCGTTACCTCTGAGGAAGCCGCATGCTGCAACCTGTATTGGGAAGGAGTAACCCCTTCAAAGCGTTTGAAAAATTTGGTGAAATTGGAATTGTCGAAAGTTAGTTTCGCAGCAATATCCGAGATGGTAAGCGTTTGATCCAGCAACAGCTTCCTGGCTTCTTCCATTAATCTCATCTCAAAAAAATAACAGGGCGCATGACCGGTGTGCAACTTAATGGTATTGCTCAGGTGTACCGGGTGAATGTACAATTGCCGCGCAAAATCCTGGATATGATACATCTGGTCGATGCGGCCATCCATCACCTGGTCTATATGTTCATTCACCGCCGCAATAAAATCTGCGGTGATGGCTGCTTTCCTGGTCTGGTATTTTTTTGGAAGAACGGGCATGACGTTTTATATCTTACCTAAAGATACTAAATGATATTATCATGTAACAACGACTTTAACATTTCCTAAAGGTTACCTTTTCCATGTTGCCTGTATAAAGGTTAAATTCTCCTGTTATGCGTCTTTCACTCTATTACCTGGGTATTCCCCTGCTGGCCCTGTGTGCCTGCCAGGGAGGCATGAACAAAGAAATGAGGGACTATGCAGCCACTGCGGACTCCACCTCTTTCTCCAACGACATTACCGATCTTCATTCCGCTTCCCGCAAAAGAGTAAAATCAGCCGACGTGCGATGCCGCGTCAGCAATGTGTTTGCGGCTACTTCCCGCATGGAGCAACTGGTTACGCGCCTCGGTGGTATTGTAGTGGAAAGTAATTTACAGAATGAGGAGGTGCAGCATTTTAACGTGCCCTACTCAGCTGATTCTGTAAAGGAGGTACAGCTTTACACGCCTGTTGCCAACCTCACGCTGAAAGTGCCGGTAGCGCATCTTGATTCTGTAGTGTATGATCTCACCGCTAATGCAAAATTTATTGATCACCGCGTGGTGAAAGACCAGGACATGACCCTGAAATACCTGGCCAATGCAATGAAGAACGAGCGGCAGGAGCAGCAGGAAGTGCAGCTGAGCAAAGTAACGCCCGCAAAGAAAGGCTCCACCCTGGATGTGGTGGAATACAAAGACCAGAAGGGCGAAGCCGCTATTGACCGGCAGATGAATAACCTTGCGATACTGGACGATGTGGCTTACTCCACCTTCACTGTGCAACTGTTCCAGCCGCAGGTGACCGATGAGCAGGTGATCGTTAACCCTGAGCGGCTCACCCGCGCAGGCTTTGGCACAGAGCTGCTGGTAGCGCTGCGTGGCGGCGCAGAAATTTTCCGCAATATCCTGCTTTTCTTTATCCAGCTGTGGCCCTTTGTGCTGGCGGGTATAGTGGCCTGGGTGGGCTACCGCAAACTATTATGGCGTAAAAGCTAAGCTTCGCTGAGAAACGCTTCCAGTAACCGGTTAAACTCCGCCGGACGTTCCATCATAGGCGCATGGCCACATTGATCTATCATCACCAATGTGGCATGTGGTAAATGACGCCGGAATTCCCGGGCTACATCCGGCGGAGTGATTTTATCTTCCGTACCCCAGATCAATAATGTTTTCACTGGTATCTCCGGTAGTAATGCTGCCACATAATTACGGTTGGCAGATTTTGCCATCTTTACAATAGCATAGCATTTCCGGGCATCTGTGGTTGTCTGGAATACCTCTGCCACCAACGCATCTGTAGCTATAACAGGGTCATAAAAAGTATAGGCCACCCGCTCCCGTATATAGGCATAATTGCCCCGCTTAGGATAACTACCCATACTGGTATTTTCATAAAGACCGGAACTGCCGGTAAGGATCAACCTGGCTACCTGCGAAGGATAGCGGTGGGTATACAGGATAGCCACATGCCCGCCCAGTGAGTTGCCTACCAGGATCACCTGTTGCAATCCGGCATTGCGGATGTATTGATCAAGAAAGTTGGTGAGGTACTCAAGCCGGTCGCCGGAATGCGCCTCATAGATGGGAAGGGATGGAATATGAATATCATAATGCGGTTGAAAATGTGCCACAACGCCTTCCCAGTTACTAAGTCCGCCAAAGAGCCCGTGCAATAGGATCATGCTTTGCTTCATATCTTTTTTGATACAAAACTATTACGCACAAAATTGAGGGGCTGTGATCTCAGTCACAAAAGTTACGGCTTTGATCCAGGAGGTATAAACGCGCCCTGCTGAGGGCTTCCCGGCTGGTGTACAGGTAGCGTGCAATATTGGTGAGCGATATTTTCTGTATGATGGCGGGGCGTCTTTCCAGCAGGAACCGGTAACGCTGCAACGGCGTTTTTAAAGAAAGGATATACTGGTGCTCGGATTGTTGTTCCAGCAGTTCCTGGTACAGCTGCAGGTTTACATGCAGCAGGTTCATATGCAGATCGTACAGGGGCTGCAGCTTTTTAATATTTATTCTCAGTATCACTGCGTCTTCAACGGCAACAATACTAATGGCGGAAGGCGCTTTCCTGTTATAGCTTTCACAGTTGGCCAGGAAATCATCGGCGAAGCCGAACTTCACTATTTTTTCATTTCCCTCCTCATCCAGTATAGAAAATTTAAACATACCGGAGATCACAAAAGCGGAATACCGGGCAACTTTACCATACCTGAGAAAAGCATCTCCTTTTTTTATGTGTTTTACAGTGGCAATACTATCGAGTAACTGCCATTCTGCCTGGGTTACTACCGGGTATTTTTTCATGAGACGATCATACCAGGCGGGCAATACATGATCCATGTCGGCAATTATTTGCCCGCAAGATAATGATTCGTATTTATTTTATACGCCCAATAAAAATGCAGCAGGAACGTTCCTGCTGCACCTGATGAATATACTATCTGCTTTACTTAGCCTGGTCCCGTAATGCTTTTATCTTATCGTGTGAACGTTTCAGTTCCGCTTTTTGCTGTGTCAGTAATTCCCTGATGTAAGCCGGAAGCGCTTCATGTTCTATAGCGTCTTTATAAGCCCTTTGTGCGGCATCTTCTCCTGCTTCGCAATTGGAGAGCACTGCTTTGCGGTCATGCCCCGTGAAAACCGCTTTTACATCCATCCAGGCGCGGTACACTTTACCGCTGGCGGTAGTACCGGGCTCCATTGTTCCACCGTTGGCCTGTACTTCATTACCGAGGACATTTCTAAGCTGGTGGCTTTCTGCAATCATATCGGTAAAAAGCGGCCTCAGATCACTGTTGTCTTCCTGTAATTCCTTTAATGCTTTTTCATAACCTGCAATACGGTCGTTGTTGATCGCGATGAGGTCATTCAATACTTCATTAGTGGCACTTGCTGTGATATTTTCCATGGTAATTTTTTTTAGATGTACCATGTACCGGCCATAAAACATGCCAGTAACCTAATTGTATCATTGACAAGGAAATAACTGTATTAAACGGTTAACAGGTGTAGAAGCGCTTAATCATTCTGTGGCAGAACTTCGCGGGTATGCTGAACGGAAATGCGGTAAACGGCTGTTTCCGCAAAGCGGGAGGCTACCACGATGTGCGTACCATTAGCGTGCTGGTCAAAAAGTTCCTGTACCAGCGCAGGACTGTTATTATCGCGGGAAAGATGGGAGAGCAGGAGATGGCTCATAAACGGCGGCCGGTGCGTAGTAAATATTTCCAGGGCCTGTGCATTGGATAAATGCCCTTTCCCGCCGCGGATGCGTTTTTTCAGGTAGTAGGGGTACCTGCCTTTATCGAGCATTTCCTCATCGTAATTGGCTTCCAGGAAAGCGGCATGGCATTGCTGAAAATGACGGATCACATGTTCACAGGGCGCGCCGATATCGGTAAACACGCCTATGGTGACCGCGTTGCCGGCTACAATAAAACTATGTGGCTCGGAAGCATCGTGGTGTTTTGGAAAAGCAGTTACAGATAAGGCGCCAACCTGTACCGGTTCATATGGGGTAAATGACATGACCAGTTGCTGCTCCAGCGTAAGACCGCCATGTACCATGGTAGCATTGGTAATATACACCGGCAGGCGGTATTTTTTTGCCAGTACGGGTACGCCCCTGATATGATCGATATGTTCGTGTGAAATGAATATCGCTTTTACCTTATTCATGGAAAGTCCCAGGCGGGCCATCCGCTTTTCCGTTTCCCTGCAGGAGATGCCCGCATCTACCAGCACGGCTTCGCTGTCGTTGCCTATGTAATAACAATTCCCGTTACTTCCCGAATTCAATGATGTGATAAATAGCGACATGTGGCAAAGGTAAAATTTCAGGATGAGATTTGCAGCGGCCGGTATTTGTAAATGCAACTATGTTGCAAATTGTTTTTTTTATTATGTTTGTATAGTTTAAGAAACCTGCTTGTGATACTCTTTTTGCATTGGGGCATTTCCCCGGAAATTTTCCGCATTGGCGGTTTTGCGCTGCGCTACTACAGTTTGGGCTTTATGCTGGCTTTTGCAGCCTCGTACATGGTGTTGCTGTATGTATTCCGGCTGGAAGGGCGGCCCGGGGAAATGCTGGACCGCCTGTTGGTGTACATCATAGCCGGCACTTTGGCAGGCGCGCGCCTGGGGCATTGTTTGTTTTACGACTGGGCTTATTATAAAGTACATTTTTGGGAGATGATCCTGCCATTTACCTTTTCAGATGGTCAGATCACTTTCACGGGCTACCAGGGACTGGCCAGTCACGGCGGCGCCATAGGTATTGTAATCGCCGCTGCACTTTTCAGTTACCGTTTCCGGGTACCGCTGATGTGGCTGCTGGACCGCCTGGCGCTGGTAGTGCCGCTGGCAGGCGCCTTTATCCGTACCGGTAACTTCTTTAATGCGGAAATCATTGGCAAGCCCACCAACCTGCCATGGGCCGTGGTATTTACAAGGGTGGATATGCTGCCCCGCCACCCGGCACAGCTGTATGAGGCATTGTGCTATATCATCATATTTGTATTGCTGTGGCGCCTGTACCATAAGCATCCGGAGCCGGGCAAATTATTTGGCTGGCTGCTTACGGGTGTGTTCAGCGCCCGTTTCCTGATTGAATTTGTGAAGGAAAACCAGGTGGCTTTTGAAAGCGGGCGCCTGCTGAACATGGGACAGCTGCTTAGTATCCCGATGATTATACTGGGTATTTATTTTTTAAATTTTTATAAGAGAAAATATGGAGAGAGATGAACGGGTTAAAGTATATATTTTAACAGGCTTCCTGGGCGCGGGTAAAACAACCGTGCTAAACAGCCTGCTGCAGCAATTTGCAGGGCACAATAACATTGTTATTGAAAATGAATTCGGGAAAGTGAATATCGACGCCAGCCTCATTACGGAAAAAATAGACCAGTTGTATGAACTGACCAGCGGCTGTATCTGTTGTTCGCTGGATAACGATCTGCTGGAAGTATTAGGCGCCATCCTGCAAAAAGAGGATCGCCCGGAACAGGTGTTTATTGAAACCACCGGGATAGCCGATGTGGGCAACATCATCGGGATGTTGCTGATGCCGGAGGTGCAGCGGCATTATACATTGGTGAGCACTATTTGCGTTGTGGATGCGGAAAATATTTTTGAAAGATTGCAACAGGCGCCTGAAGCGGCTAAGCAGTTGTCTTGCGCCGATGTGATCATCATCAATAAAATAAAACACCTGGATATACCGCAGCTAATTTATCTTTCCCGGCAGCTGGAGCAAATGAACCCGCTGGCATTCATCACTACCTCAGAGGATGGCGCCGTAGCACTGAAAACAATACAATTCCCTGAGAAACCGCTATCGGCTGCTGCAGCGGTGGCCCCGGTGAAGCATCCGCATAAGGTGAATACGGTGTTGTTTGAATCGCCCGATGCGTTTGACCTGAACATGCTGGTGTTTGTGCTGGACTTTCATTTCAATGCGTACCCCGACCAGCTATACCGCATCAAAGGATTCATCCGTGTGAAGGATAGCCAGGAAAGAATGCTGGTACAGTCTACCGGGAAATACCTGCACATACAACCGGCAGGAGAGTGGGGCGCCGCCACGCCTGCATCTGCACTGGTATTTATTGGGCGGGAATTAAAAACAGCTACCATCCAGCGGATACTTTCCCCGGCGCTGAAAAAATAGTTTTATGGAAAATTCCGGAAAGAGCATCTACCCTGAAACCTGTTGTTATGATGAACGCCCGGAAGTTAACCGTATTAATGGTAGGTATCCTTACTTTATCAGGCTGTTTCGTATATGCGTGGCGGTATGGAGCAGTGGTGATGGCTGCCGCCCGTATAGAAACGGGAGCATATCCGCCTGCGGTGGTAGGCGCCCTTCCGCTGCCGCCGGGGTTTACACGATTGCCGCAACCCGCCGGTAGTTTTGGCGCCTGGCTACGGTCTATGCCACTGAAAAGGGATAACAGGGTATATCTTTATAACGGGCAATTAAAAAACAACCAGCAGGCGCAATATGCTGTGCTGGATATTTCCACCGGCAACAAAGATCTCCAGCAATGCGCCGACGCTGTGATCCGACTGTATGCTGAGTACCTGTACAACAGCCGGCAGTTTGACAAGATCGCTTTTCATGCCACCGACGGCACCCTCATGGATTATTCCAGCTGGATGAAAGGAGACCGGTTTGTACTGAAACAAAACCGTTTGGTAAAGGTGCGGAAAGCGGGGCCCTGCAGCGGGCAGAATTGCTTCAGTGATTATCTGGAAACTGTTTTTTCCTGGGCGGGTACGCTATCGCTCAGCAAGGAGTTACTACCGGTAAAGGATACACGTAAAATACTGCCAGGGAATGTTTTTATAAAAGGAGGCGCCCCGGGGCATGCGGTGATTGTAATGGATGTGGCAGAGAATGCGGCCGGTGAAAGAATGTTCTTACTGGCGCAGAGTTATATGCCTGCGCAGAGCATTCATGTGTTGAAGAACCCGGCGGGCGCTTCGCCCTGGTATAGTGCGGGGTTTACAGGTAAGCTGTTAACACCGGAGTGGGTGTTTGATGCGGGGGAGCTGTCAAGGTTCCCATAATCAAAAGCGGGTGTATCATACTTTGATACACCCGCTTTGTTCGGATACTAAATGGTGCCGGCGGCTATTTAAGCGATGCTCAGCGCCTTCATTTATATACCCTTTTCCTTTTATCCTTCCGTTAATAATTTATCCAGTAATGCTTTCAATTCAGGATTGGAAGGCCGCAGCGCATCAGCGCTCACAATTTTGCCATCCGGCGCAATCAGTATAAACCGTGGAATGGCGTTAATATTGAACTTCTGGATAAAATCCGACTGGAAATCCTTATCAGCAAGTAACTGTATGCCTTTCAGGTTTCCTTTCTGTACAAAATCCTTCCACTTTTGTTTATCTGCTTTTTTATCGACCGATAAGCTCACAAACTGGATCTTTTTATGGTCGTACAGCGCTTCTATCTTCGATAAATGGGGAATTTCCATTTTGCAGGGCCCGCACCAGGTGGCCCATACATCTATATAAACATATTTCCCGCGTAAATCTTTCAGGGAAACTTTTTTACCACTCACATCTTCATAAGAAAAATCGGGCGCAGGGGAATTGTCGCCATAAGTATTGGCATTCCTGTAAATGCCCTGGATCTCTTTCAGGTGTGCGGGATTTTTTGCGCCCGCAATGTAATCTTTGTACAAACTATCGCGCACACGTTTATCCTTCAGCATTTTCAGCGCGCTCTGTGTGCCGGTATAGGTGTAATATTCCGACATAAAAGGGTCCGTGATTTCACCTTTGGAAATATACAGGTCCATCAGGGTCCGTATGTTATCATCTTTCACAGATGCTTCAAACAAATGCCTGTACTTTGTGTACCGTACAGTAGAAAGATAGTGCTCCAGCACTTCCCTGTACCAGGCGGACTGTTGGAACAATACCGCATCATTCTTATCCCAGTTGTTCATGGTGATATTATCCAGCAGTTTACGTTCTGTGCTGTCGAGCCTTTTCACCCGCATAGCCCTGCCGGCTTCCGACAGGCGGCGCTGGAAGGCGGTATCCATCCTGTTGCCGGTTTCCATCATTTTATAGAAGGCTTCCTGTTTCTGCAGGTCTGTTCCGTAAAACAGGCTGTAATCAGCCAGTACATATTTGGCGTAATAAGACAGGTCCTTGCCGGCCATTTCCCGGAAAAATGCGCTGGATGATTGATCAAACGAGTGTTGTCCATCTTTCACAAAAGCCTCCATCTTGCTGATAAATACCGGTACAGGAGTATACAGCGCTTCCTGTCCAAGTATCCGCTCAGGCGAAGTTTGTACATATTTGGATAATGCCTTTCGTGCGTCTGAAGTGGCATTATTCTCCATGCTGCCTTTGCCGCTGAAGCGGTAGCTGCTATCCGGTCCCAGTGCAATTTCAAGCTGGTAGCCTGGTTCCAGGTACAGCTGTCCAACGCCTGTCAGAGAGTAGAATCCTTTTGCCGGTAAGTTTACTTTGCTGTTGAAGGTGCCGTCCCCGTTTACAGGGATCAGCAGGTCGGCGCCGGTCATATTTTTCAGGTGCAGCGGCGTGGTAATATCATTGCCATTCAATTTGCCGGAAAGGGTTGTTTGTTGCGCACCTGCTGTTGCGAACAGCAGTGTGCAGGGTATCAGGGTAAGAATAATACTTTTCATATAGTAGTGATTAACGGTCATTTAATTGCATGTCTGGATTAAATTGCTGTACGCGGGCAGGGATCTGGAAAACATATTTTTTACTGCCTGGTTCCAGCGTACCTTTTAAGGCGCCGGTGCTGTTCACCCTGCGTTCTACCAATGGCATGCGCCCTTCGCGATCCAGGCGCTTCATGTCCATCCAGCGTACCCCGCGGAAGGCCAGTTCCCGTCTGCGTTCTTCCAGCACTTTCTTCAGGGCGTCTTCTTTGCCGGTGGCAGTGAGCGGGATATAGGCGCCTGGTTCGAACCGGTATTTCCGCAGCTCATTTACCACGTTCATGGCAGCTTCCACCTGGTTATCACGCGCAAGTACCTCAGCTTTTGTCAGGTACATTTCCTGGAAGGTGGTACCGAAATTGGAATAGCCGTTTTCGGCAGAATAGTAATAATCATCGGGAAGATTATCAAAGGAGTAGGCGAGGTAGGTCAGCCGCAGATCACCGGGTTGGTATAAAGTGCTCAATCCATGCTGCATGCCCATCATAGAAGGAATGGTATAATCTGACGAGGCGCGTTGCCAGAGCACCTGCGGGTTCATATCAGTTGGAGGAAAGGCATATGCATCTTCATAATCATTGAAGTTGATCATGTTGTGCGGTGCGGTTAGCGCCAGGTCGGTATACTTTTTCGTGTTGGCATAATCCTGCATATAGAGATACACCCTTGACAGCAAACTATACGCAGCATATTTCGTAGGCCGGTATTTGTTGAGGTTGGTGAGCGGCAATGCAGCAATGGCATCGGTTACATTGGTAACGATGGTATCCAGTGTTGTTTGCACAGAAGACCGTGGCGGCGCTTTATCTGTTACATTGGTGCTGTGCACCAGTGGCAAACCTGGGTCGTTGGCGGCGGTGGCCGGGTTATATGCTTTTGCGAACAGCGTCAGTAGCATAAAGTAGCAATCTGCGCGGATCACCAGGGCTTCTGCGAGTGTGGAGGCGCGGGCCGCCGGTGTGCCATCCGTAGTGGCCATTACATTATTGATGATCACATTGGCATTGTAAATACTGTTATACAGATCGCCCCATGCAGCGGGGTTTTCTTTTTCGTTCTGGTCGATACCCGGCCGCCAGTAGTAAGCATTGGCTGCAGGCACGGTGCTCAGGTCGTCAAATTCCTCGTAATAGTCGTCGGTACAATACAACAGCGCCGGCGGAAAGGTAAGCGTCAGTTGCCTGGAGTTCAGCATCAGCTGGTAATCGCTCAGCTTTTCCGGGATCACGATCCCCTTTGGCTTTACTTCCAGGAACTTATCACAACCGGAGAAACCGGTAATGGCAAGCAAAAGGACAAAGGCAATATTGATTGATCTCATAGATGAATGATTAGAAGTTAGTAAAAAGGGAAATGCTGTAAAGCGGCCGTTGTGGCAGCGTTCGCACGCCGCTGGTACGGTCTATCGCTTCCGGGTCAATATCATTTCCGCTGAATGTATAGCAGAACAGGTTCTGGCCTTGTAACCGGATCTGCGTTTGATTAAGCCCCATCCGTTTTAGAAAATCAAACTTCGGGTTATAGGTAATGATGAGGTCGCGCAGGCGGATATAATCTGCTTTGCGCACAAACTGCGATGCATACTGGTAACCGTAACGGGCATACGAAGAGAAATAGAAAGGGTCCTGCGCCCTGCCGGGTGTAAACCCGGGAATATTGGTGTAAAGCTCATCACCGGCCTTTTTCCAGTAATTGGAGGAGCCTTCCAGCAGGGAGGTGCTGTAGGTGGTGATGTTCACAGGATTCGGTTGTTCCACCCGCATCACATGGCCCCCGTAGTACATAAAAAGAAATGAAACATCAAACGCGCCTACAGTGAACTGGTTATTCAGGCCCAGTACATATTTGGGCGTGGTAGTACCGTTATAAACCAGGTCATCAAATGCTACATCCACTACTGCATTGCCGTAAAAATCCAGGATATGCCGGCCACCTTTGGCATCATATACAAAGGGTTTGCCCATGTTTGTCAGTCCGCCGTAATTATAACTGAATAACGCATCCATGGGATAGCCCTGCCGGTTAATACGGCTGCTGGTGATATATTCTGAATTATCGTATTCGCTGGGTTTTACCGCCAGTACTTTATTATTGTTCAGCGATGCGGTAAGACTGGTACGCCATTCGAACCGGCGATTCTGTACATTCACGGAGGAGATCAGCAGGTCTACGCCGCTGTTCCGGATAGTAGCCGTATTGGCGTTGTACTGGTTAAAGCCGCTGGTAGGATCTGCATCGTATTGCCCGAACACATCCCCGGTTCTCTTGTAGTAATAATCCACGGAGCCAAACAGGTGGTTGTTGAAGAAGCCATAGTCCAGGCGCAGGTTATAGGTGCGGGTGGTTTCCCAGCGGAGCGATTGGTTCTCCGGTGTCATCACATAAAAAGATGGTTGGGACACTTCAAACACGTTGTTCAGTTGCGAAGCGAGGATGAGGAAAGGGCCATTGTTGCTCACCGGTACGTTACCATTGAAACCCGTAGTGGCATTCAGCTTCAGCTCACTGATCCAGGTTTTGTCTTTCAGGAAATCTTCCATGTGCAGTCGCCATGCAGCGCCTGCCGACCATAAGGGGCGGTACTTGTATTTGGGATCCACACCAAACAGGTTTGACTGGTCGATGCGGTAACTGCCGGTAACAATATATTTACTGTTGTAGATATAGGTGCCTTGTGCATAATAGGAAAGAAAGCGCCGGTCGGAGCTGGTTTCATTTACATATTCCTTCAGTGTAATGCCACCGCCGAACTGGGATACGTCTGGAAACGCGGGGTTGGTGTACAGGCTGGCGCGTTGCAGGTTAGCAGGCCTGCTGATCAGCGATTGCCCATCGTACCCGAAATAACTGTTAAGATAAGTGTCGTTAGTCGTTTTCCGCTGTTCCATACCCAGGATGCCCGACATTTCATGACGGCCGTTGGCCGAGCGTTTATCAAAATTCAGCTGCGCGCGCAGGGTGTAGTTCACCGCTTTCTGATCTGTTCTCCGGAGAATATTACCCTGGGGGATGTCAATAAACACTGGTTTCCCGTTGGGATCCTTGCTGGCTTTGAGGTTTAACAGCCGGCGTACCAGGTAGGATTGTTCACTCCGGAGGTTGTCCTGCAACCCTTGCTGCCTTTCGTAATTGCCGCCCACTTCGGCCGACATCCAGTCGGTGAGCTTTCCTTCCAGGCGGGCCTGTACACGGAATGCATTCGTGTTGATGCTGGTGGTATTGGCAGTAAGCTCGCGGTAGGGATAATACAGCTGGTCATATAAACCAAGCGCCATGAGCCGGTTGTTGCGTTCACGGCTAACGCCATAATTGAGATAGTCCCTGTTGGTTCCCTGCGCTACCGCCAGCGGGGTACCGTTGGCGTCGGCCAGTTTCTCGTAGGGATAAAAATCATTGATGGGAGCAGTAGTGCCCTGTTCAGATTCAGCATGTGAGTACACGCCGCGGAAATCCATTTTCAGCCGGTTGGAAAACTGATAGGTATTGGCAAAATTCAGGATCAGCTGGTTGTTCCTGGAACCTATATTCACAGGTTGTTCCGCAATATAATTTATGCCCAGGAGGTAAGTACTTTTTTCGCTTCCCCCGCTTACATCCAGGTTAAGGTTGGTAGCCTGGCGGTTGCGGAAATAAAGGTCTTTATATTCCTGCGTATTGTCGTAGCTGCCCAGTGAATCCAGCTTTTGCCGTGCTACCTCCGGGGTAATACGTTTTTTCTGCTCGTCAAAAAGAATGGCTGTGGCAGGGCTCATAGGCCGGCCATAGGAGGTATAGGAGCTTTCATCCGGGTTGCTGCGCCTGAATTGCGCTTCCTGCAGGTTTACAAATTCCTTTGCACCTGCAAGCTTCAGGTAGCCAAAGTCGGGCGACTGCTGCAGCGCGGTAGTGGCGCGCAAACTGAATTTTGCTTTACCGGATTTTCCGCGTTTGGTTTCTACCACAATCACACCGTTGGAGGCGCGTACGCCGTAAATGGCTGCAGCCGCGGCATCCCGCAATACGGAAATGGAAACGATATCGATAGGGTTGATATTGTTAAGGTCGATTTCCGTAGGGAAACCATCCACCACTATCAGTGGTTTTTTTACTGCATCGAAAGTAGAAACGCCGCGGATAGACAATTCCCCCGACTGGCTGTTGTACACCAAACCAGGTATTTTTCCTTCCAGGCTTTCCAGGAAGTTACCGGTAACGGCTACACGCTGATCGTATTCCTTTTGCGTAATTACGGAAGCCGCGCCGGTGAGCTGGTATTTGGGGATCTTTTTGTACCCGGTGGAAACCGTCACATTTTCCAGGTTCCGTACATCTGCCTGAAGGGCAATACGGATATCGCTGCGCCCATTTACGGAGATTTCCTGTGGGGTATAACCGATCATCTTTACCACCAGTACAGCGCCTTCTTCCACATCGCCGCTGAGCAGGAATGCGCCGCCGTCGTCTGTAACAGTGCCCCGGGTACTGCCTTTCAAGAGGATGGTGACACCGGGCAGCGGCTCCCCCTTTTCATTGACCACGGTGCCTCTTAAATGGGCCAGCTGTGCAGCCGCAAAACCGGTTTGCCCGCCATTGAGCGGTTGCACCGGGCGGGGTTTTCCTGTTACAAGGATCGTATTGTTGCGGATGACGTATTTCAGCGGTTGTTCCCTGAACGTAAGCTCCAGGAATGCTTCCAGCTGCATGTTCTGCGCGTTTACCGTAACTTTCCTGGCAGTTTTCAGCAGGTCGGCATTGTACACCACCAGGTACCCCGTTTGTTCCCTGATCGCGGAAAATGCTTTTTCAAGGGGTACATTTTTCCCCGAAAAGGTGATCTGTTGTGCATAGCTGCCCGCTGTTACATGCAGGAATGCAGCTGTGAGAAGAAGCATGGTTAGTTTCATGACTTTTAGTATTGGGATCGCCGTTCGGTAATGCGATCCTCTGATTTTAGCTGACAACCGGCAGCTGTACACAGCTGGAGCCCCGGGGGCATGCGGGCTTTGCATACCTTTCCCGGACCGGTTACAAAGAGCATTTAATTGCATAGCTTTGCAATGGTTTAGTTGATGAATAAGGAGTCTTGCGTGACTTGTTTTCTCAGTTAAGCCAATCTCTGACCGGAAGTGCTTCGAACCGCTTCCGGTTTTTTTGTGGCAGATGATCTGGTTGATTAATAATTATGGCATGACAGTCAGTTTTCTTCCTGATAATTTAAAATGTACACCTGATTCCTCCAGGAACTGCAGTACGTCTTTTAGTTCAAGGTCTCTTCCCATTTCCCCGCCGAAAGTAATGGCCGGGATATTTTTTTCGTATACTACCTCTACATCGTACCAACGGGAAATTTGCCGCATCACCACTTCCAGCGGGGCTTGCTGGAAATTGAAGATGCCGTTCTTCCAGGCAATGGCCTGACCGGTATTCGCATGTGCGTCTACTGTAATGGACTGGCCTACTACTGCCTGCTGTCCCGGTAATAATACCTGGTTATCGGTAGCGGTTTTTACCAGGATCTTTCCCTGTAAAAGGGTAGCCCGCAACGCTGATTCATCCGTATAGGCGTTTACGTTAAAGCTGGTGCCCAATACTTTGATGACAGTACCGTTATCAGTTTTCACGGTAAACGGTTTGCTGGCATCAGCGGCTACTTCAAAGTAGGCTTCTCCCGTAACTGTTACTGTTCTTTCCCCTTCGGGAAAAGCAACCGGGTACCGGAGCGAGGAGGCTGCATTGAGCCAAACGGCGGTACCATCCGGCAGTATCACCCGGAACTGGCGGCCCCTGGGCGTAGCTACCGTATTATAGGCGAGGGAGGACGAAGAAGCGCCATTACCGCTGTTGTATAACAGCTGCCCGTTCCGGAGCCTTACAGCCGTATTTCCCTGTTGGGTAATGATCCCGTTTTTCAGGCTGTCGAGCACCACCTGCGAGCCATCCGCCAGGGTAAGTACAGCGCCTTCCCTGCCGGGTTGGATGATGTTATTGGGACGCTGTGCCACCGGCGCCGGGGACTTAGGGCGGGCAAGGAAATAGAAGCCTGCGCCCAGCAATAATAAAACAGCGGCGGCGGCCCACCACCTGCGCATATTGACTGTTTTGGCAACGGAAGGCGCGGCGGTGCGCCGGTTCGCTTCTTCCAGTATATAGGAGAACATCACCTGCTTATCCTCCGGCATCTCGCCGGGATAATTATTTTTTTGCAACGCCGCTTCTATCGCGGCTTCCTGCATCTCTACGGCTCTTTCTTCCAGCACCCATTGCCGGAAAAGCTGCAGCTCCTCCGGGGTAATGCTATCGTCCAGGAATTTTTCTACCAGGTGTTGAAATTCGGATGGCAACATATGATGCGTTGTTAAAATGATAATAGTGCCTGCCGCCGGGAGGCAGTTCCAGGTAAAGACAATCAGATAAGCGGGGGTAAGACGTCAGGAAGAAAATATTTTTTAACGGTAGAGGAAAAAGACCAAAATGCCCAGTTGGCCGGCATTTTTACCCAGGTGCCTGCGGATGGCCAGCAGGCAGCGGACCATATAGGTTTTGGAAGAAACAACGGAGATATTCATGCGACGGGCAATCTCTTCATGCGTTAATCCATCCCGCCGGCTCAACAGGAACACCGTTTGCATTTGTGGAGGTAAATTTTCAATGGCCTGGTGAACAGCTGTTTCCAGCTCCTTATATTCTATCCGTTCCTGCGGCGTTAAATTATTGTCCCTGAAATAGGCCTGCAGAAACTCCGCGTTTTCTACCGGCAATACTTTTTTCTTTAACTCATTGCGGATCACATTCCTGGCCACTGTAAACAGCCAGGCGTCAAAGCGGTCTACCTCCGGGAGTTTCGCCCGGTTCATCCATATGCGGATAAAGATCTCCTGCGTGAGGTCCTGCGCCAGTTCTGCCGATTTGGTAAAGTGCAGCGTATTCATGTACATCCTGTCCGAATACCGGTCGAATAAAACCCGGTACGCATATTCATCCCCGGCGGCCACCAGCCGGAGCAGTTCCCGTTCGTTGTCTGAATTACTGGACATCCTGAAAAATGCTACTATCCACAGTGATTGGTTGATTACCGGCTAAAAGTAGCAAAAAAGCATAATAAACGTTTTACTTATCTTTACTCATTACCATGACCGATTCATCTTTCATAAAACTATCTGCTCTTACCGGGAAAATCCAGCAGGCGCTTCAACAGGTGTTTGCAGAACAAACCTATTGGGTGGTGGCAGATGTAACCAATCACTCCTACTACCAGCAGAAGGGATATCATTATTTTGACCTGGTGGAAAAAGAGGCGAATGCAGGTGGTATTGTAGCTAAAGTTTCGGCGGTGGCATGGGGGAACGGCGCTATCCGGATAAAGGAATTTGAATTTGTTACCGGGCAGCAGTTTAAAAATGATATTCACGTGCTGGTGAAGGTGGCTGTAGGGTATCACCAGGTGCACGGATTACAGATCACATTGCTGGATATAGATACCAGTTTTACAGTGGGGCTGCTGGAACAGCAGAAGCAACAAACATTGCTGCGGCTCACCACTGAATGCGCGGATTTTATACGGAAGACGGGCGACCGTTACATTACCCGCAACAACCAGTTGCCGCTGCCCGGGGTGATCCAGCGGCTGGCGGTGATCACTTCCGGCAATTCCGCCGGTTACCAGGATTTCCGGCATACGCTGGAACATAACCATTTCGGGTATACGTTTAAGATCGATAATTATTTCACCGTAGTGCAGGGAGAAACGAAGGCGGAGCTGGTACAGCAACGGCTGATAGATATTTACCAGCGACAGGTGCCCTATGATGCCGTAGTGATTATCCGCGGGGGAGGCGCGCAAACTGATTTCCTGATCTTTGATACCTTTATCCTGGGC
>NZ_DATCRD010000255.1:0-41856 GCF_036569185.1 Chitinophaga sp.
CCTTTCAGGTAAGCTCCTGGTAACTGCCGGTATTGGCGGCATGGGCGGCGCACAGCCACTGGCGGCTACTATGGCCGGCGCCGTGTTTATTGGCGCTGATATTGATCCTGCACGTATCCAGAAACGACTGGATACCCGCTACATCGACCGGATGACTTACTCCTACGAAGAAGCCATTCAATGGGCGAAAGAAGCGCAGGCTAAAGGCGGAGCGTTATCTATCGGCCTGGTAAGCGATGCCGGTGATATGCTGGAAAGAATGCTGAAAGATAATATTACACCAGACATCCTCACCGATCAAACCTCCGCGCATGATCCGCTGAACGGGTATATCCCTAATGGACTCACCCTGGAAGCCGCCCTGGAACTGCGTAAGAGCGATGCCGCCAGATACAGGGAGCTGTCGCTTAAAAGCATGGCGCGCCATGTAGGCTTTATGTTGCAACTGCAGCAGAAAGGCGCCGTTACTTTCGATTATGGCAATAATCTACGGGAATTTGCGCGCGAGGGTGGCGAGCCCAATGCCTTTAATTTCCCCGGCTTTACGCCTGCCTATATACGCCCGCTGTTCTGCGAAGGAAAAGGCCCCTTCCGCTGGGTAGCCCTTTCCGGCGACCCGGAAGATATTTACACTACAGACCGCGCACTGATGGAGGCTTTCCCGGAAAATACCCACCTGGTCAACTGGCTGAAACAGGCGCAGGAAAAAGTGGCTTTCCAGGGATTACCTGCACGTATCTGCTGGCTGGGACTGGGCGAACGCGAGAAAGCCGGTCTTATTTTCAATGAACTGGTGAGAACGGGAAAAGTGAAAGCGCCGATCGTGATTGGCCGTGATCACCTCGACTGTGGCTCTGTGGCGTCTCCCAATCGGGAAACAGAATCAATGAAAGACGGCTCCGATGCTGTGAGCGACTGGACCCTGCTGAACCTGATGGCCAATACCGGTGGCGGCGCTACCTGGGTATCCTTCCATCATGGCGGTGGCGTGGGCATGGGCTATTCCCAGCATGCCGGCATGGTAGTGCTGGCAGATGGTACCGGCCGCGCAGCGGAGTGCTTACGCCGCGTGCTTTTCAACGATCCTGCACTGGGTATTTTCCGTCATGCTGATGCCGGTTATGAAAAGGCACAGGAATGGGGACAGAAATTTAATATCAGCATTTAACGCGGGTTTTGTCTGACTCAGGATTATGATGATTATACTGATTAGTTTGATTTTATTTTTTGTGTTTACTTTTTGATTTTACCTGATTTCTCTTTTAAGAACTAATAGTAATGAAAGAGAAAACCAAACAGCGCTTCTTTCTTCCATTATTTTAAAACCCCAATAAAAAATAAACCAGTATAATCAGTATAATCATCATAATCCTGAGTCAGACAAAATCCGCGGAAAACCTTTTAATCAATTGCCCATGAAAACATTAATCGGCCCTTTTGCCCAGATCCTGCCAATGACCGGGTTACCGCTCAAAGGGGCCCTGCATGATGAGCAGTTAACCGTGATAGAGAAAGGAGGGGTAATGGTGGAAAATGGTGAGATAGTAGCCATAGCGGATTACAAATCGCTGCTGCAGAAATACCCGGATTGCGAGATTGCTTTCCAGGATACGCCGCTGGTTTTATTGCCGGGATTTATTGATTGTCATACGCACATTTGTTACGATGGTACCCGTAACCGCGATTATGCCATGCGCATTGCCGGTAAAAGTTACCTGGAAATAGCCCGTGCAGGCGGAGGTATATGGGACTCCGTTACCAAAACGCGTATAGCCGATGCAGTTACCCTCGCGGAAAATACCGTAGCCCGCGCCAACCGCCACCTGGCAGAAGGCGTCACCACCATTGAAGTAAAAAGTGGTTATGGTTTGAACCTGGAAGACGAACTAAAGATGTTGCGCGCCATACAACAGGCGGCAGTGCACACGTCTGCCACACTGATCCCTACCTGCCTGGCGGCGCATATGAAACCCCGTGATTACGAAGGTAGTGAAGAGGCTTACCTGCAATGGGTGTTAACGGAACTGCTGCCGGTAATACAACAGGAGCAGTTAAGCAACCGGGTGGATATTTTCATAGAAGAAACTGCGTTTTCTGTAAAGGCCGCCACTGCCTTCCTGCAACAGGCCATGCAGCAAGGGTTTGCAGCTACCGTGCATGCGGACCAGTTCAGCGCCGGCGGCGCCGAAGTTGCCGTGAGCACCGGCGCATTATCTGCCGATCACCTGGAAGCCAGCAGCGAAAAAGAAATTGCCTTGCTGGCAAATTCTGGTACGGTTGCCGTAGTTTTGCCGGGTGCTTCACTGGGGCTTGGAATGGCCTATGCACCGGCACGCAGGTTGTTGAATGCAGGTGCATGCGTGGCCATTGCGAGCGACTGGAACCCGGGATCGGCGCCTATGGGCGACTTGCTGATAGAGGCAGCTGTGATGAGCGCCGCGGAAAAATTGTCGACCGCAGAAGTGCTGGCCGCTATGACCGTAAGAGCAGCGCCGGCGTTGCAACTGAAAGATACCGGCCAGTTGCTGGCAGGCTATGCGGCAGACATGCAGGCATATCCTACCGCCGATTACCGTGATATACTTTATTACCAGGGCAAAATGAAGCCTGTCCTGGTATGGAAGAAAGGAATTGTAGTATGATAACAAAGGAAAACT
Source organism: Chitinophaga sp. (assembly GCF_036569185.1). Classification (GTDB taxonomy): domain Bacteria; phylum Bacteroidota; class Bacteroidia; order Chitinophagales; family Chitinophagaceae; genus Chitinophaga. The sequence goes on from NZ_DATCRD010000255.1 coordinate 2,658, forward strand.
ACCTGCCCGCCACGGCAGCCTCCTGGAGCGGACGTACCGATGGCACGGATCCCGACCTGCTGCGCTGGCACCAGGTGATCACCGTAACGGACCTGCTACAGGCGCCGTTACCGGTACTGAAACAAGGGCAAAAAGGGATTGTATTACTGGGCTTTGCCTGCGATGAAGGCGTGCGCCGCAACAAAGGCCGCACCGGCGCTGCCGAAGGACCGGCTGCATTGCGCAAAGCCATTGCCAATTTCCCCGTTCACTTCAACGCACAAACGGTGTTACTGGACGCGGGGGATATTCTTTGTACCAACGGGGAGCTGGAGAATGCGCAACTGGTGCTCAGCGAAGCAGTAAATGCTATTCTCACTGCGGGATACCTGCCGCTGCTGCTGGGAGGTGGTCATGAAATTACGTATGGGCATGCCCGTGGTATCCGGCGTTATGCCGGCAAACAAAAAACAGGGTTCATTAACTTTGATGCCCATTTTGATATCCGTGTACCCGGACCGGAAGGCGCCAGCTCTGGCACCGGCTTCTGGCAACTGGCGCAGGATGCCAAACAGGAGGGCGCTCCTTTTCATTACCTGGCCCTGGGCATACAAAAAAATGGCAATACCCGCCAGCTGTTTACTACCGCAGGGGAGGAAGAAGCCACCTATGTAAGCGCCGATGCCTTTCATTTGCAGGATAAAGACACGCTGTTTGCCGCCATACAGCACTTTCTCAGCCAGGTGGATAAGGTGTATTTAACCACCTGCCTCGATGTATTTGCTGCGCCGTTTGCACCGGGAGTAAGCGCTACAGCCTATAACGGTATTATGCCGGGAGGTTTGTTCCTCCAGTGCTTCCGTAAAATATTGCAAAGCGGGAAAGTAGCGGGGGCCGATATTGCAGAGTTAAATCCTTCGCTGGATATAGATAACCGTACGGCGAAACTGGCCGCGGCCCTGATTTTTGAGATCGTAATGGCATACAGCGGGGAAGAGGCTTTTTAGCGTGTAGCCGTTTACTTTAACGGGTGTACGCTAAAAGCCGCCCGCGGCTTTCAATTCCTTCACCTGCCAGGCGCATTGCGCCAGTTGTTCCTTCATATCCATTTGCAGCAGCTGTATCAGCTGTTGCGCATTTACAGGCAGCACCGTCTTTTCTTTCTTCAGCTGTGCTACGGTTGCTTTTACAAACAATAACAATTCGCTGGTATCATGCCATTGCCCCAGCAGCTCGCCTGCTTTTCGGGTAGGAGCGGCCAGGTTTTCCGTGAATACCGCAGGCAGCACCTGTTCCAGTATATTGAGCTGGTAGTATAAAGCCTTTACTTCTTTCCGTACTTCATGCCATACCGTATGATGAGCCCTGCTGGCAGGCACAGTGATTTTTTTATGCTGTTCCTGCAGGTAGCTGATCAGTGCTGCAGTAGCGGCTTTGGGATCCATATCCGCCGTTGCTTCTTTAAATCTTTCCGGCAGCGTGTCCAGTTTTTTCAGGGAAGAAAATTTTACCGTAGCCTGGAGCATTTCACTGGCGGTGGCGGCTTTGTTCTGCAGCAGCAGGTGCGCAAATGAAAAGCGCCACGATACCTTTTTTTCATAGCTGCGCAGGTTTTTTTCCTGGAGATGCGTATCCCTGGAGGCGCCGCCTATAGACTGTATCAGCCTGGCGGTGCGCAGGTGTTTACCGGTTCCGAAGGAATAATCCGGCAGTTGTTTTACCAGCGAAAAGAATGCCCGCAGTTTTTTTACGCTTACCCGCATGGCGTGAATAGCCGCGGCATCGCCGGGAGCCTCCCGCAGGGTATGGTATGCGGCTGTTACGGTATCGCACTCCTTACGGAGGTAGTGATATAAGGCAGTTTGTAGCATGCCTTTAAGTTAACGAAAAATTCACCGCCGGGATCAGAATACGATGGTTTTGTTCCCGTGAAGGATCACGCGGTTATCGATATGGGCCTTCACCGCCCGGGTGAGCACCTGCCGCTCAATATCGCGCCCCAGCATTACCAGGTCTTCCACCGTATGTTTATGGCTTACCCTGGCCACATCCTGTTCAATGATAGGGCCTTCATCCAGTTCGTTGGTAACGTAGTGAGCAGTAGCGCCAATGAGCTTTACCCCCCTCGTATAGGCGTTGAGGTAAGGTCTTGCACCGGCAAAGGCGGGCAGGAAAGAGTGGTGGATATTGATGATCCGCTGGGGATAGCGGCTTACAAACTGTGGCGACAGGATCTGCATGTACCTGGCCAGCACAGTGAAATCTACCCCATGCTCTTCCAGCAGCCGGATGGCGTCCCGCTCCTGCAACTCTTTGTTAGCGCTGTTAACAGGAAGATAATGAAAAGGGATGCCCAGGCTGGTGCATTCATTTTCCAGGGACGCGTGATTCGAGATCACGACCGGTATATCTACCGGCAGCTCACCGCTTTTCCATCTCCATAATAATTCCAGCAAACAATGATCATAAGCCGATACCATGATAGCCATACGCTTACGGCGATCGCTGTAGTCTATTTTCCATTCCATTTGCAGGGGAATAGCTACCTGTTCCCTGAATGCCGTTTCCAGCGCGGCTTTATCCAGGTTGGCCAGCTGGAATTCCATGCGCATGAAAAATAATCCTTCCCGGGGATCAGTACTGTGTTGACTTGCATCCAGTATATTTGCACCCAACAGGTACAGGAACTGTGAAACGCCGGCTACAATGCCTGGCCGGTCCGGACAGCAAATAAGCAAACAGGCGGTGATATGAGGGATTTCTTGTGTTAACATATACTGCCAAAATATAAATATTAATACAATTTTCCCTTGAAAAAGATAGGACTGATGTCGGATACCCATAGCTATTTACATCCGCAGGTATTCAAATATTTTGAAGAAGTAGATGAAATATGGCATGCCGGCGATATCGGTAATGTGGAATTAGCCGATAAACTGGAAAATTTCAAGCCTTTCCGGGCCGTTTTTGGTAATATTGATGGGGCGGATATCCGTATCCGTTACCCCGAGATCCTGCGTTTCACCCTGGAAGGAGTAGAGGTTATGATGACACATATTGGTGGATACCCGGGGAAATATGCCCCCGGTGTAAAAGAGCAGCTGAAACAGCATCCTCCCAAACTCTTTATCTGCGGGCATTCCCACATTCTTAAAGTAATGCCGGACGCGGCACTTCATTTGTTACACATGAATCCCGGGGCATGTGGGCAACAAGGATGGCATAAGGTAAAAACGCTGCTGCGCTTTCAACTGGAGGCAGGTAATATTCAACAACTGGAAGTAATAGAGCTTCCCTGATCAACAACATTGTTTCAACCTACAACGTTTATGAACCTACGAACTTTAGCATGGCTGGTAATATTAGGAATGGGAGCTGCGCAGGCAAAGGCGCAGGGAAGATTCCTGAAATGGCTGAAAACAGAAAATGATACCACGTATATCGAAGATCATACGGAAGATATCACCTTCCGGCTCTATGGCTCCCGGAAGTATACCAGGTACGATATCATGGACCGGAAAACAAAAACCGATATCCTGTACCGGCCCAATACGCCCTTCAACGTTGGGTTTGGCGCCAACTACCGGTTTGTGGGCCTTAACATAGGATTTAACCTGCCGCTTATCAACAGCAACGACAGGTATGGTAAAACCAAATATATTGATCTGCAGTCGCATGTATACCTCCGCAAAATTGTGGTGGATTTTTACGGGCAGTATTATAAAGGCTACTATATAGCCAATCCGGAGGAAGTATTTGGTAAAGCCTATACCGCGCAAAATCCTTATCCACGGCGGCCCGACATCAGGAATATCGATTTCGGGCTGAATGTGGGATATATCTTCAACGACAAACGTTTTTCTTACCGCGCTCCCAACCTGCAGAATGAATACCAGAAGAAAAGCGCCGGTTCACTGATCGTGGGCGGCGAAATGTTCCTGGCCGGGATCAAGGGCGATTCTTCCCTTATCCCCACCAATATGGCGGATACCGCATTTTTACGGGATGAGCATTATTATAAGACCGGTATTAACTCCCTGGCCGCCAATGTGGGTTATGCCTATACCTTTGTGCTGAAGGAGCATTTCTTTTTATCGCTATCGGTTACCGGTGGGTTAGGTGGCAACATTACATCATTGTTCCTGGAAAACGGGGATGTGAGCCGTAAAGTGGGACTGCAATTCAGCAACACCGTGCGCGCTTCGCTGGGATATAACTCCAGCCGTTATTTTGCGGGTATCCATTACGTAGGCATGAATACCCGCAGTGGTATGTCTATACCGCACACGTACCAGACCTTTGGTACCGGCAATTTCAGGGTAAGCCTGGTGCGCCGTTTCACCCTGGAAAAGCCGTTGTGGAAAACCAAAACGATCTAGCTTTGCGCCGGTGAGATCCATTTCGACCGGGCCGGTGGCTGGTATCTTTCCATTTGTGATAACAGGTCGCTGATATCGTTGCTGCAAAGCAGCATATCGCGGTTTTCTGCGGAGAGGAAACCCTTTTCAAACATGGTTTGTGAAAGCGCAGTGAGTGCATCGTAAAAGCCGTTTACATTCAGCAACCCGATCGGCTTTTTATGCAGGCCCAACTGGCCCCAGGTGAGCATTTCAAACAGTTCTTCCATGGTGCCGAAACCACCCGGCAATGCAATCACCCCATCGCACAATTCATTCATTTTGGTTTTGCGCTCGTGCATGGTATCTACCAGGATCAGCTCTGTAAGCCCGTTATGCGCCAGTTCTTTTTGCTGCAGGAAGTGCGGCAGTACGCCGATGGCTTTGCCGCCCGCGTTTAAGGCGCCATCTGCCACAGCGCCCATGAGCCCTACTTTGGCGCCGCCATACACCAGCGTGAGGCCGCGTTGGGCCAGTGTTGCGCCCAGCAGGGCAGCCTGTTCCATGTAAACAGGGTCGTGGCCGGCGCTGGAGCCGCAATAAACAACAATTCGATTCATATCTTCTGGTTATAAAGTGTTCAATTCTGCCTGGATGTTGCTCCGGGCGGTTGTTTCATACAATTCCCGGAAGGCCGGCGTTACATAAATTACAGGCATATCCAGGAAATGCTGCAATACTTTTTTGCGTCCCGGTATATATACATTATCCGGGTATACCTGGTATTCCTGCCTGATCTGCCTGGCGTATGCCTGGTAAATTTCCGGCGAAGCGCCCAGGATCTGCAGGTCGAAATCCAGGAAGTAGTCCAGGTCCGGGTCGCGATGGGTATTGAGATGTGTTTTGGTGGCGATGATGAAATCGCTGATTTTGCCTGTTTTTTCCGTTGGATAATTGATTTTGTGCAGATGGGCTACCGCAGCGGCAGCGCTCTGTTCCTCATTATCCGGTTGCAGCGGGTTGTAAATAATATCATGGAAGAAGATGGCAAAGAGCACTGCTTCCGGGTCTGTGAGCTGATGTGCATAAGCCTGCTGCAGGCTTACCAGCTGCTGTATATGCAACCAGTTGTGGTAATACCTGCCGGGCGACTGATAGGCCCCCTGCAAAGCTGCATAGGAGCTGCCGACCAATGTTGCGGGGATATTTGGATGAAGGGAAGACCAGATGGCGTTTAATTGCATATGGCGCTTTTTGGGTGGCTGTAAAAAGGAAACGGGCAGAAAAAGATTTCTGCCCGTTCCTGGTATGTGAAAGCTTTGTATTAAGCTTTTTTGGCAGCTTCCGCACGGATCACGTTCAGGGCGCCTCCTGCTTTAAACCACTCGATCTGTTGTTCGTTGTACGTGTGGTTTACAGGGAATTCACTGGTGCTGCCATCTTTGTGATGAAGCACAACGGTGAGTTGTTTGCCCGGAGCGAAGGTGGTAAGGCCCAGGATATCGATGGTATCATCTTCCTGGATCAGGTCATAATCTTCCTTGTTAGCGAAGGTCAGACCCAGCATACCTTGTTTTTTCAGGTTGGTTTCGTGGATACGGGCGAAAGATTTCACCAGGATGGCACGAACGCCGAGGTGACGGGGTTCCATAGCAGCGTGCTCGCGGCTGGAGCCTTCACCATAGTTTTCATCACCTACCACTACTGCGCCAAAGCCGTGTGCTTTGTAGTCGCGCATGGTAGCCGGAACAGCACCGTATTGGCCGGTGAGGGCATTCTTAACGGTATCGCTTTTATCGTTGAATGCGTTGATCGCACCAATGAGCATATTGTTGGAGATATTGTCCAGGTGACCGCGGTATTTCAGCCATGGACCTGCCATGGAGATATGATCCGTAGTACATTTACCTTTTGCCTTAATGAGGAGCTTCAGTCCTTTCAGATCAGTGCCTTCCCATGCAGCAAATGGTTCCAGGAGTTGCAAACGGTCGGAAGTAGGGGATACTTTCACCTGAACGCCGCTACCGTCAACAGCAGGGGCCTGGTAGCCGGCATCTTCTACTGCAAAGCCTTTCGGAGGCAGTTCATAACCAACCGGTTCATCCAGCATTACTTCTTCGCCGTTTTTGTTTTTCAGCTTATCGGTCAGTGGGTTGAAGGTAAGATCACCTGCAATGGCCAGTGCGGTTACGATTTCAGGGGAAGCCACAAATGCGTGGGTAGAAGCGTTACCATCATTTCTTTTCGCAAAGTTACGGTTGAAGGAAGTGATGATAGAGTTCTTACGGTTTGGATCGTCGATATGACGTGCCCACTGGCCGATGCACGGACCGCAGGCATTTGCCAGTACTACGCCGCCTACCTGGTCGAAGGTATTCAGCAAACCGTCTCTTTCGATGGTATAGCGTACCAGTTCAGATCCGGGAGTGATGGTATATTCTGATTTCATTTCCAGTTGTTTGTCGATAGCCTGCCGGGCCAGGGACGCAGAGCGGGAAATGTCTTCGTAGGAAGAGTTAGTGCAGGAACCGATGAGGGCTACTTCCAGTTTTTCAGGCCAGTTGTTTTCTTTTACTGCCTGTGCAAATTTGGAGATAGGCCATGCCAGATCCGGGGTGAACGGACCGTTTACATATGGTTCCAGTTCGTCGAGGTTGATTTCGATCACCTGGTCGTAGTATTTTGCAGGATCTGCATATACTTCGGCATCCGGGCGGAGGTGGTCCCTTACTTCATCAGCCAGGGCAGCCACTTCTGTGCGGCCGGTGATTTTCAGGTATTCGGCCATTTTGCTGTCGTATGCAAAGAGGGAGCAGGTAGCGCCGATTTCAGCACCCATGTTACAGATGGTGGCTTTACCGGTAGCGCTGAAGCTGTCTGCACCTTCGCCGAAGTATTCCACGATAGCGCCGGTACCACCTTTTACGGTGAGGATACCTGCCACTCTGAGGATAATATCTTTGGCGGAAGTCCAGCCGCTCATTTTACCTGTCAGTTTTACACCGATCAGTTTTGGCATTTTCAGTTCCCAGGGTAAACCAGCCATTACGTCTACTGCGTCGGCACCGCCAACACCAATGGCCACCATGCCTAAACCGCCGGCATTGGGGGTGTGGGAGTCGGTACCGATCATCATACCACCGGGAAACGCATAGTTTTCCAGTACTACCTGGTGAATGATACCGGCGCCTGGTTTCCAGAAACCGATGCCGTATTTATCAGAAATTGAGGAAAGGAAATCGTAAACTTCTTTATTGGTGTCAATAGCAGTGGCCAGATCTTCTGTAGCGCCTACTTTTGCCTGAATGAGGTGATCACAGTGAACAGTGGAGGGAACCGCAACTTTATCGCGACCGCAGGTCATAAACTGGAGCAATGCCATCTGGGCAGTTGCATCCTGCATTGCTACGCGATCCGGTGCAAATTCAACATAGGATTTGCCTCTTTCGTAGGGCGTGGTAGTAGGTGCATACAAGTGTGCGTACAAAATCTTCTCAGCCAGTGTCAGCGGGCGACCCAGCATTTTACGGGTAGCTTCCACCTTACCCGGGAGTGCCGCATACACTTTTTTAATCATGTCAATATCAAACACCATGGGAAAAAAATTATTTAAGAGCGGTTAAAAATTGCTCGCAAAATTAACTAAAATCAGCAAGTTTTTAAATTAAATACTTAACAGATAGCCAACTGTGCATAAACTTCCTGTACTTTAACAGTTCCTTAAAACCGGGGCAGTGCGGTGGCGCCGCAGGGAATGGCCGGCCGGCGGTAATTTCCTTGTTTTTCCAGCCGGAATTTGATAAATTTGATTTATGAACCGGATAAAAGACTTCGTGGAATGGAAGGCGTTCGGTGTATGTGCCGCTATAGGAGATAAACTTGGAGTAGCCACATCCCGCATACGCATCTTTTTCATCTATGCTACTTTCCTGACAATGGGTTCCCCGCTCATTGTATATATGATCCTTGCCTTTTGGGTGAATATGAAGAATTACATCCAGAATGCCAGGAGAAATCCGCTGCGCTATTTATAAGTAACTGATATAATTAAAAGAGGTGGTTCGCGTTGTCCGTGAACCACCTCTTTTGTTTTATAGTTGTTGTCGTTTATTCAAGATGAAACAGCGTCATACCATGATAATGATTCTGTAGCTCATTCAGCGTGATAGGCGCTGTGAGGTTGCGGGTTTCATCGCGGTAATGCAGCTGCATGAGGGGATTATGTCCTTCCTCGAACCAACGGATTGAAAAAGGCCCTCTCACATACAATGTTCCACCCGCCGGCGAAGACTCCTCTTTATGAAACTGGAGCTTCAGCAGGGTGGCTTCGGTCAGGTGGATGGGCTCCAGGTTATCGAGATCATACCAGAACTCATTCTCATCTGTAGCCACCAGCACTTTTTTGTCTTCATGATCTACCTGCAGGATCTTTCCCTCCTTTTCTGTCCCGCCATAATTTGTGATAATGGTATCACCTGATTTTAATTCGTGGATATTAATCATAGTGAACTGGGTTTTATGTGTTTCATGAATTTACTGAAAAAAGTGCAAAGCTTCATGTAAAGAAAAAGCTATTATCTCCTTCCGGTGATAATAGCTTTTGATGATATATATCGTTTGTCTTAAAACTTTCTTACTACCTGGCGAAGTTCCACCAGCTGTTCCAGCAATGGTTCCAGCAGATCCAGGCGGAGCATATTGGCGCCGTCGGATTTTGCGCAGGAAGGGTCGGGATGCGTTTCAATGAACAGGCCGTCTGCCCCGGTAGCAATAGCTGCTTTGGCAATGGTACTGATCATTTGCGGGTTACCGCCGGTTACGCCGCTGGTTTGATTGGGCTGTTGCAGGGAATGGGTACAGTCCATTACCACCGGTTCGCCCAGGTGCTTCATGATAGGAATGTTGCGATAATCCACCACCAGGTCCTGGTAGCCAAAGGTGGTACCACGTTCGGTAAGGATGATATGATCATTGCCTGCGCCTTTGATCTTTTCCACGGCAAATTTCATGGATTCGCCGCTGAGGAACTGTCCTTTCTTTACATTTACCACTTTACCTGTTTCGGCGGCAGCCAGCAGGATATCCGTTTGGCGGCAAAGGAAGGCAGGAATCTGCAGCACATCCACGTAAGCGGCTGCCATTGCAGCTTCTGCGGCAGAGTGAATATCTGAAGTAACAGGAACATTAAAGGTTTTGCCTATTTTCTGCAGCAGTTCCAGTCCTTCCACATCGCCGATTCCTGTGAAGGAATGTACGCTGGTGCGGTTGGCTTTACGGTAAGATGCTTTGAAAATATAAGGGATGGCTAAACGTTTACAGATGGTGGTCACTTTTTCCGCTACTTCCATCAATATCGATTCTTCTTCTATCACACACGGACCCGCAATCAGGAAAAAATTTTCGGGGTTGTACTGCTCTTTAAACAAAGATTTTAAATGCTTCATATCTTGAAAAAATTGGGTCATTTAAATGAAGGTGCAAAGATAGGCATTCTCCGGCAAAGGAGGCGATTAAACGACACCATTTACAGTGATTGTCATGATATTGTAATCCGAAAACCACATGTATAACCTGCTGTTAATTTTATTGTTATAGCATTGTCATGCGCTGAGGCGGGGTGTGTGGAAATACCGGCGAACCCGTTAATATTACGCTTCGATTTAAAAAAGCTTACAATTATATTTTTGTATGAAGAAAGATAAGATACTGGTTATTGGCGCCTGCGGACAAATTGGCGTGGAACTGACGCTGGCCCTGAGAAAGATGTATGGGGATGCAAATGTGCTGGCCTCGGATCTGCGTGAGGAGCACGACCTGCTGAAGGGAACCGGTCCGTATGTATCGCTGGATGTGATGAACAAGGAGATGCTGCATGTGCTGGTGATCCGTCATAATATCACCCAGATCTATCTGCTGGCGGCGATCCTGTCGGCCACCGGTGAAAAAAATCCGTTGCTGGCCTGGCATATCAATATGCAAAGCCTGTTGAATGTGCTGGATATTGCCAAAGAAGAGAACCTTGATAAAGTATACTGGCCCAGCTCTATTGCCGTATTCGGGCCTAATTCCCCGGCGCAGGAAACACCGCAGCATACTATTATTGAGCCTACCACCATTTATGGGATCAGTAAATTTGCCGGCGAGCGTTGGTGCGAATATTATAATCACCGTTTCGGCGTGGATGTGAGGAGCCTGCGTTATCCCGGGCTGATCAGCTACAAATCAGCGCCCGGCGGAGGTACCACGGATTACGCCATCGAAATTTTCCACGATGCGAAAGAGCACCAGCAATACACCAGCTTCCTGTCTGAAAACACTTACCTGCCTATGATGTATATGCCGGACGCCATCCGTGCTACCATTGAACTGATGGAAGCAGACGCCTCCAGGATCACCGTTCGTTCCGCATATAACTTAGGCGCCATGAGCTTCTCCCCTAAGGAGATAGGCGCTGAAATCAAGAAACACATTCCTGCCTTTACCATGTCGTACCAGCCGGATTACCGCCAGCAGATTGCTGACGGCTGGCCCAACAGCATCGACGACAGCCAGGCGCGCGCCGATTGGGGCTGGAAGCCCGAGTTCGACCTCGAAGCCATGACAAAAGATATGCTGGCGCATATATAATGCTTACCGCCTTCGGCGGTGCGAATTTTGTCTTGGAACACTGATTACGCTGATTTTGATGATTAGTTTGATTTTATTTTTTTAGACTTTCATAAAGAATTAAGGGAGATATAGGCGAACCATTCGCATATATCTCCCTTGTTATTATAAAAATCAAAAAAATAAAATCAAACTAATCATCAAAATCAGCGTAATCAGTGTTCCAAGACAATCGCCGAAGGCGATCCCCTCCGCTGCACCCTATTCAATAAACCCCACAGCTACTGTAGTGTTGTTGAATTCGTCGATGAGAATGAAGGCGCCATTGGCAGGGTTCTTCTCATAAGGATCTGCGAATACCGGCGCAGCTGTTTTCAGCGTGATACGGCCGATATCATTCAATGTCATGGAAGTTTTATCTGTTACCTGTACGTGGTTGGTCACATCTGTTACATAGTTGATCTGCAGTACTTTTGCTTTCACACGGTTCACGCCGTGCTGCAGCAGGTAGGTTTTACCGGCAGCAAGCGGCAACTGGTCCATCCAGCAGATGTTGGCGCTTATTTCTTTCAGTTGTTGTGGTGCTTCGTTTGTTTTCACGAGCATGTTACCGCGACTGCTGTCTATTTCACCTTCCAGGGTGATCACCACGCTTTCACGTGCATGCGCCACCGTTAGTTGTTTCTCAAATTGCTCGATGGTTTTGATGCGGCTTTTTTGCCCGGAGGGCAGGGAAACCACTTCATCGCCTACAGAGAAGTGCCCGCTGGCCACTTTACCCGCAAAGCCGCGGAAATCGTGGTATTCGGTGGTTCTCGGGCGGATCACGCTTTGAATGGGAAAGCGGGCAGGGTGACTGTTGTCTTCATGATCAAAAGATACCTGCTCCAGGTATTCCAGCAGGGTACTGCCGTTGTACCAGTTGATAGCGCCGGTGCGGCTGGCCACGTTTTCACCATACAGGGAGGAGATGGGAATAAACTTCACTTCCTGTCCTTTGAATCCTGCATTATGAAGCATTTGCTGGAAATCTTCCACGATCTGGTTAAAGCGGGCTTCACTGTAATCAACCAGGTCCATTTTATTAACGCAAACCACCAGGTAGGGAATACGCAGGAGGTTAGCAATGAAGAAGTGGCGGTGGGTTTGTTCCACGATGCCCCTGCGGGCGTCTATAAGGATCAGGGATACCTGTGCATTGGAGGCGCCGGTAACCATGTTGCGGGTATATTCAATATGCCCGGGGGTATCGGCAATGATGTATTTACGGGTAGGGGTGGAGAAATAGATATGGGCTACATCTATCGTAATTCCCTGTTCGCGTTCTGCTACCAGTCCGTCGGTGAGCAACGACAGGTCGGTAAAATCCAGTCCTTTGCGTTTGCTGGCAGCGTGGAGCGCTTCCATTTTATCTTGCGGAATAGAATTGGTATCGTATAATAAACGGCCTATTAAGGTACTTTTACCATCGTCTACACTACCGGAAGTGGCTATACGTAAAACCTCCATTATTTTTATTTTTTTGCTTTCAGCGCCGGGCGTTGAAAGATGTGTTCAATTAAGTTAAGTGTGTATAACAGGAAATGCTGTTAGAAGTATCCTGCCTGTTTTCTCTTTTCCATGGCGGCTTCAGAGCGTTTATCGTCTATACGTGCGCCACGTTCAGAGATCTTTGCTTCCATGATTTCAGCAATGATGTCTTCCAGTTTATCTGCTTCAGATAATACGGCGGCAGTACAGGTCATATCGCCTACGGTACGGAAGCGTACTTTCTGGCGGAACGGCACTTCGTCGGCAGTGGTATTGAGGAAAGAGGAGTAAGGCCAGTAAAGACCATCGCGTTCTATGATTTCCCTTTCGTGGGAGAAGTAGATAGACGGGATCTCCAGTTTTTCGCGGACGATGTAGTTCCATACGTCCAGTTCTGTCCAGTTGGAGATAGGGAATACGCGCACGTTTTCGCCGATATTGATTTTACCGTTGAGGATATCGAACAGTTCGGGGCGTTGCATTTTGGCGTTCCATTGACCGAATTCATCTCTTACCGAGAAGATCCTTTCCTTGGCGCGGGCTTTTTCTTCATCCCTGCGGGCGCCGCCTATGCAGGCGTCGAACTTGCCTTCTTCGATGGCGTCGAGGAGGGTCACGGTTTGCAGTGCGTTCCTGCTGGCATATTTACCGGTTTCTTCCTGGGCTTTACCCTGGTCGATACTGTCCTGAACATTACGGATGATGATATCCAGTCCGAGTGTATCCACGAGCCAGTCGCGGAACTGGATGGTTTCCGGGAAATTGTGGCCGGTGTCCACATGCAGCAGGGAGAAAGGTATTTTACCGGGGTAAAATGCTTTCTGTGCCAGTCGTACGAGTGTAATTGAATCCTTACCGCCGGAGAACAGGAGCACCGGTTTTTCAAACTGTGCTACTGTTTCGCGAAGTATGTAAATGGCTTCATCTTCCAGTGCCTGAGGAAATTCCCAATTTATCTTATTAGTCATGGACTATAATAATTTATTCAAAAAGCTAATATTTGTTATCCGTGCAGTCCGCATTCCTTCTGCGACTGTTCCCACCACCAGCGGCCGGCGCGTGGATTTTCTCCCGGTTCGATGGCGCGTGTACAGGGAGCGCAGCCTATGCTGATAAAGCCTTTGTCGTGCAGCTTGTTGTAAGGCACTTTATGTTGCTCCAGGTAGGCCAGCACTTCGTCGTAGCCCCAGTGGATCAACGGGTTGAATTTGTAGAGATGGCGGTGTTCGTCCCATTCAAGGATTTCCATGCCCTGCCTGTTTTCGGATTGTTCTGCCCGGAGGCCGGTGATCCAGACTTTTACGCCTTCCAGCGCCCTGTTGAGGGGAACAATTTTGCGGATGCCGCAACATTCCTTGCGGTTTTCCACGGATTCGTAAAAGCTGTTGGGGCCTTTGGCGGAAATCAGTTTTTCTACTGCTTTGGTATCGGGGTAATACACTTCTACAGGCTGTTTATAACGGGCCATGGTAAGGTCCATTACATCGTACGTTTCCTGAAAGAGGCGGCCCGTGTCCAGGGTAAAAACTCTAACCGGCAATTGGTTACGCCAGATAATATCTGATATTACCTGGTCTTCCTGGCCAAAAGAAGTAGAGAATGCTACAGCGCCGGGGTATTGTTCCAGCAGGTACTGTATGGCCTCCTCCACTGGTTTGTTGACCAGCGCGGTGGTAATGTCTGTCATGTAGATCTTCCTTATTGAATTGATATGTCTAGTGCCAGCGGAGCAATTACGGTCACTCCTGCAACAAAAATACATAAAACCTATAAAAAAGATAGACTAATAATGTAAAAAATTATTTCTTTTGGGAAGATGAGCTGTGGGGGCGGAGAAGCAGGGGGTGATTAGTCGCCTTCGGCGACTACGCGGATGTTGTCTGACTCAGGATTAGGATGATTATAATGATTAATTGGCGGTTAAGAGCTGGGGGATTAGTTAACGGACAGGACTTGCTTCGGACTGGGATAGCGGTAGGAGTAGCCGGGCTGTGCAAGTGGACAGAAGGTGGAGGGAAGGTGGACTTGATCACGAAACCCTTTACAGGAGCGGAAAAGCCGGCTTAGTGGCCGGCTTTGATATTTTCAACCCTGATTAGCTATTCCTGGTCAGAATATCTTTCAGTGTTTTATTTTCAAGGATCTTGAGGGCAGAGTCCCTAACGCGGCCCATTACTTCGTTAAGGCCGCATACCGCTTCGTCGCGGCAGTTCTCGCAACGCTCGTAGTAGTTGAGGCTTACGCATGGGAGCAGCGCAATCGGACCATCGAGCAGGCGGATGATCTTGGCCAGGGCGATCTCTTTTGGAGGCCGCATGAGGTAATATCCCCCGCCTTTCCCTTTTTTACTGCCGAGGATGCCGGCATTCTTCAATTCCAGCAAAATGTTTTCCAGGAATTTGATGGAAATATTTTTTTCCTGTGCAATCTCGGATATAAGGATAGGGCCCTTATCTACATTCTCTGCCAGGTGTACTAATGCGTGAAATGCGTATTGCGTTTTTTTTGATAACATACAGACTTTTTTGCATCCCTCCACGGATGAACTTATAGTTCGGTGCTAACTTTATATTCCTGCAAAGATAAGCAGTTTTTAGCTGCCAGCAGTGAGTGGCTGGCTTTTAGCCACCGGAAAGGGCTCCGGCCGCCAAAAGGTATCGTTGCTGCTATCCCAGGTTCAGCACATCCCGCATGGTGAACACGCCGGTTTTGCCTTTCAGCCATTCTGCCGCTACTACGGCGCCGGCGGCAAAGCCTTCGCGGGAGTGGGCGGTATGGGTGATGGTGATATCGTCGATAGCGGAAGTATAGTTAACGGTATGTGTACCCGGCGCCGGATCTATCCTTTTGGAAATGATAGGCAGTGTTTCCGGTTGATCGCTGTCTTCGTTTACCCATCCGGTTTTACGGGTCACAGATGCCAGTACCTGCTCTGCCAGTGTGAGGGCGGTACCGCTTGGCGCATCTTTTTTCTGGGTATGATGGATCTCTTCCATCTTCACGTTGTATTGCGGCTGGCCGGCCATGAGGGCTGCCAGTTTCTTGTTCAGTTCAAAGAAGATATTTACACCTATGCTGAAGTTGGTGGCATGAAGGAATGCCTGGTGCTTTTCCTGGCAGAGCGCCTTTATTTCCGGCAGTTTATCCAGCCAGCCGGTGGTACCGGAAACTACCGGCACATTGGCATCGAAGCATTTTAAGATATTGTGGTAGGCTGTTTCAGGAGTGGTAAACTCGATAGCTACATCCGCCTGTGAGAGGTGCTCTTTTTCCAGCAGGTGTTTACTGTTAATATCCACCCGGAGTATTATTTCATGACCTTTGGCAGTAGCAATAGCATCTATTGCCTGTCCCATTTTACCATATCCGATGAGCGCTATTTTCATGACCCTTGAAAGTTGTATTTTAAGTTGATGTGTTTGTGAAGATCAGCGGCCTGCGAAGTAACGGCTTTTTCCCTTTTTACCGCCGAAGGAAATATTTACGCCGATGCCCAGTGTACGGTTGTTGATCAGCATAGGAGATACGCGCATACTGAGATCATCCGACATATCGAAGTTACGCAGATGCGCAAATACGGTGGCGTCTATAATGTTTACACCATAAGCCAGGATAAAGAACAGCACGGAATAATCCACATACTGCCGGAACTGGTCGCGGCCCACTTTAAGTGATTCTGTATCATAAGGTTTGGTATACGGGCTGGTATCGTTGGTATCCGGGTTGCCGTCTACCCGGAGGCGGTAGGCATCACGGTACAGCTTGTAGGTTTTCATGTTATCCACAAAGAAGTAAACAGTGGTACCAATGGCGGCGTAAACGAGCGGAATTTTCCAGTATTCTTTATTGTATGCCTGACCGAGGCCCGGTACCACAGCAGAGTAAAGGGCTGCTTTACGGGGACTGTGGGGGAGTTTGGAATCAGGCACGTAAGCGCTGTCGGTAAAGATGGCTTTGTTGGCTTTAACGGTGTCCGTACCGGGCGCAGGAATGGGCCGGATAACGGTATCCATTGTTTTGGCGATGGGGCGCAGGGTATCCTGTTGTGCGTGTAAAGGCGCTGCCATAGCCACTGCAACCAAGAACAATAAAGCGTACCGTAGTGAATGAAATATGTATTGAGCCTTATTAGCCACCGTATAGATCTATTTTTTCCAGGATACTATCCAGCTCTTCATCCGAATAGAATTCAATTAAAATACTGCCTTTGCCGCTTTTTCCCCTATCCAGCTTTACTTTGGTGGAGAAGTGGGAGGCAAGCTTGTCCTGTATTTTCTGGAAAGCAGGCGGCAGTTTTACCTTGGCTGCTTTTTGCGGATGATTTTTGTCGGCCTGGTTAATATTACGCGCCAGTTCTTCTGTTTGCCGTACAGACAACCCGTTTTTCAGGATTTCGTTGTACAGGAAGAGTTGGTTTTCCACGTTTTCCACGCCGGTCAGCACACGGGCATGGCCCATGCTGAGCTGGCCGTTGCGAACGGCTACCTGGATATCCGGCGGCAATTTGAGCAGGCGTATATAGTTGGTGACGGTGCTTCTTTCTTTGCCCATGCGGTCGGCCACCTGTTCCTGGGTGAGGCTGCATTCTTCCATGAGCCTTTTATAGCTGAGACCTACCTCGATGGCATTCAGGTTTTCCCTTTGCAGGTTTTCCAGCAGGGCAAGTTCCAGGAGCTCCTGGTCGTTTACCTGGCGGATGTATGCGGGGATATCTTTCAGCCCGGCCAGTTTACTGGCTCTCAGTCGCCGTTCCCCGGCGATGAGCTGGAATTTTTTGGCGTTGACCCTGGCCACGGTGATGGGCTGGATCACATCATGCAGTTTGATGGACTGGCTTAACTCCTGTAAGGAAACTTCATCAAAGTCGCGACGCGGCTGTTTCGGATTGGTTACAATCAGATCCAGTGATATGCGTTCAATGCCTGTAGCGGCAGCTACTACTTTATCACCCAGGGCGCCGGCAGTTTGCTTCAGATCTGTATCGATATTTTGAAGCAGAGAGCGGATGCCTTTACCCAACGCTTCTTTCTTACTTGGATTGGTCATCGTTTATAGCTAGGATTTTGTCTTTAGATGTAATTTTAGTGAAGTTATGTTTTTGCAGGATCTCCTTGGCCAGGTTCAGGTAATTAATAGCGCCTGTACTGGCAGCATCGTACATAATAACGGATTTACCAAAGCTGGGAGCCTCTCCCAGTTTGGTGTTACGGTGAATGATAGTATTGAACACGCTTTCTTCAAAGTGTTGTTTTACTTCATCCACCACCTGGTTGCTGAGGCGCAGGCGACCATCGTACATGGTCATCAGGATACCTTCAATTTCCAGTTCTATATTCAGGCGGCTTTGTACAATTTTGATGGTATTAAGTAATTTGCCCAGACCTTCCAGTGCAAAGAACTCGCACTGAACGGGGATGATCACAGAGTTGGAGGCTACGAGGGCGTTTACGGTGATAAGGCCCAGGGAAGGGGAGCAGTCAACGATCACGAAGTCGTAATCTGCTTCCACAGAGTCGATCACCTGTTTCATCACTCTTTCCCGGTTAGGGTGATTGATAAGCTCCAGTTCAGCGCCTACCAGGTCTATATGAGAAGGCAATACTTTCAGGTTGGGAGTATCTGATTCCAGGATCACATCTTTGGCCTGCACATCGTTCACCATACAATCGTACAAGCTCTGCTGCACATTGCGCAGGTCGAAACCCAGCCCCGTGGTGCTGTTTGCCTGCGGGTCGGCGTCAACCAGCAGTGTCTTAAATTCCAGCACAGCCAGGCTGCTTGCCAGGTTTATTGCACTTGTAGTTTTTCCTACGCCACCTTTCTGGTTAGCGATTGCGATTATTCTAGCCATTGTGTAATTTAAAAATTCAAAGGTTATTTATAGGATAAAGGATAAATCAGCAATGATCACTTCTTCCTCAAACCTCTATGGTACTACCAATTTCGGGTAATATCAGTTCAAGCCCGGCATCAATAAACTGCATTTTTGCTTCGTTGGTATCAATCTTAACGTAGCCGAATGTGTTGTAGTGTACGCCGATTATTTTATCACATTCTATCAATTCAGCAGCTGCAATGGCATCTTCAATACCCATTGTGAAATTATCGCCGATAGGCAGTATGGCAAAATCCAGCGAGGAAATGCCTGGTATCAGCTCCATATCCAATGTAAGCGCAGTATCGCCGGCATAATAGAAGTTCCCTTCGTCTGTCATAAATATGAAGCCCATGGGATTTCCGCCGTAGGCGCCATCCGGTAAACTGCTGGAGTGCTGTGCCACTACGCATTTTACCGTTCCAAACTCAAACTTCCATTTGCCGCCGGTATTCATGGGATGTAATTTTTCAATTCCCTGTTTACCCGCCCAGGTCACTATTTCAAAATTGGATACTACAGTGGCATTGGTCCGTTTTGCCAGGGTTACCAGGTCGGCCGTATGGTCTTCGTGACCATGGGAAACAAAGATGTAATCCGCCTTTATGGCATTGATATCTATCTTAGCCGCCAGCTCGTTATGGGTGATGAAAGGATCAAAAAGGATCGTTTTCCCCATAATCTCCACTGCAAAACAGGAATGTCCATAGCAAGTATACTTCATAATCAGTCCATTTGAATAATTCATGACAACTTCCGGGGAGATTATTCTCCGTCATCCGTCATTAATCTACACCTATATCTAAAAGTAACTCTATTAAAAGTAGCGTAATCGGACAAAAATACAACGATTACCTAAAATTCGGGTGCTGCAGTATATTTATTTATACACAAACTGTTCGCAGAATGGGTCCCATCCTCTATTAACGGGTTAATTTTTACCCAGTTTCAGCAGGGGTAAGATTAATATATTAATAAAATATTAAAATTATTTATCGTACGCCGGTTGGCAACAAATGTACTGTTTCCCGTTTTCCAACAAAAAAAAATAAAAACATACAATTCCCGGCATTGTTATTCGTCTTGAAATAGTACAACTGCCGTTTTAACTTTTCAGACCAGGTAAGTTGTGTTAAATTGCTTAACTATTATATATCTATATTAAATTTCTATAATGCGACCCGGGTTTAATTCCATTATACTTATTGTTTTCCTGTTGTTACTGGATATTTACGTTTTCCAGGCTGTAAGAGCCATGGTGTATATGTCGGCCCCCAGGGTAAGAAATATCACCTACTCCGTTTACTGGTTTATTTCTCTTACCTGTGTGCTGATGATCGCCTTACTGCCTTATATCAACTGGCATAGCTGGCACCCTACGCTGAAATCTTACCTGATGGCCATTTTCATGGGCCTGGTAGTGGCCAAGCTGCTGGTAACGGTGTTCCTGCTGATCGACGACCTGCGCAGGGGCATACTGTGGCTGATCCGCAAGTTCAGCACTGCGCCGGCAGCAGCACCCAGCCCGGCGGTAAGCGGCTTATCCAGGTCGCAGTTCATTAACCGCCTGGGCCTTATCACCGGCGGCGCCTTTTTCGGCACGCTCATGTACGGCTTCTCCAACAAATACAATTACCGGGTACATAAGATCAAAATGGCTTTCAAACATCTGCCGGCTTCCTTTAAGGGGCTGCGGATCGTACAGATCTCCGATATACATTCAGGCAGCTTTGCCAACAGGGAAGCGGTAATGAAAGGGATTAAAATGATCAACAACCAGCAACCGGACCTGGTATTGTTTACCGGCGACCTGGTAAACGACCGGGCAGTGGAAATGGCAGAGTGGCTGGATGTGTTCAGGGAGATAAAAGCGCCAATGGGCGTGTACTCTACCCTGGGGAACCACGACTATGGCGATTATTACCCCTGGCCCGATAAAAATGCCAACGGTTACAGCGCCCTGCAGCACCAGAACCTGGAAGACCTGAAAGCTGTGCACGGCAAACTGGGCTGGAAGCTGATGATGAATGAAAATGTGATCCTGGACCGCAACGGCGAGCAGATAGCCCTGCTAGGCATTGAAAACTGGAGCGCTATTAAACGTTTCCCCCGCTATGGCGACCTCAAAAGGGCTTATGAAGGAGCGGAGCATATACCGTTTAAGATATTGTTGTCGCACGACCCTACCCACTGGGATGCGCAGGTACGTACCGAATACCCGGACATTGCGCTGATGCTGGCAGGCCATACCCATGGCATGCAGTTCGGCGTGGAGATACCCGGGCTGAAATGGAGCCCTGCGCAGTATTTCTATAAAGAATGGGCGGGCTTATATAAGAAAGGAGAACAGTTCCTGTATGTGAACAGGGGCTTCGGATTCCTTGGATATCCCGGAAGAGTGGGTATCCTGCCCGAAATTACGGTGATAGACCTGGTATAAGGACGGCCGCTGCGCACTGACCGACAGAAAAGCATTGTTTAACCACACATTTGTCCTATTCATGGGATGTGGGGTTAAACAATTCTTATTTACGCTTATATTGCAGCGACGTACTTTTACAACATGCGCCTATACTTCTTTACTTTCCTGTTGTTATGTAGCCGTGTAGCATCGGGACAAAGCCTCGCAGAGCTGGAGCGGCAGCTCGATTCGCTGTTGCAGAAACAACAGAAGAGCGAACTAGTGGCTGGTATCGGGTATGGAAATAATCCCGCTTACGGCGGCAAAGTGACTAATTTCGAGCTGCCCATTGTTTTAAAAACGTTCGTTGCTCCTTCTTTGAGCTATTATCACAAAAGCGGGTTGTATGCAGGGGTAAGCGCCTATTATCTTTTTAATTCCGTTAACAAGCCCTGGTTTGAATGGGACCTTACCGCCGGTTACGACTATACGAAGAACCGTAATTTCCTTACCGGTATATCTTACACGAAATATATTTTTGCCGATTCTTCAGATGTTCCTGCCACGCCTATCAGGAACGAGCTTTTTGCTTATTTCTATTACCGTAAATGGTGGCTGCAACCCGGTTTGAGCCTGGATTACGGCTGGGGAAAGCATGTGTCGGAAGGACTGCATACCAAAGAAACGCTGAGAGGAAATGATTTTAATATTATTGCAGCAGTGAGGCATCCGTTTATTTTTTCAGGAGTGGTGGGCAGGTTTGATGTATTGATGATAACACCTTCGGTGAATATGACGCTTGGAACGGCCAATTACTACAGTAACCTCAAGGCATTCCAGTATATTGCCAGGTCGCCTCAGATGATAAAATCAAAGCCCCTCCAGGGAAAGGAACTTAATTTCGAAGACCATACGGAGTTTGAGCCCCGCGCAATAGATATTACTACCAGTGTATCCTATTTTGTTGGCCGGCTTAACCTGGCGCCATCTTACACGGTATTCAAGCCCTTAACCGGTACAGATCAAAGCATTATGAGCTATTTCACGGCGCGGATTTTATACAGTTTTTGATTTCTTTAACAAGTAGCACGGAATTTGTAATTACGGGAAATGTAATTGCAACATAGGGGTATTTTTTACCCCGGACGTCTATATTTTAACCATTACTAACAATACGTAATTTATGAAAAAACTGTTTTTCGCCGTAGCAGTGCTGATGATAGCTGCTGTTTCAACCGTGTCAACTGTGAATGCACAAACGTCAAAATTCCTGCGCTTTGGTGTTAAAGGAGGCGCTAATCTTGGAAAGCTGGATGGTACCGGTTTCCAGGATGGGTTTAAATTAGGTTATCACATCGGTGGATTTGCCCAGGTAAACCTTGTAAAAGGATTCGGAGTTCAGGGTGAGTTGATATTTTCTTCTACCAAAACAAAAACTACAGACGATTTCAGTGAGATCTACAACACCGGAAACCTGGAAGACAATGGTAAGAAAATCACCATGAGCTACCTGAGCATTCCGTTACTGGCCAACATTGACCTGGGCACCCCGCGTTTAAAGCTCCAGGTAGGTCCTCAGTTCAGCGCACTGGTAAGTGATAAGAAAGTATTGGGTGCTGCCAAAGAAGCATTCAAAGGCGGCGATATTTCCGGTGTAGCCGGTTTATGGCTGCAGTTGCCTATCGTTAATGTAAGCGCCCGTTATGTGATAGGCTTTAACGATGTAAAAGACATCAACAGCGTAACCAACACCAGCAACTGGAAGAACCAGAGCATACAGCTGGGCGTAGGCGTATCCTTCTAGTAAATCCGCGTTCCGCATTAAATTTTTATGATGCAGCAAAGATTAAAGTGAATACTTTGATCTTTGCTGCATTTTTTTGTGGGAAATGCCAACCACTAAACTGTTTTTTCTGTTACTGCCAGAGCGTCACTTGGCACCAAACTTGACAATATAGGGGTACATAAAAAAAAGAGGACTTTTGCCTGGTTGTATGACAGAATGTCCTCATGAGGCTTTAAATATCTCAGATGAACAGATTTTATTTAGGAAATTCGGAAGATGAAATGGAGTTCATGCCTATTATCCCTTTGAATGAAGACGGGGAAGGACAGGAGGATGAAAAGATTCCCGATGAACTGGCATTATTACCATTACGAAATACAGTACTGTTTCCGGGTGTTGTGCTGCCGATTACGGTGGGCCGGGACAAATCCATAAAAGCGGTGAACGATGCGTACAAAACCGACAAGTCGATCGGGGTGGTGGCGCAGAAAGACAGTACCATAGAAGATCCTGGCGTAGCGGATCTGACCGAAGTGGGCACCGTGGCGCGTATTGTGAAGCTCATTAAGATGCCTGATGGCGGCACTACCATCATTATACAGGGCCGCAAGCGCTTTAAGATAGATGAAATACTGTCAGAAGATCCCTACTTCAAAGCGAAGATCAGCGTGTTGCATGATGAAGCGGCAGAAGACGATTCAGAATTTGAAGCATATATTTCTTCCATCAAAGACCTGGCAGGACAGATCATACAGCTTTCTCCCAACCTGCCTTCGGAAGCGAGCATCATCCTGAAGAATATCGAGAATCCTTCTTTCCTGGTGCATTTTGTTTCTTCCAATCTCAATTCAGAATTGAAAGAAAAGCAGCAATTACTGGAGATCAACAACCTGCGCACCCGTGCAGAATTGCTGATGAAGCTGTTGCAAACCGAATTGCAGCTGGCTGAGCTGAAGAACAAGATCACCAATAAAACCAAAGCGGACCTCGACAAGCAGCAGCGCGATTATTTCCTGCAGCAGCAGATGAAATCGATCAAGGAAGAGCTGGGAGGAGATGCCAACGACCGGGAGCTGAAGGAAATGAAGCGTAAGGCCGAAGAGAAGAAATGGCCGGCCGCCGCTGCAGAAGCTTTTGCAAAAGGTATTGAGAAGCTGGAGCGTATGCATCCGAGCACGCCTGATTACAGCGTGGTATACAATCACCTGGACCTGATGCTGGATCTGCCCTGGGGCGAATATACCACCGACAGCTATGACCTGAAGAAGGCGAAAAAGATACTGGACCATGACCATTACGGCATGGAAAAAATAAAGGAGCGTATCCTGGAATACTTGGCTGTACTGAAACTGAAAGGGGACATGAAGTCGCCCATCCTCTGTTTCGTTGGCCCTCCGGGTATCGGTAAAACCTCCCTGGGACGGTCTATCGCCAATGCTGTTGGCCGTAAATATGTTCGTCTCAGCCTGGGCGGCTTACACGATGAAAGCGAGATCCGCGGGCACCGTAAAACCTATATCGGCGCTATGCCGGGCAGGGTGGTACAATCTATCCGCAAAATCAAATCATCGAACCCGGTGATGATCCTCGATGAGATTGATAAAATAGGCAATGATATGCGGGGCGATCCAAGTTCAGCACTGCTGGAAGTGCTGGATCCTGAGCAGAACAGCACCTTTTACGATAACTACCTGGAGCTGGAATATGACCTGAGCAAGGTGTTGTTTATAGCCACCGCCAATAATATCAGCTCTATTCACCCTGCGCTGCGCGACAGACTGGAGATCATTGACCTGAGCGGGTATTCCATTGAAGAGAAAGTAGAGATTGCCAAAAGGCACCTGTTGCCCAAGCAAAAGGATGCGCATGGTCTGAAGGATACAAAGATAAAGATCAGTAATACCGTGATTGAGCAGCTGATCGCTGATTATACGCGGGAGAGCGGTGTACGTGAGCTGGACAGGCAGTTTGCCGCCATTATGCGTAACCTGGCCAAACAGGTAGCAATGGATGAGGAGCTGCCGGATGCGCTCACCGAAGAAGGGCTGCAGCAAATACTGGGTAAACCCCGTTATTCCAACGAGATCTATAAAGTGGGCAATCCGCCGGGAGTAGCAGTGGGGCTTGCATGGACCTATGTGGGTGGTGACATCCTGTTTATTGAAAGCAGTTTGAGTGAAGGCAAGGGAGAGCTGAAGCTGACAGGCAACCTGGGTAATGTGATGAAGGAGTCGGCAGTTACTGCGCTTACCTACCTGCAATCCCATGCAGAAGAACTGGGAGTGGATCCGAAGAAATTCGGACAGAAGAGCGTACACGTGCATGTGCCCGAAGGAGCTGTGCCGAAAGACGGTCCCAGTGCGGGTATTACCATGCTTACGGCATTGGCTTCTGTATTTACCGGCCGCCGGGTAAAATCCTACCTGGCTATGACCGGCGAAATCACGCTCCGCGGACAGGTGCTGCCAGTGGGCGGTATCAAGGAAAAGATACTGGCCGCCAAAAGGGCAGGGATCCGTGAAATTATTCTATGCTGGCAAAATGAAAAAGATATCAAGGATATTAACCCGTCTTACATTAAGGGGATGAAATTTCATTATGTGAAGCAAATGAACCAGGTACTGGAAATAGCGTTATTAAAGAAGTAACAGGGCGTAACATTGCTGCCAGTCATGACGGCAAACTATATATGTTCATACCGGTTTAGTTGTGACCCGATATGAACTTCATGTTGATTGTTTTAAGGGTTGATAAAGCCATTCCGTAAATGCGGAATGGCTTTATTGTTTGGTATAATTAGTCTGCGAGTTGCCGTTTGTAGAGCTGGATGGTATTTTCCAGGCCGAAGTAGAGGGCATCAGCCACGAGTGCGTGACCGATGGATACTTCTTTGAGTTGTGGTATATGCAGTTTAAAGAAGCGGAGGTTATCGAGATTGAGATCGTGGCCGGCGTTGAGGTCCAGGCCGATAGCGGTGGCTTCTTTAGCGGTGTTTTTATAGTCGTTGAACAGCTGCAGGTTTTGCGGCTGTGTACGTGCGTTCGTATATTCTTCCGCGTAGGGGCCGGTATAAAGCTCTATACGGTCGGCGCCGGCGGTTTTAGCGCCTTCTACTTTGGATACATCAGCATTGAGGAAGATGGACACACGGATCCCTGCTTTTTTCAGGGTGGAGATCACATCTTTCAGTTGGGACTGGTAAGCGATGGTATCCCAGCCGGTGTTGGAGGTAATGGCATTGGGTGGATCGGGTACCAGTGTGCATTGGTGGGGTTTCACGGCCAGCACCAGGTCCATAAAGTCCTGCGAAGGATATCCTTCTATATTGAATTCCGTTGTTACCAGTGGTTTCAGATCCCTTACGTCCTGGTAGCGGATATGCCGTTCGTCGGGGCGGGGATGAACCGTGATCCCGTCGGCGCCGAAGCGTTCACAATCCTGCGCCACTTTTAGTATATCCGGTAGATTGCCGCCGCGTGCGTTGCGCAGGGTAGCAAACTTGTTGATGTTTACACTCAGCTTTGTCATGCGGCAAAATTACGGCTTTTAGCTTTTACAAAAAATGCAGCGGGGAAAAAGTAATGACTTCTTCCCCGCTGCATTTGTATTTGATAGTCGTTTAAAACTAGTACCTGTAGTAGTCTGGTTTGAAAGGACCTTCTGCAGGAATACCGAGGTATTCAGATTGTGCAGTAGTGAGTACGTCCAGTTCCACGCCGATTTTTTTCAGGTGTAAGCGGGCTACTTTTTCATCCAGGTGTTTAGGCAGTACATATACCTTGTTTTCGTAGTTTTCTGAGTGCAGCCACAGTTCCAGCTGAGCCAGTACCTGGTTGGTAAAGGAGTTACTCATTACGAAAGAAGGGTGGCCTGTAGCGCAACCGAGGTTCACCAGGCGGCCTTCGGCCAGGAGGATAATATCTTTACCATCGATGGTATATTTATCTACCTGTGGTTTGATTTCCACTTTGGTGTTACCATAGTTTTTGTTTAACCAGGCTACATCAATTTCGATATCGAAGTGACCGATATTGGAAACGATGCATTTGTCTTTCATCAGTTTGAAGTGCTCGCCGGTGATGATATCGCGGCAACCGGTAGTGGTTACAATGATATCAGCTTCTTTCACAGCGTCGTTCATCTTCTTTACTTCATAACCTTCCATTGCAGCCTGTAAAGCGCAGATGGGGTCAATTTCAGTAACGATTACGCGGGCGCCTGCACCTCTGAGTGATTCAGCGGAACCTTTACCTACGTCGCCAAAACCGGCAACAACAGCTACTTTACCTGCAATCATCACATCGGTAGCGCGACGGATCGCATCTACGCAGGATTCGCGGCAACCGTATTTGTTATCGAACTTGGATTTGGTAACGGAATCGTTGATATTGATAGCGGGCATTGGTAAAGTACCTGCTTTCATGCGTTCGTATAAGCGGTGAACACCAGTGGTAGTTTCTTCACTTAATCCTTTGATATGCTGGATCAGCTCCGGGTATTTATCGAAGACCATGTTGGTCAGGTCGCCACCATCGTCCAGGATCATGTTCAGCGGACGGTCGGGGCTGCCAAAGAACAGGGTTTGTTCAATGCACCAGTCGAAGTCTGCTTCATTCAAACCTTTCCAGGCAAATACGGGTATACCGGCAGCAGCGATAGCAGCAGCAGCGTGGTCCTGTGTAGAGAAGATATTGCAGGAGCTCCAGCGCACTTCAGCGCCGAGGGCCACGAGGGTCTCTATTAATACGGCAGTTTGGATAGTCATATGCAAACAACCAGCAACACGTGCACCTTGCAATGGTTTGCTGTTACCATATTCTTCTCTCAATGACATCAGCCCGGGCATTTCGGCTTCTGCCAGTTCAATCTCTTTACGACCCCAGGCCGCAAGAGACATGTCTTTTACCTTGTATCCGAGGCTAAAGTCAATGTTTGATTTTGCAATTGTTGACATTCTGAATTGTTTTTTGCAAATCTAGGGTTATTTTAACTTTTAACATAACCCGTATGCATATATAAGGTATTATAAGCGCTAAAAATTTGTTAATCACCTCTTCCCGCCCGCTATCTTATTACCAGATAAAATAATTTGATTTAATATAAATATTATTATAGATTTGCTAATTAAAATATATGATTTTATATTTAATTGTTTGAAGATGTGCTACAGGTGGAAGGGTATAGTATAATTAAAGAAATCATAAATAACGTCTATAAGAGCGTTTTGGGACCCACCACCACATGATCAGAGAGATAAATATAATTGCCGGCGGCTGGTTTTTCAGTTTCATCAGAAGAGAAGAAGAAACAATATAGATGCCTGCCGGGGAGAGCCAATTTAAGAGATCCGCATATAGGGTTTTACAAAGGACTGTTTTTCACATTTTTGACTTAAAATCTATATGTATAAATAGAAATTTACACGCTTATATGTTACTCCTTTCCTATCCTACGAAATTGATCAAGCAAGGTATGCCCCATCGTATCCATGTATTCCTGTACCAGGCTGTTTTCCTCATAGCTGCTTTTTTCCTGGTAAGCACGGGCGTACAGGCACAGGTTACCATTAACCCGCTGGGAGGTAATACGCTTACCGATGGATTGAGGATAAAGATCAATGCGGATGGTACCTATGAAATTACAAGGAATGGGAGATCAGAATCCAGGAAGGAGAACAGCAGTGCGGTAATGGGCATCCGCTCCAATTTCAAGATGGAGAATACCACGGGTTTTTTCACGGCTTCACCCCTTGATATCAATTTTACAAACATATCCGAGGTGATGGGAGCCGGTACAGCGGCGGATCCTTATAAGGTTTGTCTGGCAGGCACTCTTTCTTATTATGAAAATTTCGGCAGGGGCCCTTTTGATCTCACCGTACTGATGACCATCACTTATGTAGCGCCTAACAGCTACTTTGTGCTGGACTATACTTTTTACAATACCCGGCCCTCCACTACATTTCACCTGTACCTGAGTGAATTTCCCACTATGCAGGACAACCCCGTGGCGCCTATACTGGATAATAACAAAAGCGCTACAGGGTTTATGAACCCTCCCGGCGGTGGCCCCAATCCGGATATCATCGGGTTTATCCGTCCTCCAGGCTATAATCCCGCGTATCCCAATGCTACGGTTGGCACGTTTTCACATACCTATCACGCCTATACGACATTTTCTTCCTACGTGGCGAAATCGGCGGGCGACCGGCAGGTGTTTAACAACATGGAACTGGTAAACGCGATCGATGAAGGCGGTGTGAACACTTCCACCAAAGGGCTTGCTGCAGCTATCAACCTGGGGATGAAGCCAACCGCTAAAGCTGTTGGTACCCGCGTGGCGGTTGACTATGGCTATGATAATTCACCGGTGCATATTAACCTGCAGGGAACGCCGCTTAGTACCAATACAGATCCTATTTCGGTATCATTTGAGAAAGATTCTGCCACCGGTCCTGAAGGAAATAACGGGGATCTCACCTCACCTAATTTATACCTGGTAGTAAATAACACGGCCACCATTACTTCGGAGATGTATGTGAAAGTGGCGCTGGTGCCTCCGTCGGGCGGATCGCATAACGCCGTGCAGGGCACCGATTTTACTTTTTACGGCGGGTTTATGATCCCCGCAAAGGCGTATGTTCCCGGCGATAAAATTCAATTAAGTAACATTAAGATCATCGGTAACAATGCCCTGGAATACAGCCGGCATATGACTTTCCAGCTGGTGCCGGTTACCGAAAACAAACTGGTAACTATTACCGGGCAAACTACCTGTACCTATACGATCCAGGACGATGAGCCACGGAATATCACCTTATCCGCCCCTGCGAAGATCCGCGAAGGCAGCACCACCGACTCTATCCGTGTAACGCTGCCGCCGGGAGTGCTGGCCTCCGAAAGAACCAGAGTGGATATTTCTGTTGTAGCTGCCGGTACCGAGGCGGTTGCATCGGACTTTACCTATGATAATGTTGCCTATATAGAAGTAGATTCCAATGGAGTGAACATCCCTGTAAAACCTGTGAAAGACAGTATCCTGGAGAAAGATGAACTGGTGAATTTCAAAGCGGATGCAATGGTAATGGGACAGGCACAAACTTTTTCCAAATCCCTGCATATAGAAGACGCTACCAGGCTGGATCCTACACTGACAATACTGTCTTTTGTAACGGATGATCCCACCCTGTTGAAAGAGCCATACACCGGGTTGGTAACGATTTCCCTGCCAAAGGATGTTACCACCGACCTTCCCATTGATGTGGTCATTAATAAAAAAAGTACTTCTACCGCTACCGATGGTACGGACTATGAGCTGAATGGCCCCGTTACTATTCCGCAGGGAGCAGGCCAGGTGGCCGTGCCATTCAAGATCAATGCTGATAATGCGATAGAAGGAACGGAGAAAATAGAAATAGAACTTTCCGCTTCTGATCCAATACCCTCTACTACTTACACCACTACTGTTACACCATATGTAGTGAATATTACAGATGCGCAGTTGCCTATGACAACGCCCATCATTTTACACATTTCCGCGAACAGTGTGAATGAAGGCGCTTCGCCCGGCGTTTGGGCGGAACTGCCTGCGGGCCTTAGTACTGAAATACCTATCCAGGTGGACTTCGCCCGGGGCGCTTCCTCTACTGCTGCGCCGGGAACCTATACGTTTCCTTCCGGTACAGTGACTATTTCTCCCGGTAAAACATTGTCTGATACCATATTGGTGGGGGCCAGCGCCAACCAGGTATTTGATGATACCCGCACGCTGGTACTGACAGGAAGCACCCCGGGAGCCGGTATCCTGGTGAAAGACAGCCTGACGCTTACTATTAACGACCAGACTGCGCCAGCACAGAAGCAATTGACCATTGCCCCGCTGAAGTATCACCTGGATGAAGGCGACAGCACCCGGTTTACTATTGCATTGCCAGCGGGTTATACTTCCGCAAAAGACATTGTAATTGCGTTGAAAAGAAATGCAGTTGGCTCCGATGCAGGCGTAACTGATTTTGGCTGGATATCAGAAGATACCATCCGCTTACCGGCCAACACGGCATCTCCTTATACTACTACCTACACCGTTATAAATGCGGCAGGCGATGATAATATTATTGAGAAAGATGAACGCCTGGCGCTGACCGGCAGCGTATCCGGGCTTAGCGGTTACACTGTTTCTGATACCGCTCTTATTATTGATGACGCCACACGCAGGGATCCTGCTAAAACCAAACTCACTTTCACATTGCCAACAGCTGCAGTGAATGAGAACAGCACCAATAATATTGGCTTTAATTTACCATCCGGTGTAACCACTGAAATACCGATCAAGGTAACACTTGGCGGCGCCACTGGCACGGCTATACGTAATACCGATTATTACCTGCCTGCAGACACTTCTTTCACAGGAGCATCTGGTATAGCAGAGCTGAAAGTAGCGGGTGATATCCTGGTGGAAGACGCAGAAGATATCCATCTTACACCAGCGGTGAGCGATGCGTTGAGCACCGTGTATACCTTCCTGCCAGCTACGGTTGATATCAACATTAAAGATGCGCAGTATCCTTTCCCTGCGGGCGATTCGGTGATCCTGAGCAGCGCGCCCGATAGCATTTATGAAGGCAGCAATGCAGTTATTACCGCCACTTTCCCACATGGCTGGAAAGCTGGCAAGGACTGGGTGATCAACCTGTTGAAGAATACCGCTGCTTCTACGGTGGCAGATGCCCGTCATACTACGGTGCCGGCCAGCATTACCATTCTCAATACCCAAGCATCTGCTTCTGCTCCTGCTATTACCGCCATCACTAATGCCATACTGGATGATGAAGGTACACTGGTGATTGATGGTAATAAGGGTAACAGCAATATGCCGGCTACCAGTGCGGGCGTATTTATAAAAGACTATACAGAGAAACAACCTAATGCCAGGAAAATGACCCTTACTCCCGATGCCACACTGGTGCCGGAAGGAAATAAAGTGATGGTAACGGTAGCAGTACCATATGCATCTGCAAAAGATGTAAGCGTACAGCTGGCGGTTGATAACGTAGTGACTACTGCTAAGAACCCCGGCGATTATACCATGTCTGCCGCTTCCTATGTATTGCAGCAGGGACAAACCACCGCTACCTTTGAACTACTGAAAACAGTAGCAGATAAGGTGTTGGAAAAGAATGAGGCGTTGGTGGTAAATGCTACTGCTAACAGGTATACAGTAAATAACCTGCCGTTGGCCATACAGGATCTTACCCGTACAGATGCCGCTAACCTGGCACTAAGTATCAGCACCTGGAAAACGCCGCTTTCGGAAGGCGATAGCGGGGCTTTAACTGTGAGCCTGCCCGCGGGTGTTACCACGGAGGTACCCGTACATATATTGCTGCCACAATCGGTAGGCGATGCGGAAGCGGGATTGGATTATGTGCTGGCGCCCGATGTGTACCTGAACAGCGGCAACAACTTCGTTACCGGGTTGAAGCTGAGTAAAGATAACTTCACAGAAGGTCCGGAAAGCTTTACCATTAACGCCAGCGCTACCGATGGTATCAGCACCTTTACCATCAACAAGCCGGTGATCACTATTAACGATGATCCGTCACAGTACCCGTTGCCGGCTCCTGTAGTGCTGAACAGCAGTCTTGCCGCCATTGATGAAAACGGCGCCGGCGCCGTACTGAGTGCACAGCTGCCCAACAACCTGCAGGCGGGTAAAGACATTACCATACATATAACAAAGGACAACGCGCTGAGCACAGCGATAGGTGCAGACCACAATGCTTTACCATCTCCCTATGATATTGTTATCAGAAAAGGGCAGCATACAGGTACGCACAGCTTTGCGCTGAAGGCAGTGAAAGACCTGGTGCTGGAAGATGATGAAACAGTGGTATTAAAAGGCAACATTACAGATGCCACCTTCAGTACTGCTGTTGTAAAGGATACAATTATTACCATTAAAGACAGAACACATGATGACCCGGTTACCGGCTTCATACATCTTACCGCTGTTACACCCGGCGCCAAAGTGCTGGAAGGAAACGCTTACCAGGTGAAAGTAAGCCTGGCCCCAGGGGTTACTGCCAGCAAGGATATTGTGGTAAGATTAAATATAGGTGCGGGATCAGTGGCCACAGCAGGGGATATTGACCTGTTACCCGCTACGGTGACCATCCCGGCAGGTATCCCGGATGCTACCTTCTCCTTTACCGCAAAAACAGACCTGGTACTGGAGAAACCGGAACTGTTGTGGATCACTGCCGAACCAAACGGTTTTGCAGGAATGAAAGGAGATAAGTTATCAGTAACTATTGATGATGCTACCCGCCTGAACCCTGATAACCTGAAGATTGAAATGCGTGTAGACTCCTCCGTTATACATGAAGGTAGCGGCAGCGATGTAACGATCGGGTTTGTAAACAGCCAGATCACTTCATCAGAAGATGTGATCATTAATATCAGCAGGAATACAGCATCTACTGCAGATGATGCGGACTACAGCGGGATACCCGCACAGGTGACCCTGGCGGCAGGTGAGCATAATAAAACATACCAGTTGAAAGTAACCGGTGATAATATCCTGGAAGGAGATGAACAACTGCAGTTTACCGCACAGCTGGTAACAACAGGTTATACACTTACCCAGCCGGGCATGGTGCTGATCCCTGAAACCGGGGATATGCGGGTAATACTGCAGAAAGATAAGGATGCTGCAGAACCGGCAACCAATGGCGCCTATACCGTAAAATTACCAGGTACCAGCACTGCAGCGGCCGATGTGAAAGTTGTGTTCTATGTGAGCAGCATAGCGGGTACTACCAATATAGCGCCGGTACAAACTTCAGCTGTGATACCAGCCGGACAAAACAGTATATCCGTTCCCGTTAATGTGATCGATAATAAGGTGATTGAAGGAGATGAACAGGTGAGGATGTCGCTCATGCTGGCGCAGATGAAGCGGTTCAACAGGAACATTGCCCTGGATGTGGATGATAAGGACACCGTTACTTTAATTGTACATGATGATGAAAGCAATGCCCCTGGCCGTGAAATGATGATCACCAAAACAGCCGATGCCACTGAGCCGGATATGCCTGGCGGCTTCCGTGTAAGGTTCTCCGATACACAGTTGTCTGCCGTGAAAGATGTGAGCGTTACCTATACGGTAAGTGGTACTGCCGTTGCTGATGCCCGTTATCATAAACTGAGCGGCACGGTGCTGATACCGGCTGGTCAGAATGGTGCCGACATAAAAGTAACACCGATCGATAATAATATAGTAGAAGGGGACGAAGATGTGAAAGTGCAGCTGGGCGCCGTTAGCAGCAACATGGCAGGCATTACCTGGCCGTTATCTGCCAGCGCGGCAGCCGATGTGATCATTCATGATAATGATACGCTGGCGGTGGAAATATTTGCGGAAGTAACAACCGCTGCAGAAGGAAGTGGCGTGAAGTTTACATTGAAATCGCCAGCATCCGCAGCCTATGATGTGCCGGTAAGGCTCCGCATTACACAGGACGATGCGCGCACGTTTACAGCTAGTGAAGGAACAGTAAGCGGTAATATTTTAACTATCAGTATGCCGGCACTGGCGAAACAACACTCATTTGTGATCACCACCGGAGATAATGATATCAATGATGATGATGGATTCCTGAAGGCGGCCATACTTCCATATATCAGCGGTAACAGCACGCTGGTATACAAAGCCGGCGCCACAGACACTGCACGTGTAATGATCACCGATAATGATCCGCTGACGCTATCTTTTGCAGCCGATAAATTCAGTGTGAAAGAAGGG
The DNA here is from genome assembly GCF_036569185.1 of Chitinophaga sp. GTDB lineage: Bacteria > Bacteroidota > Bacteroidia > Chitinophagales > Chitinophagaceae > Chitinophaga. Next base: position 36,974 of record NZ_DATCRD010000255.1, read on the forward strand.
AATACCAACGAGAATACACCGCTCAGGTTTAATGTACAACTGAGCAGGCAAAGCTCCCGCCCGATCACTATTAATTATGATTTTGAGGAATCTACAGACGGGGTGTCTTATCCTTATATGGACTTCAAAGCTACACCGGGCGTGGACTTTGATAATACCATCAAACAAACGGTGATTGCTCCGCTGCAAACCATCGGGCAGGTAACGGTGAATATAAAAGGCGATACCACCTTTGAACAGAATGAAACCTTTATCCTGAAAATGACCACGGTATCTGTACCATCCGGACAGCATACGCCTACTTTAGGCGAGCCGTTTAAAGCTACAGGAGTGATCCTGAATGATGATCCGATGTGCAACAGCTGTGATACGGATGGCGACGGGCTGACGGATAAACAGGAAGATATCAACGGCAACGGGGATCCGTTTGACGATGATACCGATGGAGATGGTATCCCTAATTTCCTGGACCTGGATTCTGATGGTGACGGCGTGGCGGATTCCGTGGAGAAATATACCACAGATGGCCGCCAGATTAACAACAACAGCGGTAAGATCCGGGTGCACCCGGCGTTATCACCCAACAACGATGGCATTGGAAATGACGTGATGTACATTGAGAATATAGACAAGTACCCGGATAATGAAGTGGTGATATTTAACCGTTGGGGAGGTACTGTATTTAAACTGCAGCACTACGATAACAAATCGAAGAACTTCCGCGGTAAGGCGAATGCCGGCGGCAGCGCGGGAAATGATGTGCCGGATGGTTCTTACTTCTACAATATTGAAGTAACGATAGATGGCAGGAAAGAACGTTATACCGGGTTTGTGGTGATAAAACGGTAAGGGTTATACGAATTGAAGCAGATGTATCTGAACAAAATAATTAAGCTGATACCTATGAAAAAGCGCCTTATGAAAGCTTTAGGGGTTACTATCTTATGCTGGTGCTGTTGCCTGCAGGTTGCTGCGCAGCAGGAACCGCTGTACTCACAGTATATGTTCAACGGCATGATCATCAATCCGGCTTATCCTTCTATGGATGAATCTTCCAGTCTTACTGCGGTAGGCCGTAACCAGTGGGTGGGAGTGGAAGGTGCTCCAAAAACGGCCACAGCTTCCTTTTATACGCCCATTAAGGCTACCAATACCAGTTTTGGCGTATCGCTGATGAATGAAAAGATCACGGTGAATTCGCAGACGGCGGTGAACCTGAATGTTTCCCAGCGTGTGAAGCTGAATGAGAAGATTTACCTGGCACTGGGGTTGAAGGGCGGTATGTCACATTTTAAGGAAGACAACAGCTCACTGAGCACTACCGACCCGGTGTTTGCACAGAACCAGAGTTACTGGAAAACAGATGTGGGCTTTGGGTTCATGTTATTTACAGACCGCTTTTTTATAGGGTTGTCGTCGCCTACTTTCAAGAGTTTTGATCTTGGCAACAGTGTGAATAAAGTAGTGGTGGAGTCACACTACTACCTGCAAACAGGTTACCTGGTGAATATCAATGATGATGTAAAGCTGAAGCCAAACGTGTTATTGCGGCAGGTGAAGGGAGCAGGTTTCCAGTACGATCTGAACGCCAATATCCTTCTGAAGAATGTAGTGTGGCTGGGTGCATCATGGCGTTCCGAGAAAACGGTGACGGGACTGGTGCAGGTGCAGGCCACCAAAAACCTGCAGATAGGATACTCTTATGATACCCCTATGCAGTCGAACCTGAAAGGCGCTCAAACGGTGTCGCATGAAGTGATGATCAATTACCGCTTCTCATGGTCGAAGTGGAAAGTGGTGGCGCCGCGTTATTTCTAAATTTAAAAATCAAGAATGGTATGCGAAAATACAAATTCTCTTCCCTCATACTTTTCCTGGGTATTATTCCCCTGTTTGTTTCCTGCAGTTTTGTAAAGGATCGCGTGCAGCTGGGTGGTGTGGGCAGTATGGCTAAGGTAAAGCGTGCCGAACGGCTTTATAAAAGACAGGAGTATGAAAGAGCTATCTCACTGTGCAATGAAGTGATCAATAACGGCAGCAGTGAGGAAATATTACGCCGGGCAAAGTTACAACTGGCACGGGTGTATTTTGAAACCAGGCAGTTTGAGAAAACGATCAGCCTGTACGACGAGCTGCTGTATAAGCCTGAAAAAGATGTGCTGGTAACAGATGTAACCAATTATATTGATCTGCTGAAACGTACCGGCAGGGTATTGAAAGCGCAGGAGATCAGCGCGGTTTATGCCAATAATTATAAGAACAATGCCCGCTTTACCAACCTGAAAGAATCACTGGTGAACTATTATAGCTTCTTTAACCGTGATTCCATGGAGAATGTGAGAGTAGACAGCCTGCGGCTGAATTTACCTGGTTACCAGTATGGCCTTGCATTATACCGGAACAACATCGTATTTCTTTCCAACGATATCCGTAAAAATGAACAGCAATCTTTCTATACCAACTCCAAACTATACCAGATCTCTGAGGATGGTGTAGAACCTTTTAATAACAGCCTGCGTGGCGTATTACAGGTAGGGCCTGCCTCTTTTTTTGATAACGGGCAAAAGGTGATCTATACTTCCAACCGGTTTACCGATGTAAAGAACGACAAGAACTCCTATATTAATTATAACAATGGTACACAGTTGCTATCTGCTGTTTACCAGCCCGAGCATGATATGTGGAGCAAGCCGGCGCCGGTGAAGCTGGGGAAGAACATGGAAACTTATTCTTTCCTGCATCCGTCTGTTGCGCCGAATGGTAAACGTTTGTACTTTGCATCGGATATGCCTGGCGGTCAGGGTGGTACAGATATTTACTACGCCGACTGGGACAAGGAGACCAAACGGTGGAAAGCGCCGGTGAACCTGGGTCCGCAGGTAAATACCAACGGGAATGAACTGTATCCTTTTGTTGTGGGTGATAAATTGTTCTTTTCTTCCAATGGCCTTCGCGGGTTTGGTGGACTGGACATCTTCATGATAAATATTAAAAAACCAGAAGAAGGAACCGTACATTTGCCCTATCCTGTGAATACGCAGTTTGATGATCTGAACCCTGTGCTGGATGAAAACAAATTGTTACTATACTTTACATCAGACCGTTCAGGAGCGCATGATAATGATCACATCTATGTGCTGAACCTGAAGAAAAATCCTTTGAAACAGCTGGATCTGCCTTATCCCGGCAAGCCAGTAAAAGAAGATGACCGCGTGCCTTATACCATGAACCAGACGGACAACCGCCGTCAGCTGACTTTAGTAGGAACCAAGCAATACGATAATCTCCCTGTGCAACCACCGGTGGCAGATAGTGCTGTGGCAAAACCCGTTCCCGCAGTAGCCATTGCCGTTAGTCCCGGGCGTAACATGGCAGATGAGGCCAACGAGATTACAGACAGTTCTCCCGAAATGATTCCCTGGCAAAATGATCATCCCGGTACCAATACTGCTTCAACAGCCACTGTTACCACTTCGGTCAAAGCAACAGCTACCGGCGGGGCAACTTACAGCAGCCCCGAAATGGTGTCCTGGCAACAGGGAGGCAAAGGCTTCTCTGCATCTAACGGCACCGGTTATACGCTGATGAAAGACAGTACTGTAAAAGCATTGGAATCGCTGTGGAAAGTACCCGGCGTGATTTACTACGACCTGAATTCCTTTATACCACAGGACCAGGAATGGCGTAAGCTGGATTCTATTTTCAGGATATGGAAGGCTAATCCCCACCGGATCATACTGGTAAACGGGCATACGGATATTATTGGCACCGAGCGGTATAACCTGTCGCTTTCAAAGAACCGTGCGGTATATATCCAGGAATGCCTGCTGAGCAGGGGCGTGACGCCGGATAAAGTAAAGATCAATTACTTCGGATCTACACGTCCTGTATGGATAGCAGGGAATCTCAGGCTGGAAGGGAACAGGGATTACTTTATACAACTGCAGGGCGTTAACAGAAGATGCGAGATCAGGATTCAATGAACCAGTTATCGGTTATTTTTTAGCGTATATCAAACTAATACAAATGAACAAATTTTCCTCACTAATGCTATTACTGGCGGTAGGCACACAGGCCTTCGCACAGGAGATGCCTGTTGTGTTTAACAAGAGTTTCAGCGCTCCCAAAAACCAGTACAGGAAGCTGGCCATTGCGGAGAACAATGCTATTGTTGCCATCGGGGGCGGAACAGATAATGGTTGCATTACCAAATTATCTGCCACAGGCACGCTTATTTACAATGCCAAACTGAACAAAGGCGGACTGGTAGCTTACCAGGACTTGTTGCTGCTGCCAAAAAATGAACTGGTAGCGGTAGGTGGTGGCACCATTGCCTATGGCAATGCACGCATTACCAGGTTGTCGGCTACCGGCGAAGTCATATTTGATAAGAGCATCGGTAACGGCCAGGGTGGTTATTTCACCCGGGTAATTACCGACCGTCATGGTAACTATATTACCGTAGGAGTGGATGGCAGCAAGCCGGCACAGGCCCGCATCACGAAGATGTCGCCCGATGGTAAAGTAGAATTCGACAAGGGTTTTGGCGCGCACAATGTTTTTACCAATGTGCTGATCGATGAAGATGAAAACATTGTTGCTGTAGGTGGCGATGTGGGCGACGGACAGGGAAAGGCTTATATGGTAAAAGTAGATGGAAAGGGAGAAAAACAATTTGAGCTTTCCTTTGGTAAACCAGGGGCTACATTTGAAAAGATGTTGCTGCTGGAAGACGGGGCTGTACTGGCAATGGGCGGTGGCGCCTATGGTACCGGCAACGCCAGCCGTATTGCAAAAGTGAATGCGGAAGGACAGGTAGTATTTGATAAAGAATACAGTACGGCAGATGGTAAGTTCAACGCTATAAAGGTGAACGACCTGGG
>NZ_DATCRD010000256.1:0-22267 GCF_036569185.1 Chitinophaga sp.
TGAGTCAGACAAAACTTCGCTATTTCAGCAATACGTTCTTCACGTATTTATAGCTTTGCGTGATGCTGTCGAATGGTTCGATGGTGATCTTGTCCTGTTCTACGAAAAGATGTTTTACGCCGGCAAGTTTTGCCTGGGCGAAGATCTTTGCGAAGTTGATGCTGCCGGTTCCCACTTCTGCGAAGGTAACGCCGGAAAGCAGCTCCATGGAGGTTTTGTTTTCAGTGCCAGAGGCGGTAAGACTGGCAGTATTGGATTTATCCATGTCTTTTACATGCCAGGCTACAAATCTGCCGGGTGCTTCTTTAAACAGGGCGATGGGATCACGCCCGGATTTTACGGCCCAGAAAAGGTCCAGTTCAAAGGCCACCAGTGAAGGGTCGGTTTCTTTCAGCATTATTTCGTAACCGGTGCTGCTGCTATCGGCCAGTGGTTTAAATTCCCAGTAGTGGTTGTGATAACCGATCTTCAGGTTTGCTTTTTTACATTGTTCACCGGCTTTGTTCAGTTGTTCTGCCATGAACTTATAATCATCTGCTCCCAGTTTTTTATCCCAGAGGGAGAGCGGTAATACGGGTACAATAAAGTATTGCTGTCCAAGTGCTGCCGCCAGGTCGATCTGCGGTTGCAGTGCATCGGCGTTGCCATTGCCTTTGGTCAGGTAGTCATTGAGCTGATAGTGGCCGCTGGGCGTATTCAGCCCGTGTTTTTTCAGTACGGCGCTTAATTCCGCGGGTTTCAGTCCCCAGAACTCGCCTTTGTCGCCTGTGCCCTGGAAGCCATAAAAGGTTTCCACTTCCTTATAGCCGATGCCGGCTACTTTGGCCAGTGTGCCTTTAGGGTCTTTAGCCAGCTCGTCGCGCAGGGTGTACAGCTGTAAACCTATTTTTTTTGGCAGCGCTTTGTTGCCGGTCATGGCAGACAATGCGCCGGGCAACATCATACCGGCGGCCAGGAGCCCGGTTTGTTGTATGAATGAACGTCTCGACGTATGCATGGTGATTATGTTTGTAACGTGGGTAAATGTATAACTACTGAATTGGTTACGCAGAGCAATTTAAGAAAACGATTTTATCTTCCTGAATTTTTTTAAAAAGAATAACGGGTATGATACTTTTTTGCAGAATAGGGTATAATAATACTATTTTTTATAACGGTGACGCCTCATCGCAGTAGAAGTGATCAGTTACAGCTGATGTTCACTGCGCCGCTACAGCAGCGGTTTTGGCTTATATAAATTTTGAAAAGATGTGGGTATAATTAGTTAAATTGTTAGCAGTTACTTATCCAAAACCACGTTTAAAAATGAATTTTTCTTTCAGCGATGTAAAGCAGCCGGAAGAAGGCGCCAGGAAGAAGTCGAAGTTGAGAGAATGGATAGAAGCTGCTCTTTTTGCTGTGGTTGCCGCTACCCTTATCCGTACCTTTATCTTTGAAGCTTTTGTTATCCCCAGCTCCTCCATGGAAAAAACGCTGCTGATCAATGATTTTATTTTTGTCAGCAAAATCAGTTATGGTCCCCGTATTCCCATTACGCCGCTGGCCTGGCCTTTCACCCATCATACCCTGCCGTTTACAAAAAATACCAAACCTTTTTCCACTGCTGTTCAGTGGCCTTATACGCGGCTTCCCGGTTTCAGCAGCGTGCATCGTAATGATGTGGTGGTATTCAATTATCCCTGCGGCGATACCGTATTGAAAACCATCGCCGGGGATGACGAGGATTACTATACGAATATGCGCTCACTGGGTGCGGAGTATGTGCATAAGAATTATCCCCCGCCGGTTACCCGGCCGGTGGATAAAAGGGAGAACTGGATCAAGCGATGTATTGCCATTCCCGGCGATACCCTGCAGATCATCGATGGTATTGTATACATCAATCACGCGCCTACGGCATCGCCGGAACATTTTGAAGCCAGGTACTATGTAACCATGCCGGATAAAAAAGAGCTCAGCGACTCTATGCGGGACGTACTGGGCACAGATCATATCCAGCGGGCCACGAGAGATTCGGGCATGTTCATCTACAACCTTACCACCGCCAACATTGATACCCTGAAAGCCATGGGCGGCATTGTAGAGCGGTATGTATACGATGCCTTCGCCGACTCCAGGGTGTTTCCTTTTGATACAAAACATTATGAATGGAATGAGGATTGTTTCGGGCCCCTCTATATTCCCCGTAAAGGCCATACAGTAAAGCTGGATACGCTTACCCTGCCTTTTTACAGCCGCATTATCACCACTTATGAGCACAATACCCTGCGCGTGGTGAATGGAAAAATTTATATCAATAACCAGGAAACAGACAGTTATACTTTCAAAATGAATTACTACTGGATGATGGGGGACAACCGCCGGGAATCGATGGATTCCCGCTTCTGGGGCTATGTTCCGGAAGATCATATAGTAGGGAAGGCCTGGATCATCTGGATGAGCGTTCAACATCACCGCATCCGCTGGGGCCGGCTTTTTTCGGCGATAGAGTAGATGATCGCCTTCGGCGATAAAATAGCGGGTTTTGTCTGACTCAGGATTATGATGATTTTGCTGATTACCTGGATTTTGTTTTTTTGGATTTTTTTGATTTTAAATAGGAAGGGAGATAATAGCGGATATATTCGCTTTTATCTCCCTTAATCAGTTATAAAATCTAAGAACAAAATCCAGGTAATCAGCAAAATCATCATAATCCTGAGTCAGACAACCTTCGCGTTGGAATTTGTATTTTTGCGGGATGCCCGTATTACATAACTCAGATTACCAGGCGCCGTTTTTATTACAGAACCGCCATATGCTTACCATCTACCCCTCTTTATTCCGCAGCATCCGGCCGGCGGCGTACAGGAGGGAGCGGATCGCTACGCCCGACGGGGATTTCCTGGACCTGGATTTCAGTGAAAAGGGAAGCAGCCGCCTGGTGGTGATCCTGCATGGACTGGAAGGGAATGCCAGCCGCAAGTATGTACTGGGCATGGTGCATATCTTCAATGGGGCGGGTTTTGACACTGTATCCATGAATTTTCGGGGATGCAGCGGCGAGCCTAATAAGAACCTACGCTTTTACCACAGCGGGGAAACGGAAGACCTGCACGCAGTGATCGGGTACCTGGTAGCATTGAAAAAATATACGGCCATTCATCTCGTAGGCTTTTCCCTGGGTGGGAATGTAACTTTAAAATACCTGGGAGAAAGGGGCGCAACGGTGGATGGGACTATTAAATCGGCGGTAGCCATATCTGTGCCCTGCGATCTGAAAAGCGGCTCTGCGGAACTGGAGAAAAGGCATAATATTATATATATGCAGCGATTCATCCGCGACCTGGGAGAGAAGCTGCGATTAAAAGCATTGCAATTCCCGGGGAGCATCAGTCTTGACCAATACGCGGAAATCCGGTCTTTCCGGCAGTTCGACGACCGCTATACCGCGCCCATACATGGCTTCAAAGATGCCCTTACCTATTGGGAGCAATGCAGCTCCCGGCCATTGCTGCCACATATCCGTATACCGGTACTGGTGATCAATGCAAAGGATGACCCATTCCTGGGTGCAGCATGCTACCCGTATGAAATAGCGGCCGGCAGTAAGTATGTTTTCCTGGAAACCCCGCACCAGGGTGGTCATGTAGGGTTTGTAAGATTCGGAGAAGATTTTTACTGGTCCGAAAAAAGGGCGTTGGCCTTTATACAACAGATGTAAACCCGCTGTTCCTGTTATTTGTATTTCCCGTGGTTTTTTATAATTTACAGCAGAACGGTGTGCAACCTTTAAACCAGTAAAACACGTATGGAGCGAATGCCATCTGAAGAAGAGGTGTTATTGAGGATGATAAGAGGCGATGAATTGGCTTTTTCCAGTATCTACCGGCACTACCATTCTTCTCTCTATATCTACCTGTTACGCTTTTGCAAAGTGCCTTCCCTGGCGGAGGACCTTGTTCATGATGTATTCCTGAAAATATGGGAGATCAGGGATCGGATCAACCCACAGCTTTCTTTCAGTGGTTATCTCTACAGGATTGCCCGTAACCACGTTTTTAAAACCATAGCCAAACTGGCCACAGATGAGCAGATGCGGGAGCAATTGTTCCTGCAGCTTTCGCAGCACGATGCGGGCTTAACCGATCTTACCATCAGGTCAAGGGAATATGACCGTCTTTTCCAGGAGGCGCTGAGCCGGATGACCAGCCAGCGGCTAAATGTGTTCCGCCTGTGCCGGCAGGAAGGCAAAACCTACGATGAAGCCGCTGCCATACTGGGCATTTCCCGCGATGCCGTTAAAAAGCACATGGTGCTCAGTATGCGGTTCATACAGGATTATATCTTCCGTCATGGCGATATCCTGGTGGCTACTTATCTTCTTACCACTATTATTTAAAAAATATTTTTCCCCGGGGGTACCCTCTTTCCTTATTTCCGGATATTATATGCGGGGGCTGTATGTAAAGTCCCTGGTATTATAATGAACTTACCGGAAGAACAACAGGAAGCATTATTGCAAAAATACCTCGATGGCCAGTGCACGCCGGAGGAAATAGCCACCTTATACAGCTGGCTGCTTTCCTCCGACGCGCACCGGCCGTTGTTGTCTGTAATGCAGCAGGATTTTGAGCGTATTATGAAGGAGCGGCCGGTAGTTCCTGAAGAACTGAGCAACCGGATAGAAAGCAGGTTGCTGCAATCTATCAGTACCAGTAAGGAGGAAACGGTACCGATGCGGGTATCGTTCCGCCGTAACTGGACGATAGCGGCAACAGTAGCCTTGTTGGTAGCATCCGGCATTACTTTGTTCTACACCCTGCGCAAGCCGGCAGCACCCTTGCCGGCTGCCGTACAGGTGGCAGACGTAATGCCGGGTACCAACAAAGCAGTGCTTACGCTGGCCGATGGAACCGTAGTAACGCTCGACAGTACCGGCAAACAAGTGATACAACAAGGCGCCACTATTGTAAAGCAGCAGAATGGAAAACTGGAATACGCCGTATCCGGAGGAAATGCATCGGTGGGATATAATACGCTGAAAGTGCCGCGGGGCGGGCAGTTTACCGTTGAATTACCGGATGGGACCATTGCCTGGCTCAATTCTGCATCGAGCTTACGTTACCCCACCGCTTTTACCGGCAATAACCGCACAGTGGAAATGGAGGGACAGGGATATTTTGAGGTAAAGCAAAATGTGAAACGCCCGTTTGTGGTAAAAGTAAATGCGATAGAAGTACAGGTATTGGGCACTGCTTTCGATATTATGGCCTATCCTGATGAAGACGCGGTGAAAACCACGCTGATCAGCGGTGCGGTGAAGGTGAAGTCGGCCAAAACGGAAAAGCTGCTGCATCCCGGCGACCAGGCTGCGATCAGCAACAGTACCGGAGCTGTATTGGTACAACCGGTGGATGTAGCCGCAGTAACCGCCTGGAAAACCGGATTTTTTGAATTTGACAACGCTAATATAAATATCATCATGAAACAGTTAGCCCGGTGGTACGATATAGAAATAGACACAAGGAATGCAGACAGGAGGCTGTTTGGCGGAAGGATCAACAGGAACCTGCCATTATCTGAAATGCTGAAACTACTGGAAACCAGTGGTGCTAAATTTAACCTGGAAGGAAGAAAATTAACCGTACTAAAATAACAAGACAACACTTTTAATATTCACAGTTATTGCTGCTTCCACGTTGCGGCAATCCACGTAAAAACGGATAAATTTAAACAAATGACAACAACCGGAACAAGCTAATCGGGGAAGGTATGTCCGAAAAAAACCGGAAGTGCTCGCAACACTCCCGGTATGGCCTGGGCATTCCTTTGAGTTTCAGTCCCTTAATCAAAGAACTTTATTACCAGAATTCCCAAACACTACAAAAGTATGCAATTAAACTTTAGTGGTATAATTTCCTGTACCCGGAAATTACTATCAACCAAAATGTTCTGCGTTATGAAAATGACCGCCTTTTTGCTTCTTACAGCTTGCCTGCATATCAGCGCAAAAGGATTGTCGCAGCAGATTACACTCTCGGAAAAGAATGCGCCCCTGAAAAAAGTGCTGAAAGAAGTAGCCCGGCAGGCGGGTGTATCCGTGGTGTACGACGAGGCCCTGTTATCATCATTTGCGCCTGTTAGCGTAAATGTGAGCAATGTATCGGTAAAGGAAGCCCTGGACATCTGCCTGAAAAATCAGCCACTGGCTTATGTAATGGAGGGAAAGCGTATTACGCTGGTAAATGTACCCGCTAAAAGTGCTGCCGACTCCAGTATCACTGTTAGCGGCAGGGTGCTGAATGAAACAGGAGAGCCTATCCCAGGCGCTACTGTTCGCCTGCAAAATTCCAATGCAGGAACTACAGCGGATACCGATGGAAAATTCAGTATCAAAGTTCCCAATAACAGGAGCCTGTTGATGGTGTCCTTTATTGGATACGACAGCAAAGTGGTAGCTGTTTCCGGCAGCCCGCTGAATATTCATCTGAAGCCATCCAATACTGCGCTTACAGAAACAGTAGTGGTAGGGTATGGCGTCCAGAAGAAAAGCGTGGTTACAGGCGCTATATCCAGCGTTCGCGCTTCCGATATTGAATCACAGCCGGTAACCCGTGTGGAACAGGTGCTCCAGGGCCGCACTTCCGGTTTAACAATAGCTGCGAGTTCAGGTCAGCCAGGATCTTCCTCGTCTGTACGTGTAAGAGGTATCACTTCTTTCAACAACAATAATCCATTGTGGGTAGTGGATGGAGTAGTGGTAGATAATGGTGGGATCGGCTACCTCAATCAATACGATATTGAATCCGTGGAAGTATTGAAAGATGCTGCTTCCCAGGCTATTTACGGTGCACGCGCCGCGGCCGGCGTTATCCTGGTAACCACCAAAAAAGGCAAGAGCGGTAAAATTTCCGTGAGCTATAACGGTTATCTTGGTACCTCCGCACCGGCGCATAAACTGAAATTGCTGGATGCCACCCAGTATGCAACGTTAAGAAATGAAGCGGTGACCAACGATGGCGGTATTGCGCCCTTTGCCAATCCATCTTCCTATGGTAAGGGTACCGACTGGCAGGCAGAGATTTTTAATAATAGCGCCATCCGGCAGAATCATGAGTTAAGTATCAGCGGTGGTGGCGAAAAATCTACCTTCTATTCCTCTTTTGGCTATCTCAAACAGGAAGGAGTGATAGCTTCGGATATCTCTAAATACGAGCGGGTTAACTTCCGTTTAAATTCCACGCATAAAATTACTCCCTGGCTTACCTGGGGCGAAAACGTTGGTTACTCTTATGAAAAATCAACCGGCATCGGTAATACCAATAATGAATTTGGGGGACCGCTGAGCTCTGCGATCAACCTGGATCCGTTTACAAAGCCTGTGATCACCGATCCTGCAGAATCTGCCGGAGGCCAGTATACGCAAACAGGAGCCAGGAAAAACGCAGCAGGCCAGTTTTACGGGATCTCCGACCAGGTGGCACAGGAAATTACCAACCCATTGGCTTACATCAGTACCCGCCTTGGAAATTATAACTGGTCGCACAACGTAGTAGGTAACACTTTCCTGGAAATGGAACCGGTGAAAGGACTGAAATTCCGCTCTACATTAGGCGCAAAAATTTCCTTCTGGGGCGATGAAACATTTACCCCGGTATATTACCTGAACAGCTCTACCAAAAATACCCGTACCTCCTTTAACCGTGGCCAGCACCAAAGCTACGCATGGAACATTGAAAATATTGTTTCCTATACGCGCAGCTTCAATAAGCACAACATTACGCTGCTGGCGGGGCAGGGCGCTTATATGGATAACCGGTTAAAGGAGTTGAACGTAATGTTCTACGATATTCCCGCCACCACTTTTGAACAGGCCTCCCTTAACTTCAAATCGGCCGCGGCCAACCGCATCTCCGATGGTAAAGAAAATATTGATCACCGGGTATCTTCCCTCTTCGGTCGTATCAATTACAACTATGCAGAAAAGTACCTGGTAGAAGGTATCCTGCGCCGCGATGGATCCTCCCGCTTCGGCCCCAATCACCAGTATGGTATTTTCCCTTCCTGGTCGCTGGGATGGGTAGCGTCCAAAGAAAGTTTCTGGCCCGAAAATAAAGTGGTGGACTTCCTGAAACTCCGCGGTGGCTATGGTACAGTGGGTAGCGATGAAATCGACGACCAGGCATTTGCTTCCACCATAGGCAGCGGCAGGAATTATAATTTCGGCCCGCTGGGATATACCGTTGGTTACAGCCCAAATGCACCGGCCAATCCCAACCTGAAATGGGAGTCTACCAGCCAGACTAATATTGGTTTTGAAGCCACATTACTACGTAATATCACTTTAAGTTTCGACTGGTACAACAAGAAAACGAAAGACATCCTCATGAAGCCCCGCCTGCCTTTATTTGTAGGCGCCATTGCCAACTCCGCCGCCAACGTGGGTAGTATGGAAAACAGCGGGGTGGAACTGGAATTGGGCTATCATGGTAAGATCGGTGAGGTGGAATTTTCTGCCAATGGAAATGCTTCTTATATGAGAAACAAAGTGACTTACCTGGGAGAGGGCGTCACCCGTTTGAATGATAAAGAGGAGAGTTTCCAGAATATGCCTGAAATTGTAAGAACAGAAGTAGGGCATGCATTCAACTCTTTCTATGGCTACGAATTAATGGGTATTTTCCAGAACCAGCAACAGATAGATGGCTACACTAATAAATCCGGTGGAAAGATCCAGCCATCGGCAAAACCGGGCGACTTCCAGTTCGCTGATCTTGACGGGGATGGCAGTATTTCAGATAAAGACCGGACTTTCATTGGCAATCCCACGCCAAGCTGGACCTACGGTATCACCCTCAATGCCGCTTACAAGGGATTTGATATCATTGTATTTGGCCAGGGCGTTAACGGCAACCAGATCTTCCAGGGATTACGCCGCCTGGATATTCCAAAAGCCAACTGGCAAACCAAAGCGCTGGAGCGCTGGACCCCGGAAAATCCATCTACCACTTACCCACGGCTTACCTTATCTGATCCCAATAAAAACTACAGCAGGCCTTCTTCCTTTTACCTGGAAAATGGCAGCTACTTCAGGGTTAAAACATTACAGATAGGTTATTCGCTGCCGTCCACTGTTGTAAAGAGAACCGGTTTACAGAAAATACGTGTATACGTAATGAGTGAAAACCTGTTCACCATCACCAAATATACCGGCTTCGATCCTGAAATAGGCGGCACTAACGCATTGAGCATCGACCGTGGCGTATACCCGCAGGCACGTTCTTTTATAGGTGGGTTGAATGTTACTTTCTGATAATTTAAAGCTGATCAAAAATGAAAAAAAGGAATTTAAAATATATTATCGCTATAGCGGCAGGTATGCAGTTGATGAGCAGCTGCAGTGATAAATTCATCACCGTTCCTCCCAAAGGCAGTTTCCTGGAAAGTACTTATTACTCCAACCAGCAGGAAGCATTTAACGGCCTGGTAGCCATTTACGACATGGTGGGTTACCAGGCAGGCAACTATACCACCAAAGTAGGCGCGATGGATGCCGCCTCGGACGACCACTGGACAGGCGGCGCCGGACCTGGTGATATCAACGTGTTCCAGGTAATGACGCGGTTAGACCTGCTTACGCCGCTTACCGGGCCGCAGGATGAGCTGTGGAAAAGAAATTTCTCCGGCATTAGTCGCGCCAATATCCTCTTGTCCAAGTTGCCGGGAGTGCCTATGGATGAGAATCTGAAAAAGAGATATGCGGCAGAAGCCAAATTGCTGCGGGCGTATTTTTATTTTGACCTGGTGCGTTTGTTCAGGAATGTGCCGCTGATGACTGCTCCACTTCCTATTGCAGATATCAAGAAAGTAACGCAGGTGGCACCGGAAGAAGTGTATAAACAAATTGAACAGGATCTGAAAGATGCGATTGCTGAAACCAATCTGCCGGATGTACCGCCACGTCTTACAGAAGGTGGCCGCGTAGGCAAAGGCGCTGCGTACGCACTGCTGGGAAAGGTATACCTGTATGAGAAAAAATGGACCGAAGCAGCAGCAGCGCTGAAAGAAGTAAACGGGGAAACGCCTGGCCAGCCCAGCGCTAAATACAATTATAGCCTGGTGCCCAATTTTGCGGATCTCTGGAGATCTGACGATGTTATTAAGTTCAACAGCGAATCTATCTTTGAAATATCCTATACTTCCACCTCCGGTGGTAACTGGACTTCAGGTGTTGCCAACACCGACGGCAATATTTTAAATATCCTTTGCGGCCCGCGTAGCCTGGTGGCAACGCCCGCTACCAGCGAGGCATCGCAGTATGTGGCCGGCTGGGGTTTCCTTATTGTATCGAAAGAGCTGGAAAGCGTTATGCATAATGATCCGCGCTACAACGCCACCATCCTGGATATGAAAAGCCTGGTAGCAGCGGGTAAGGCAACGTATTCCGAAAGTTTTGATAACACTGGTTTCTTCCTGAATAAATTTGTGGGCCGTACTGCCAATATTTCCACGGGCGGTGGAAACATGGAACTGAATTTCCCACAGAACCTGTACGAGATCCGGCTGGCAGATACTTACCTGATGGAAGCGGAGGCCCGTGTGAAAGCAGGAGAGGGAAGCGGCAGCGGTAGTCGCGCTTACCAGTTGCTCAATGCTGTGCGCGCCCGCGTGGGGCTTGCCTCCATTGATGCTACTTTTGATAATATTTTTAAAGAGAGACGTCTTGAGCTGGCAGGAGAAGGACACCGTTTCTTTGACCTGGTAAGAACCGGGCAGGCATCGGCGGTATTGAACGCTATTGATAAAAGAAGCTTTAAACCTAAAAACGAAATATTGCCTATCCCTGCGCTGGAGCTGCAAAACACAAGTCTGAAGCAGAGTAAAGAGTGGGAGTAACGCTTTATGCGGGCGTTGCCGCATAGCTGACAAAGAACGGTTGTTCCCCGGAAAAATATTGCCGGGAACAACCGTTCTTTATATGAAAATCCGGGAATTCCTGGATATTTTTACCGATTACTAATTCTTTTGTTATGATGAAGAGAACCGGACAACTGTTATGTTGTCTTGCTTTAATGGCCGGAGGTTTACAAACTGCACAGGGACAGCAGAAGAAGATCAGCTACTGGCTAACATCGCCCAATAAATCTGCAGCACTGCAACAGCAGCCCGCATTGCTCTTTACCGCGCAGGATAAAGGTATTGCCACCATTGAAGTGGATGCCTCAAAGAAATTTCAGGCTATAGATGGTTTCGGGTTTACCCTTACCGGCGGCAGTGCTACGCTCATTCATCAGTTGCCTCCCGCGCAGCAGGATGCCCTGCTGAGGGAATTGTTCCTGTCGAAAGATAAGGGCATTGGCATCAGCTATCTGCGTCTCAGCATTGGCGCTTCAGACCTGAGCGCTTCCGTATTCACCTATGATGACATGCCCGATGGACAAACGGATCCCCAACTGAAGCATTTCAGTATCGGGGAAGAAAAGAAAGACCTGATCCCTGTACTGAAAAAAATTGTGGCGTTGAATCCTGCCATAAAAATACTAGGTTCCCCCTGGACGCCGCCCGCCTGGATGAAAACGAATCACTCATTTATTGGCGGCAGCCTGAAGCCGGAATACTATGGCGCTTATGCGCAGTATTTTGTAAAGTATATAAAAGCCATGAAGACGGCAGGTATTACCATTGATGCCATTACCATACAAAATGAACCGCTGCATCCTAAAAATAACCCCAGTATGCTGATGCTGGCGGAAGACCAGGCCGTGTTCATCAGGGATCACCTGGGACCAGCGTTTAAAAAAGCCGGTGTGAAAACAAAGATCATCCTGTACGATCATAACTGCGATAAACCGGAGTACCCGCTCAGTATCCTGAGAGACAAAGCAGCTTATCCTTATGTGGATGGTTCTGCCTTTCATCTTTATGGAGGCACTATTGATGCACTGAGTAAGGTTCATGATGAATTCCCGGAGAAACATCTTTATTTCACCGAGCAATGGTCCGATGGTAAAGGCAGTTTCGCACAGGAGCTGAAAAACAATGTGAGTAAACTGATTGTGGGCGCTACCCGCAACTGGAGTCGCAATGTATTACAATGGAACCTTGCGGCTGATGCACAATGGAACCCGCATACCGACAAAGGCGGATGCTCCCAGTGCCTGGGCGGTATCACTATTGATGGCCAGGCCATTTCCCGCAATTCATCGTACTACGTGATAGGCCATGCTTCCAAGTTTGTGCCGGCGGGCTCTGTAAGGATTGCTTCCAATATAGCCGGCTCACTCGACAATGTAGCGTTTTTAACGCCGGCCGGCAAAACCGTACTGGTAGTGGTAAACACCGGTGAGGCTACACAGGATTTCCAGATCAGGGAAAAGAACCGGCTTGCCGCTGCGTCTCTTCGTAGCGGGGAGGTGGCCACGTTTGTCTGGTAGATAACCGCCTTCGGCGGTTGTAAATTGTCTTGGAGCAGGATTAAGCTGATTATACTGATTAGCTTGATTTTTGTTTTTTTGAATGCAGCAGGTTTTGTCTTGGAACGCTAATTACGTTGATTATAATGATTAGCTTGATTTTTACTTTTTTTTATGGGGAGATATAGGCGGATAGATCTGTATATATCTCCCTTAATTATTTATAAAATCCCTAAAAATAAAATCAGGCTAATCAGTATAATCAGCTTAATCCTGCTCCAAGACAATTTAAAATCGCCGAAGGCGATCCCCTGATGATTTCTTCACATTTCATGGCACTGCATTAACATAGCGGCTGAACCTTCCCCAAGGTTGCCTATATTGCTTTTACTCGTTATGATCACCACCTGGCAGAAAAATATAGCACTGAACAATGATAGTAATGCCTTTAAGTCATTATGCCCGCACCTGATGCCAGGGCTTTCCAAATTTGCCAATTCCTTTGTAAAAGATCCGCTGGCTGTGGAAGATATAGTAGCCGACCTGTTCGCCGGTTTATGGAGTAACCGTGGCAATATTATGAAAATAGAGCAGCTAAAGGTCTACCTGTTTACCAGCGTGCGTAATGCCTGTATGAATTACCTGCAGCGCCGCGACAGGATCACATTAAGGCGCTGGACAGGACCTTTAACCCGCTAAAGCATTACACCTGGCCGGTTCCGCAACCGGCGCTCGATAAAAACAAAAAACTGGTACAAACAGCTGCCTGGAAATAAAACATTTTTTATGGGTATTGAACGCAGAAAATTTTTACGGAATGTTGGCTTAACAATGGCAGGGGCGCTCACAGTGCGCCTGCCGTTAGTAGGCGGCGCTATTGCTAATAATAGCCGGTTGTTGCTCTCCCGCCAGCCGGATGCAGCGTGGATCGCTTCCCTCTATGAACGGGGCAGTGTGACCACTTATCTTAAAAGCAAAAACGAACTGCAGTATATTGGTATGCCGGTGGGTGGTATCATGTGCGGTACCGTATATCTCGGTGGAGACGGACGACTGTGGCTTTGGGATATTTTCAACAGGAACCAGGAAGGAATAGAGCCCAAGGTGGTTGACTACAGTGCTAATGTACTGGATGGTGGTAAAAAAGTACGTTCCCGCGACGGCGCTTGTTATATTGAGCCTTCCAAAAATATCCGGCCGCTGGATCAGGGGTTTGCCTTGCAGCTCTCCTGGAACGGCCAATCCATTATCCGGAAATTTGATGAAGAAAGCTGGCCGGAGATCAGTTTTGAAGCTACTTATCCTATAGCCACTATCCGTTATACAGATCCTGCGCTGCCGGTGGCCATTACCCTGGAAGCATTTTCGCCTTTTATTCCTTTGAATGAAGATGATTCCGGTTTGCCGGTAACTATTTTATCCTATAAAATAGAAAATAAAACCACCGTACCGGTTACTGCCACTATTCTCGGATGGCTGGAAAATAAAACAGCGATCTATTCCGCCGGCGATGCACATGAGCGTGTAAATACTATTGTGAAAGAAAAGAACTGGCAAGGCGTTTATGAAACCGTGCGTACAAAAAACGGTAGTGGTGAAAACTTTCAGCAACAATACGATTACGGGAATTTCTGTATCGCCGCCGCAGGCAATAAAGTGATAGTAAATCCCGCTATGGCTGCAGGTGAGCTAACTGCTGCACATTTCTCACCGATGTCTGCCAAACAGGTGGTGAAGAATGTGGGAGAGCAGCTGACCGGTAGCGTTGCCGCACAACATCGCATACTACCGGGGAAGACTATACGTACTGATTTCGCTATCAGCTGGTATGCAGCCAACCTGCATTTCAAAGGTATCCAGGGAGAAGGGCGTTATTATGCCAATAAATTTGCCGATGCTGCTGCAGTGATGAAATACGTACAGGAGAATTATACCCGCCTGAGTAAGGAAAGCCGCCTGTGGAAAAATACCTGGTACGATGCATCGCTGCCCTGGTGGTTTATGGAACGCACTTTTCTCAACATTTCCACATTGGCTACCACTACCGCTCACCGGTTCCGCTCCGGCCGCTTTTATGCCTGGGAAGGCGTGGGCACCTGCGAGGGCACCTGCACACACGTATGGCAGTATGCGCAGGCCGTAGGCCGCATATTCCCGGCGCTGGAGCGTGATACCAGGCAACGTGTTGATCTCGGCATCGGGCAGATGCCCGACGGCGGTATCCTTTTCCGCGGAGAAGCGGAGAAGCGCCCGGCTATAGATGGACAGGCAGGTACCATACTGCGTATTTACCGTGAGCACCAGATGAGCAAAGACAGCACCTTCCTGCAACAGAACTGGCCCAATATTAAGAAGGCTACCCTGTTCCTCATTCGCCAGGACCGCAACAACGACGGAATGGAAGATACGCCTATGGAGAATACGCTGGACGCCGTATGGGACGGGGAAATTGCGTGGATAGTAGGATTGTGTATTGCCGCTGTTAAAGCCGCCGCGCTGATGGCAACAGAAGTAAATGATACCGCGTTTGCAGCTACCTGTAACGAGTATACGAAAAAAGGACAACGGAACATGGAAACACAGTTGTTCAACGGTGAATACTTTATTCACCAGCCGGATAAAGTGAAGGGAAGATCGGTGATCGGCTCTTACAATACCTGTCATATAGACCAGGTATATGGCCAAAGCTGGGCGTTCCAGGTAGGGATGGACCGGGTGATAGATAAAGAAAAAACATTGTCGGCTTTAAAGGCATTGTATAAATATAATTTTAAGGCAGATGTAGGGCCCTATATCGCCGCTCATCCTGGCGGACGGCCCTATGCCCTTGCAGGAGAAGGAGGCATGATCCTGAACACGAATCCCCGCAACGAGGAATTTCCCTTTGGTGTGAAGGATGCGTGGCAGCTGGGGTACTTTAACGAATGTATGACCGGCTTTGAGCACCAGGTAGCGGCCCATATGATGGCTGAGGGTATGACAGATGAAGCGCTTACGCTTACCCGCGCTATCCACGACCGCTATCACGCCGTAAAGCGCAACCCTTTCAATGAAATAGAATGCAGCGATCACTATGCACGGGCAATGGCCAGCTATGGCACATTTATTACTGCCAGCGGGTTCCGTTATCATGGTCCTAAGGGTTTTATTGCTTTTGCGCCGGCTATCGGTAAGGAGAATTTTAAAGCGCCTTTTGTTACTGCAGAAGGATGGGGCACTTATACACAAAAAGACGGTAATCATACACTGCACCTGAAGTATGGCAGGTTACAATTGAAAACACTGTGTTTTCAGCATACCGGTGTGAAACAGGTATTGCTGGGAGATAAGAAAATGCCGGTCACCTTCAGGGAAGAGAATGGATACGTAACTATTCAGCTGGCTAGACCACTGCAACTAACCGCAGGGCAGCAACTTCATCTTACTATCGTATAATTTATGAAAACATATTTTCAGATAGCCGTGGCAGTTATATTTTTGTTTTCCTGTAAGATGGATAACGGGAAGATGGCTGCCGCGGCACAGCCATCGTGGCAAATGCAGCTGGACAGCCTGTTGCCGCTGATGGGACATCGTAACTGGATTATCATTGCCGATGAGGCGTTCCCGTTACAGTCGTCTGCAGGAATGGTATATGTAAACACCGGTTCGGCATTGCCCGATGTGGCGCGCTATACCATGTACCGGCTCAGCAACAGCGCGCATGTTCAGCCAATACTGTATATGGACAAGGAATTGTTGTATGTGCCGGGTACGACAGCCTACAGGGACACGATGCAGCAGATCTTTAAAAGCCTGCCTGTGCAAACCCTGTTGCATGATTCTGTTTTCGCAAAGATGGATAAAACAGCCGGTCTGTTTAAAATACTGGTACTGAAAACGAATACAAGACTGGCTTATTCCTCCGTTTTTATAAACCTGGATTGCAGGTACTGGAGTGCAGGTAAGGAACAGCAGCTTCGTGAAGCCATGAGCAGGAACTGAAAATGCTGTATCTTTCTTACTGTAAACAGTAAAAGATGGCAACATTAAAATTGTTCATGGTAGTGCTAGGATGCACGCTGGAAGGGCGTCATACCGAGCAGCACGATGTATTTTTCGGGATTGGTCACCACCTGCGCGACCTGGTTCCCGATATGAAAGCCTTCTGGCCGGAGGCTAAAGATAAACTGCATGTTGACGGGTACAGGGAAGTTAATTTCGTGGATGGCCACCGGATCAAAGTAGTAGAAAAGAAAGCGGCTGTACAACAGGAGGCGCAGTTATTTTTTCTGAACCTGGGTGGTTATAAGCCGGATGAGATGGAAGAGTTTCATTACAAGATCCTCAGCGTGCAAAAAGATATAGGAGCATCTATACGGGCATCCAAACAAACTACTTTTTATAAGCATACCGGCTTCGGGGAAGCTACTTCGCACGTGGACGACAAGTACGGCGTGGATGTGGATGATGTGCATGCGGTTAAAGATATTTTGCCGGTGCACCTGAAAGATAAATACGCCCTGGAGATTACGCCGGTAACAGATATTACGCCTGATCAGATTCATTTGGGGTATTTTCAGTTGCATAAGCTATGAATGTACCTGCATATATAGCAGCCGCAGAATTTCCTGAGCGCTGGAGAAAGAACTTAAAAAAATACTACATTAAGTTTCATCTTCCATTTCACTGAAAAATCATAAAACAACATCCGGTAAATCATTATAATCATCATAATCCCGGGTCAGACAACATCCGCGCGACGCCGAAGGCGCTCATTCAGCATAATTAGTGTAATCCCGGGTCAGACAACATCCGCATGGCGCCGAAGGCGTCCATTTCCGGCATGGTATCTGCATTACCTGCTTTACGAATTATTTATTCGGTGAAATGGATGACAATGGACCAACCGTCCCGGGAAACCGGGACGGTTTTTTTATAGGAAGAATAACGTGTGTAATATTGACAATTATCTTTCCAGTATAGCGGTTACGCCCATACCGCCGGCAGTGCAGATAGATACCAGTGCGCGTCCGCTGCCGCGTTGTTGCAGGATTTTAGCCGTTTGCGCCACAATGCGGGTACCGGTGGCGGCAAAGGGATGGCCAATAGCCACGCTGCCACCTTTTATATTCAGTTTGCTGCGGTCGATGCTGCCCAGCGGTGTGTCCCATCCGAGTTTTTTGCAATAGGCAGGGTCTTCCCAGGCTTTCAGGGTACACAGCACTTGTCCGCTGAAGGCTTCATGGATCTCATAGATGTCAAAGTCCTGCAACCTAAGGTGATTGCGTTTCAGCATACGTGCCACGGCATAGGTAGGCGCCATCAGCAGGCCTTCGCCATTTACATAATCCACTGCAGCGGTTTCTGCATCTACGAGGTGGGCCAGTACCGGCCAGTTCTGCTGCTGTGCATATTCTTCAGAGGCCATCAGCAGGGCGGAGGCGCCATCGGTATATAAGGTGCTGTTGCCGGCGGTCAGGGAACCATTGCCGCTGAAGTCGAAAGCCGGTTTCAATGCAGCCAGTTTTTCCGGGGTAGTATCTGCACGCACAATAGTATCTCTTTTAACGCCTTTATATGGAATGATAAGATCATTGAAGAATCCTTCGTCATAAGCTTTTGCGGCGTTCATATGGCTTTGGTAGGCCAGTGCGTCCTGCGCTTCGCGTGTAATGCCCCATTCCTTTACCATCTTTTCGGTATGTTGTCCCATCGAGAGGCCGGTTCTGGGTTCTACGATAGAAGGATACAATGGTTTCAGGTCTTTGAAACGGATGGAGGCCAGTATTTTTAGTCGTTGTGAAAAGGTTTTGGCGGCACGGAGATCGGTTAGCTTCCATGCCAGCTGTTGTTGAAAAAGAAGGGGTATGTCGCTGTTGGTATCGCTGCCTCCACTGATGGCGGTGTCTATTTGCCCGCAGCCAATGCGCAGACCCAGCTGTATAGTGGTATCAAGGCTGGTGCCGCAGGCTCTCAGCACGCTGTAGGCAGGCGTATGCGGGTCCAGTGCAGTGCCCAGTACGCATTCCCTGGCAAAGTTCCAGTCGGTGGAGCGGTTAAGCAGTGCGCCGAGCGCCACTTCTCCCAGCCGTTTACCCGATAGCTGGTATTTATCTACCAGTGCAGAAAGTACCGCGGTTAACATCTCCTGGTTGCTGATATGATTGTATTCTTTAAAGGACCTTACGAAAGGGGTGCGTAACCCGCCTATGATAGCGACCTTTTTCATGCTGCTGAGCTTTCACTAAAGTTAATGAATATGTATTAACCGGCCGCTCTTACAGGTTGTAAAGATGATTGACCGGGTTGGGCACCGGTTCGCCGGTTAATGCGGCAATTATATTCTGTGCAGCGATCCTCGACATAGCATTCCGGGTTTCCTGTGTAGCTGAGCCGATATGCGGTAGCACCGCTACTGTAGGCATATTCAGCAATGGATTGTCCGGCTGCATGGGCTCGGGGTTGGTAACATCCAGGCCAGCGCCCCATATTTCGCCCTCCTGCAATGCGGCAATGAGGTCTGTTTCATTGTGGATGCCTCCCCGCGCAGCATTAATGAAAATAGCGGTGGGCTTCATTTTCCGGAAGGCGTCTTTATTAAATTTTTCTTTTGTTTCCGGGGTAAGGGAAGTATGTATGCTGATAACATCACTTTGTTGCAGCAGTTCATCAAAGCCAACAAAGGTGGCATCCAGTTCTTTTTCAGCGGCTTCATTACGATGCCGGTTGCAGTAAATGATCTTCATACCAAAAGCTGCTTTACAGCGTTTAGCCATTACCGTTCCTATATTACCTAATCCCCATATGCCAAGTGTTTTTCCTTCTATGTCAATGCCCAGGTTGGCGGTAGGTGTGGAAAATCCCCATTCGCCTTTTATAATTCTTTTGTGTTGAAAGAATGCTTTGCGGGCTACAGACAACATCAGTAAAAAAGCGGTGTCGGCAGTAGCGTTGCTCAGCACGCCGGGTGTGTTGGTGATCTGTAATCCCAGTTCTGTAGCTGCTTTCAGGTCTACGTTGTCATATCCCACAGATAAAAGGCTGATCACTTTCAGGTGCCTGCATTGTTCTAAAAAAGCGCGGTCCAGTTTTTCGCCACCGGCAAAAAGCAGGGCATCGCTCTCTTTACAGAATTGCACTCTTTGTGCGGCGGTCATTTCTTTTTCTTCCTGCCACTGTGTAACGGTAAAGCCTGCACGTTGCAGCAGTTGTAGTCCTTCTTCCGGGATAATTCTTGTTGTGAATACCTTCATATCATCCGTTTAATTGCGTTGAAGTTTTCTTTTCCCCATCTTCCATATTTCAAACCATAATACCGATGCTGCGCTGATAGCTGTGCATAGCAGCAGTTCATACGGTGAAAGACCGGTAATACTGAAGAACCGTGCCACCGGCGGCGCATATAGCATAGCAGCCAGCAACAGCAGGGTGATGCTGATAACGCCCACCATCAGCTTGTTCCGGTTGCGCATGCTGTGTATAAAGGAGTAATAGAATGAACGGTTAACCAAGGTAAGAAAAATATTGGCGAATACCAGCGTGGTAAATACCATACTGCGGGTAAGCACTTCATCTGCCCCGCGGGCCACACTCCACTGGTAAGCGACCATTACGCCGGCGGTGATCATGAGCCCCTGCAGGAGGCTGATATTCATTTCCCGGAACGATAGGAAAGTTTGTGTAATAGGCCGTGGTGGCTGCTGCATGGCGTTTTCTTCCATTGGTTCGTTTTCGTATACAATGGAGCAGGTGGGCCCCATAATCACTTCCAGGAAAATAACATGCACCGGTGTGAAGATATCCGGGTATACCCAGCCCAGGAACAAGGGGAGGGACACCGTGAGTATGATAGGGATATGGATGGAGATAATGTATTGAACGGCCTTTTTAATGTTGGTATAGATCCTGCGGCCCATGGCGATGGCATCTACCATGTTGCTGAGATCATCGTTTACAAGGATCAGCGCCGCTGCCTGTTTGGCGATCTCCGTTCCTTTTTTGCCCATTGCAATGCCTATATGAGCGGCTTTGAGCGCGGGGCCATCATTTACGCCGTCGCCGGTCATGGCCACTACTTCATTGTCTGCCTTCAAAGCATTGATGGCGGCCAGCTTGGCTTCGGGGAACATACGCGTGAAGATGTTGACAGACCGCAGGGTATACTGCATCTTTTTCTCTTCCATCTGCATCAGTGTATCGCCATTTACCGCTTCTTCCGCCTGCTGTAATCCTGCCTGCCGGGCTATGGCGCGGGTGGTAACGGCATTGTCGCCGGTAATGATCTTCACCTTGATGCCTGCCTGGTAGAAGTGCCTGAATACTTCGCTGATATTACTCTTAGGCGGATCATAGAAAGCCAGCAAACCGGTAAAAACGAAAGGCAGCTCCTGTTGTGTAGCGGGGTAGTTGTTGCCCGTAAAATCCGAGGTAGCTACGCCCAGCACCCGGTATCCTTTTGCGGCCAGTGCATTCACCTGGTCGAGGATCTGTTGTTTTTCTTTTTCGGGGAGATGGGAAACCTGTAATATCGCCTCCGGCGCTCCTTTCGCTGCCACAATGCGTTTACCGGCCGCATTGCCAAAAATATGCGTCATCATAGGAGGCTTGCCTTCCAGTGGGTATTCGTGCACCATGGTATAATTGCTCCGTTCATCTTCCGGCGTCATTTCTTCGTATAGGCGGTGCAGTGTTTTCTCCATCGGGTCAAACGGTACCGGCTCACTGGCCCACATGGCAGTGGTGATCAGTGCAGCAGGAAAGTGGCCTGCTTCATATAGCGTATAGTCGGCCCCGTTATACACAGCCTGCAGGCTCATCTTATTTTCAGTAATGGTACCGGTTTTATCGGTGCAGATCACCGTGGCGCTGCCCAGCGCCTCTACAGTCCGGATCTTTTTTACAATAATGCCCATCTGCATCAGTCGCCTGGAACCCAGCGCCATAAACGTGGTGAAGGCTACGGGTATTTCTTCCGGGAGGATAGACATGGCCAGTGTAAGCCCCTTCAGCAAACTATCGGTAATGCTGCCGCTCCGGATGTAGTTAAACAGCCATACTGCCAGGAAAACGATGGCGCCGGCTACGGCCATCCATTTTACAAACTGGCGGATCTGCAATTGCAGGGGAGTGGTTTCTTCTTTGATATTCAGGATAGCGGTACCGAGTTTCCCTATCTTTGTTTGCGCACCAATTTCCCGTACTTCACAAATGGCCAGCCCTGATACTACCACAGTGCCGCTGTATACGTTGTTGTCATGGTTGTCGGCCTGCTTGAATACGGCATAGGCCTCGCCGGTGAGGGCTGATTCATTGACAGAGAAATCGTTGCTGTGCACAATAATGCCATCTGCATTGATCGTATTACCTTCAGAAACCAGCATCATATCTCCCTTAACAATTTCACTGGTAGGAATGCTGACAAGTTCCCCGTTCCGGATAACCTTGCTGAGCGGTTCATTCATTTCTTCCAGCGCCTCCAGCGCTTTGCGGCTACGGCTGTCCTGGTAGAAGGAAATGCCCGACACCAGAGCGATGGCAGCCAGCATAAAATAAGCCTCTCCAAGTTCGCCCATCACAAAGTAAATGGCGGTAACCGCTATCAGCAGCACCAGCATGGGCTCTTCCATGATTTCTTTCAATATAGCCATCAGCGGGCTGGTAGCAGGCTGCGGTGGGGTATTGCTGCCATATTGTTGTCTTGAAGCTGTAACAGCTGCTTCGTCCAAACCTTTGATATGCTCCGGTAAATTGATCTGTCCAGCCATGCAGGGTCGTTTTGGTGAAAAGTGGAGCAATAAATTTACGAATTTTAGCAGCGCGGATTTTGTCTGACCCAGGATTATGATGATTATATTGATTTATTTTTTTGAGATTGGAAAGAGGATGTTTGA
>NZ_DATCRD010000257.1:0-60441 GCF_036569185.1 Chitinophaga sp.
CTTGTAGACCAGTTCAAGGATGAGGATAAGGTGGCGGATCATAAAATACATAACGCAAAGGAAGTCATAGAAAAGGCATTGTCCAAGCTCAGTGAAGTACAGCGTTCCCTGATTATGCTCAAGGATTATGAAGGATATTCCTATGAGGAAATTGGAGAAATGATGGACCTGAATCCCTCTCAGGTAAAAGTTTATCTGCACCGGGCAAGAATTCATCTGAAGAATTACCTGGTGAAAATGGAAAATGTTATATAATATTTTTATAATAAATTAGATTTTTGTCGATAGAAATTAACATATCAAACTACGAGTCCTATCTTCTCAGCTATATCGATGGCGAGCTGAGTGAGATGGAACTGGCTGCCCTGGAACTTTTCCTGGAAAAGCATCCGCAGTTCCGGCAGGAACTGGAATTGCTGGAAGGAACCAAACTGGTACCGGACGGGCAATTCGTTTTTGATAATAAAGCTGCTTTGTACAAAACGGCTTCCGTTGACTATGAGGCATTAATGCTGGGTTATATCGATGGGGAACTAACAGCTGAAGAAGAGGCTGTTTTACAGGCGCATCTGCAGCAACATCCTGCCGCAGGGAAGGAGCTGGCCCTGTTTGAGGCTACCAGGCTTATGCCCGATACCTCGATCGTATTTCCGGATAAAGCATCTTTATACAGAAGCAGCAAACGCAGGGCGCTGCCAATGTACCGCCGTATGGGATGGGCCGCCGCCGCTGCAGTAGTGGCAGGGCTGGTTATCTGGTTGTTGCCGTTGGGTAATGACCCAGTGCAGCCACCGGCTGTTGCAGTAAATACGCCACCGGCTGTTACTGCCCCCGCCCCGGTAAGCACACCCACTGTAGCGCCGGATACTCCATCCGCTGCAACCTACCAGCTTGCCGGTGCCGCAACAACAAAAGGGACTCCTGCTGTTACACCGAAAACCAACCAGCCATTGCTGGCAAAACGTAGTAAAACGGTAACATCGCCTGTTACCAAACCAGTGGGTACCCCGGCAAAAGAGCCTGTATTGGTGGCTGCAGATGCCCCTAAAACAGATATACCGGTTATTTCCCAGCTGGCCCCGCAGCGTAATTCTATGAGCGAAGTAGTGGAGGAACACCTGCAGCAGGCTGGTAACGCCCATATTGCAGCCCGTCAGGACACAAAAGAAACAGTACTGGCAGCTAATACAGCCAAAACAGACGATCACTTGAATAATAAAATAGTCCCTGTAGCCGAACAACCTGGCGCTCCCGGTGAGCTAATCATGTCAGTAAGCGGCAGCGACAGCCGGATCCTGGATAAGGTAACCAATGTTGCGAAGTTTTTTTCCCGTAAACGGAATAAATAATAAATCATGGTCATAGCATATGAAGCATAAATTTTTACTCATTTTGTTACTGGTATTATGTGGCGGATGGGCTCATGCGCAAAAGGCAGATAAAAATACACCGGCACCACCGGACACCATACAGATCAAAGGATTGATCATTATCAAAGGGAAAAATGATAAGGGCCGTACCAGTTATAAATTCTATAACGATACTTCTTACGCCCGCCAGAAACTCAAAAAGAACCTGCAAACCAAATGGTTTGTTTTTGATGTGGGGTTCAATAATTATATTGATCATAGTGATTATAACGGGGCCAGCTTTATTAACTATTACCCTAATAGCAACATGTACTATAACGGAGCCCCCGCTATGTCGCCGGTAAGTAAATCCTATGATTATTCAGCTGCAGGCCTGGCCACTTTTGCACCCAGGGAGGCCAGTGAGCCATTAACACCTTCTGAATTTAAACTTATCACCGGAAAATCGATCAATTTTAATATCTGGTTGTTTCAACAGCGACTTAATATAACAAAACACAAGCTTAACTTGTTATATGCTTTAGGATTGGAGATGAATAACTATAGGTATGCCCGCAGCATTACATATTTGCCGGGCTATCCTACACAAATAATCCGGGATTCCGTAGAGTTTTCGAAAAATAAGCTGTTTGCCGAGTATATCTCAATTCCGGTAATGCTTAATTTCAATTCTAACCCCGCCCGCCCTGGACGTGCGTTCCAGGCGAGCTTCGGTGTCTCCGGTGGTTATCTCCTCAAATCCAGAACCAAGCAGGTAAGTGAAGAAAGAGGCAAGGTCAGGAAAACGGACGACTTCAATCTCAATAAGTGGCGTTTTGGCCTTACCAGTGAACTGGGCTATGGACCAGTGAAATTGTATGCAAACTTTGCCCTGACGGCATTACATGATTATGGGTTACAACAATATCCATTTTCGATAGGCATCCGGTTAAACGGATTCTAAGATTTATTAGCCAGTCCTAAATTGTGTTTATGCGTTCTTTTGTTGCTTTGATGACATGTATTGGTTGCATTGCATGGATTCACTCCTGTGAGAAACGTTTGTTAGGCGTTAGACTCGAAAAAAAGAATATCCTTATTGATCAGCCGGAACAATTGCCACTGGCAGTGGTGCCAGCCGGTAGCCCGCCAGCCAGGTATATTTCCCAGGTAATTCCTGCTTCCAATGCTATAGTTGTTCCTGTTGGCCGTAACAGGAACCGCCCCAGGGGGAAAAAACAGTCCTCCGACAAAAACAACGGAGCTATTGATTCCCTGCTTTTTAACCAGGTTTTTGTGAGGGGAAAGTACACGATTTACAGTAATCCTAACCCCTGAGATCATCCCGCAGCTTATCAGGTAAATTACCGGCCCGGCAACCGGTTGCAACTCCTATGCATCTACCGTTCATACAATTCTCCCTTTTTTTCCCGCTTTATAATTTGGACTTCCGGTATATTTGACAGAATAATTTCAAAAAACCAACTATTTGTATGAGTCTTAAAAGAGTCGTATTACTATTCCTGTTTGCCTGCTCGCTGAAAATGGCGGGAGCCCAGGGCAAATATCAATGGAAGGAGGCTACTGCTGGCGGTTATACCTATAAGTACGTTTCCGATGATCCCATGAAGGCGCGTTTCTACACCCTGAAAAACGGCCTTACAGTTATCCTGAGCGTTAATAAGAAAGATCCCCGTATCCAGACACTGATCGGTACCCGTGCTGGCAGCGATAACGATCCGAAAGACCATACCGGTCTCGCGCATTACCTGGAACATCTCCTGTTTAAAGGCACCGAGAAATTTGGCTCGCTCAACTGGGCAAAGGAAAAACCCCTGATAAACGAGATCTCCGATTTGTACGACAAATACAATAAAACAACAGATCCGGCAGCCCGTAAAGCGGTTTATCATGAAATAGACAGCGTTTCCGGCGTTGCCGCCAAATACGCCATCGCCAATGAATACGACAAGATGATGTCGGGCATGGGCGCACAGGGTACCAATGCGCACACCTGGGTGGAAGAAACCATCTACGAGGAAGATATCCCTTCCAATGCGGTAGATAAGTACCTGACCGTACAGGCCGAGCGTTTCCGCGACCCGGTTTTCCGTTTGTTTCATACAGAACTGGAAGCCGTGTATGAAGAAAAGAACCGCGGACTGGATAACGATGGCCGCAAAGTATACGAAACCATGCTTGCAGCGCTGTTCCCCACACATAACTATGGTCAGCAATCTACCATCGGTACCGTGGAACATCTCAAAAATCCAAACCTGAAAGTGATCCGTGAATTCTATAACGAATATTATGTGCCTAATAACATGGCCATTGTAATGGCAGGTGATTTCGACCCGGATTATGTGATCAAATCCATTGATCAGAAATTCAGTTATATGAAAGCCAAACCGGTAAAGGAATATAAACCTGCACCGGAAGCGCCTATCAAATCGCCTATAGTGAAAGAAGTGCTGGGCCCTGATGCAGAAAGCGTAGATATTGCTTTCAGAATGCCCGGCGCCCTCGATACCAAATCCAACCTGGTACTGGGTGTGCTGTCCTCTATCCTGCAAAATGGTAAGGCCGGTTTAATGGACCTGAACATCAATAAGCAACAGAAAGTACTGAATGCCAACGTAAGTGTGCTGGGCCTGAAAGATTATTCTATCTTCTCCCTCAGCGGTAAAGCCAAACAAGGTCAGACCCTGGAAGAAGTAAAGGCGCTTCTACTGAGCCAACTGGATATCCTCAAGAAAGGAGATTTTGATGAAACCCTTGTAAAAGCTATTGTTAACAATGCCAAGCTGAGCGAATTGGAGGGCCTGGAAAACAATAACAACCGCGCTACCGCGCTGATGGACGGCTTCATCAAAAGCAGGGGCAAAAACTGGCAGTATGATGTTGCTTATGTAGATGATATGGGCACGGTTAATAAAAAACAAATTGTTGACTACGCCAATAAATATCTCAACGATAACTATGTTATCGTCTACAAACGTAAAGGGGAAGATAAGAACATTGAGAAAGTGGAAAAACCTGCCATCACCCCGGTGGAGGTAAACAGGGAAGCACAGTCGCCATTCCTGCAGCAGATCGCCGAAATGCCCGCTACGCCTGTAAAGCCACAGTGGCTGGATTATGAAAAAGATATCCAGAAAACATCTCTCGGCAATACCGATATGATGTATGTACAGAACAAAGACAATGGTCTTTTCCGCCTGTACTACCGCTTTGATATGGGCACCTGGAGCAATAAGAAGCTGGCCCTGGCGGCACAGTACCTGCAATACCTGGGCACTGATAAATATAGCTCTGAACAGATCAGCAAGGAGTTTTATAACATTGCCTGCAACTTCAGCGTATCTGCTACCGCAGAAAACACCACCATTACTATTAGTGGATTACAGGAAAATTTTGATAAGGCTGTTACCCTGTTTGAACATGTGATTGCCAGCTGCAAGCCTAATGAAGATGCGCTGACCGCCCTCAAAGGCCGCCTGCTGAAAGCCCGCGCCGACAGCAAACTGAATAAGGGAGCCATTATGAAAGGAGTAGTGAATTATGCCATGTATGGCGCTAAAAATCCGTTTAATAACCAGTTGAGCCAGGCTGAGCTGGATGGCATTTCTGCATCAGAACTTGTTACCATTCTGCATGAACTGCCGGCCTATAAGCATACTGTTATTTACTGGGGACCTCAGTCGCTGAGTGCTGCTGCTGCCGATGTAAAGAAACTGCACACGCTGCCTGCCAGCTTCAAAACTGCACCGGAGGCAATGAAGTTTGTAAAAGATAACCAGGATAAAAACCAGGTGCTGTTTGCAGATTATGATATGGTACAAACAGAAGTGAACTGGGTAAGAAACGCAACAGCGTACAACCCCGCCAACACCGGCATCGTTACCCTGTTCAACGGCTATTTTGGCGGTGGTATGGGATCTGTTGTTTTCCAGACTATCCGTGAATCCAAAGCACTGGCATATTCTACCTATGCTTTCTATGCTTCTCCGGATAAAAAAGATGACCGTTATTCCGTACTGGCTTATGTAGGTAGCCAGGCCGATAAAATGAACGAGGCCATTTCCGGTATGAACGAACTGTTGAATGATATTCCCCGCGCGGATAAACTGTTGCAAACCGCTAAAGAAAGCATGAAGCAGGACATCGAAACAGAACGGATCACCAACGATGGTATCATTTTCAGTTACCTGGCTGCGCAGAAACTGGGATTGAATACAGATATCCGTAAACAGGTGTATGAGTCCATCGATAAAATGAGCTTTGATGACGTGAAGAAATTCCACGATGAGAACCTTGCACATAAACCATATACTTATTGCATTGTTGCTTCCGAAAAGAAGGTGAGCATGGATGATCTGAAAAAATATGGCGATGTGAAGAAACTCACGCTGGAAGAGATTTTCGGATATTGATAACGGCAGGAAAAAATTAAATAAAATGCAAAGGCACAAAGTTTTACGCTTTGTGCCTTTGTATTTTTCACCCATCTCCCAAACAATAAATTATTATTCCACTACGTTATCTGCATATTTATTACTCCTATGAAGAAGTGCTGTCATTACTGGTTGGTAGCTGTTCTGTTGCTGCTGCCGCTAAGTGGATTTATCAACGAATCTGATTTGTATAGTGTAAGGTTAAATGCTGCCAACATTGATCCTGATAAAATTTTCCTGCTGATAGATAAAAGCGATTACCGGTTGTACGTGTATGAAGATGTTACGTTGAGAAAAATCTACAAGGTGGTATTTGGTAACCGCGACCAAACCGATAAACAAGTGGAAGGTGATCGGAGAACACCGGAAGGGACCTTTCATATTTTAACAAAACGGGTGGATAAAAGCTGGAGCCGGTTTATGCTGCTGGATTATCCGAATGAGGTATCATGGCAGAAATTTCATGAGCGGCAGGCACAGGGTGTGGTTTCCGCCAACGCCAGTATTGGCGGTGCTATTGGCATTCATGGCGTAGAGTATAATTCAGGTATCCGGGATAGTTATGTGGAAGGACGTATCAACTGGACATTAGGTTGTGTTAGCATGAAAAACTCAGATGTAAATGAATTATATGAAGTGATCAAAGTAGGAACCCCGGTGGTGATTCGCCGGTAAGGTTTTTGCTGATTATTTTGTGGTGACTCCAGTTGGCAGTTACACGTTGTAATTTAGGATACCGATAAAACAGGTACGGCATCTAGTGGCGCAGTGATACTGCACCATGACTCAAATATAAACGGCGGGTCAGATCCTGTGAAGAGCGCGCTCCACTCGTATGGTGCGCGCTTTTTTATTGCCGGAGAAAAGCGGCGACTTCTTTCATCCACGCCGTGGAATCTTTGCCACAGAAGGATTGATGGCCAGCATTGGGAAAGATGTACAGTTTTTTCTGCCGGGTGCCGAGGTGAGAAAATATTTCCTGCGTTTCCTCAGCCATCACCCGGATATCCTGTTTCCCATAAAAATATAATACCGGCATATGTATCTGGCGGGCATAGCTTTCCGGTTTGAAACCGGGCCCCCAGAATCCCTGTTCTATTCCTCCCCAGAAAGTGAGGATCTGTGAAAGCGGAGTGGCCGGCAGGTGAACAGCGCGCATCCTGCTTTTTACGGCGTCTGTAAGCGTGGCAAACGGACACTGAAGGATCAGCTGCTTTGGTGTGAGCCCGTACTCAGGAACCGCCTTTAAAATAGCAGCAGCGCCCATGCTTACGCCCCAGAGGATGATGGGCTGGTTGCCTTTCTGTTTTACATAATCCCAGGCAAGTTTTACGTCTTCCGTTTCCTTGTAGCCCACGCTGCAGGTATATCCTTCGCTGTTGCCATGGGCGCGGAAGTCCAGCAGGAAAGTATTATAGCCTAAGGAGCGGAAACGGTTTGCCTCGGGCAAAAGAGAACCTTTATTACCATTGTAGCCATGGAACAGGATCACAGTGCCTTTGGCGGTCCGGGCAGGTATCCACCAGCCTTCCAGCCGCAATCCGCCGGCACTGTGAAGCAATACGGTTTCATAAGGTACCGGTGGAAAATTGGAGGTGACCGATTTAGCAATGCGTACGCCAAACAGGATTGTTTTTAATTTTTCGGCTGTGCTCATCTGTTCAGGAAGTTTATTCCTGCGGCCGCCATCCTCATAAAAATGAGTGAATTTCCAGGCGTGGAAAGCCCCGATGACATTAAGCAGTATAAACAGAACAACAACGGTCCACGCCAGTTTTTTAAAGAAACGCTTCATAGCCGGGTATTCATGTATAACGAAGGGATGCAGCACAGCGCTGCATCCCTTCGTTTTTAAGCTCAGGAGTTTATTATAGTTTCCCTTTCTTGATTTCGTCTACCACGCCAGGATCCAGCAGGGTAGAGGTATCACCCAGGTTATCCAGGTCGTTTTCGGCAATTTTGCGCAAAATGCGGCGCATGATCTTGCCGGAACGGGTTTTAGGTAACCCGCTTACGATCTGTATTTTATCAGGCTTCGCAATGGGGCCAATGATGCGGGACACTGTTTGCGCGATATCTTTTTTGGTCAGTTCAGGATCATGCGTGAGCCGCTCGGTGATCACATAAGCATAAATACCCTGGCCTTTAATGTCGTGAGGATACCCCACCACGGCGCTTTCCACTACGCCCGCATGCATGTTGATGGCGTTTTCCACTTCTGCAGTACCAATACGGTGACCGCTTACATTGAGCACATCGTCTACACGGCCGGTAATTTTATAGTAGCCATCTTCATCTCTCAGGCAACCATCGCCGGTGAAGTAGAGATTTTCGTAGGTAGAAAAATAGGTTTTGCGGAAGCGTTCGTGATCACCGTAAGTGCTGCGCAGCATACCTGGCCACGGGAACTTGATACAGAGATTACCACTTACGCCGTTGCCTTTCAGTTCCTTGCCGTTTTCATCTACGAGGATAGGTTGCACGCCAGGTAATGGCAGGGTGGCATATCCTGGTTTTTCTTTGGTGACGCCGGCAATTGGTGTGATCATGATACCACCGGTTTCTGTTTGCCACCAGGTATCTACGATGGGGCATTTGCCTTTGCCGATATTATCTTTAAACCAGTGCCATGCTTCTTCGTTGATCGGCTCTCCTACGCTACCCAGCTTTTTAAGGGAGCTGAGATCTTTATGATTAACGGGGCCGAGGCCATAGCTCATCAGGCTGCGGATGGCGGTGGGCGCGGTATATAATATGTTTACACGGAATTTATCTACGATTTCCCATAGCCTGCCTGCATCCGGATAGGTGGGCACTCCTTCAAACATGAGGGTGGTAGCGCCGGCGCTGAGCGGGCCGTAGGCGATGTAGCTATGACCGGTGATCCATCCGATATCCGCCGTGCAGAAGTATACTTCGCCGGGTTGATACTGGAAAGTATTTACGAAAGTGTAATTGGCATATACCATGTAGCCGGCGCAGGTGTGTACCACGCCTTTGGGCTTGCCGGTAGATCCGGAAGTGTAGAGGATGAACAGCAGGTCTTCCGCATCCATTTCCTCAGCGGGGCAGGGTGGGTTACCCATTGTTTCCACCTGTTTTATTTCATCTTCCCACCACAGGTCCCTGCCTTTCAGCATACTTACCGGGGTGCGGGTACGGGTGCACACAATTACTTTTTTTACAGATGGGCAAGCCATCAAAGCGTCGTCCATAACGGATTTCAGCGGAATATCCTTAGCACCGCGATAGGCGCCGTCGCAGGTGATTACCAGGCTGCACTGCGCATCCTGTATCCTGTCGGCAATAGATTGTGCGCTGAAGCCTCCGAACACCACGGAGTGGACAGCGCCGATGCGGGCGCAGGCCAGCACGGCAATAGCCAGTTCGGGGATCATACCCATGTAAATACATACGCGGTCGCCCTTTTTAACGCCATTGTTTTTCAGCACATTCGCAAACTGGCAAACTTTGTTGTATAAGTCGCGGTAAGTGATAATGCGGTGATGCTCTTCCGGATCATTGGGTTCCCAGATAATGGCAGGCGTATTGCCCAATGTGCCCAGGTGCCGGTCCAGGCAGTTTTCTGTAATGTTCAGTTTTGCACCGGTAAACCATTTGATTTCCGGGTCTTTGAAGTTCCAGTCCAATACCTTGTCCCATTTGCGACGCCAGTAAAAATGGTCTGCTACATTGGCCCAGAAGCCTTCGGGGTCAATGACACTCTGTTGATAAGCCTGCTGATAATCTTCGATACTCTTGATCTGGTATGGGTACGACATAGCACCGTAATTGTTTATTGGTTAAGTACAAGCATTTTCCTAACGGGCTTTAAATTTAAGAAAAACCAGATGTTTTGCTGGAAATAATCTAAAAAATCATATTAAAAGCAGATTATTTTTCAACATATGTGCGGAGGTATTTGTAAACATCTGCTTCCTGGGGGTTAGCAGGATTACCGAGCTGCAGGTAGCGTTTATAATACCGGGTAGCCATTTGTTTGTTATGCAAACGCACTTCGTAAATGCGTCCAATGCTGTACTGGTGCAGGGGTTGGTGGAACAGGTAATAAGCTGTGTCCAGGTTGGCAATAGCCGGTTTGTACTGCCGCAGCCCTTCATAGTTGGCCGATTTCCCACTGTAATAACTATCCAGGCTTTTCGAGGTAGCCATATCTATGCAGGTTTGCAGCAGTTCATTGCTGGCGGCATAGTTTTTTAATTCCGTATAGGCAAGGGCGGCATAATACATAATAGTTTCCGACTGCCCCTTATTGGCCTGCAGGTATTCATATACTCCAATGCATTGCTGGTATTGTTTGAGGGTATACCATGCGGCAGCCACAATGCTGAAGGTATTGGGCGATACGATATTCATATGCATCAGCTGTGTGCCCAGATCCGTACAGCGGGTATAGTTTTTCAGGAACCAGGCCGACCTGATCGCAGTCATAATAACAGAGGGTTGAAGGGAGTCTGTTTTCAGGAAGGCCCGCAGGATACTGTCTGCCAGCGGGTATTGTTGTTTCTCTATCAGTTCTTCGCCAAGTCGCGCGGTCACTTTGGGATCTGCCGGATTAAGGGCATATGCTTTTTGCAGGCAAACGAAACCTGTATCCGGCTGTTGGGCAGCGAAGCAGGCGAAACTAAGCTGTTTCCACGCGGTGGCATTGGCCGGTTGCAGCCGGATGATCTGCCGGTAATGGAAAACCGCCGGGACGGGGCTTTCCATCTGCATACTGATACCGGCGAGATATTGATGGGCCGTTACATTGTTACTATCCAGCAGTAATACCTTTTCATAATTGGTAATTGCATCTTTTGTTTTTCCCGACAGATAGTAAGTATAAGCAAGAAGAGATAGTTGCCCTATATTATTCTCTTGTACCCGCGGCTGCAGATAGCTGATAGCAGCATCATATTGCTGGTTCTGCAGATAGTCCATTACCTGGGCCCGGTTGATAGAATCCTGTGCCAGTGCAGGAGAAGCTATTGTAATAAGCAAAATCAGGCTGAAAAAATATTGGATCGTCCGATGCATAAAAAGTGTTTTACGATCTTAAAACTAAGAATTTAGTTTTAAAAAGAAAAACTTAGTTGACCGGGCCGGTAAAAGAGAACTGCTGTGCAGGCTTGATATATGATGCAAGTGTTCAATGGAAAAGCGGTGCTATTGCGATACAGGCAGATGCCACCTATGACTTTTAACGGAAAACATAACCGTATGTAAGGCATTGTAGACAGATATCTGCAATGAAAAGCAGCGGGAGTACCGTTTTACCGGTAGATGCCAGGTATTGATTCAATGGAAAAATAACTGTGAGCAAGGCACTACAGATAAATACCCGCAAGGGAAACAGGCAGATACCGCGGTTTCAATGGAAAACATACGCAGAAATCACATAAGAGTTTCCGCAGCCGTTACTGGCTGCAATTAAAAAATTTTAATGAAAGAGGAAAAAGTGAAGGTGCAGCATTGCAGGCAAATATCACTTTGTAGGGATAGGCGCCAGGGAGAGAGTAGCATTTAAATAAAATCTGTGAAATCAGTATCATCAGCGTAATCCTGAACCAGGACGAGGCGATCAAAAGTAAAGCCTTGTTTACCCGGGGTGGGGAACAAGGCTTTACGGCGCAGGATGATTTTTACGGAAGATGTTTCTACAGACAGCGGATGAAAGGTAAAATGATCACCGGGCACGTTTCCGGTATTTTTCCAGGTCTTCTTCGCCGGATGCAAATACCTCTTCCATGATTTCAATGATCTTTTGCTTTTCCGCATTGCTGAGAGCAGGAATGACTTTTCCTTTCTCATTTGGATTAGGCTTGTCCTTTCCACGCATCTTGCGATAGAATGTGGGTGTGCTCCAGTTACATTCCTCACATACTTTTTCCCTGAATACTACCGGTAAACCGGAAAGTTTAGTGTGAATGTCGAGCAGCACATTTATTGGTTCCTTGCTCATAATGGATATTGTTTTGAGAATGATCGGATGTGGTTAACAAATGAATTGTCAGAATAGTAGAACATGTTTTAAAGTTACTTTAAGGTGTAAGCAAATATATTTATAATCATGCAATTTATAATTATAAAACTTTACTTTCTATAAAAAAATTATAGAATGATGTAACTGGCTACTATGGCTGATCTGAGGGTAAAATCATGTGTTTGTTTATGATTCGTTAAGCTGAAAATGATGTGTATTGATTACACAATAATCCTGCTGGTTATCATTCTGATTTCATAACTATTAAATCGATAAATATTTCTTGTTGCCTTTTTGCGTGTACGCTTTACAGTTAGTACGCTTTTTGTTGGCCAGAGCTGTTTACAGGCTTATATTTTTTTTGTTAAATTGATATTTTTATTTACAGAATGAAATATTAATTGTTAAATTATACGATAATACGACAGGTCATCCTGTATGTAGCATCATAATTTAAAATGAAAAAAGGATGCAGTCGAGCCTGATACACATGGGACACCGGTTGAAACAGATCTTAAAACAGAAAAAGATAAAGATTGTAGATTTCGCCACTATGGCCGGTTTTACAAACCAAATAGCTCATTACCACTTGCGGAAAAGCGATATGAAACGTGCTACTATGGAACGTTTTTGCACCCTTATTGGCATTACCCCGGAAGAGTTTATGAGATGGAACGGCGCTATGCAGCTAACCAACGGGAAGAGCATACATCACGGAGAGCGTTTACAGCATATTATTGCAGAGAAAGGTCTGAATAAAAGTAAGCTGGCAGGACGTTTGGAGATGAGCCGTCGCACAATGTACAACTTATTTGAAAAAGAAAACTTCTCGCCCGACGAGCTGGAAAGAGTGGCGAAAGGGCTTGATATGAGTGTGGAAAGTTTTCTAAATCCAGGTACCTTGCAGGAAGGCAGGAATACAGACAGTGAAGAAATGATGCTGTTAAGGGAAAAGTATTATAAACAGCTGGAAGAATATACCCAGTTGCTGAAAAGCCACGCCGCGCTCAAAGATGAAGTACTGCAGTTAAAAAAGGAGTTGGCGGCTTTCAGGAAACAAAAGGATTAAAATCGCTGTTTTATTATTGTAATGATATTTTCTGATAGTTATTGGGGATAATTATTTATATTATGATACAATAACACCTGTTTTGAGAATAAAAAAGTATTATATTTGTATATATACACCCCATTTCTCACCAAACAGGAATTCTGTAAATGTCAGTTCCCTATTATGTTCATGCAGGCGCCAGGTTGCGGCGTATTTTAAGGCAAAAACAAATTGTGATCCTTCACTACGCGAAGAAAACCGGGCTAACCCCACAGGGGTTGTACCGTTATTTTTCACTGGCATCCATCAAAAGAGAAAAGCTGGATATACTATTGGAAGCCATCCCCCTTACACTGGAAGATTTTTGTAACTGGAATTCACTGGAAGGGAATTCCTGGCATCATGGAGAATTACTGCAGCTTTATCTTGCGAAGCAGAAAATAAAAGATAAACAACTGGCCGCCCTGCTGCAGTTATCAATGAGTGAGGTGCACGAGTGGCTCGACTCCGCAGTATTCAGCACCGTGCAGCTGGAACAGCTGCATCATCAGCTGGGGCTGTCGCCCAGCTACTTTATGGGCCCGCAGTCAATAAAGCAGGAAGTTAACTGGGCGGAGGCTTACCTGGATAAGTGTATGGAAGTACAACAATACATCCGTAAGGTGAATACCCTTGAAAAAAGAATTAATGTTTTGGAAGCCAGGTAAGCCCTGAGTTTAATTTACAGCCAGGAGTTTTGCAGGAGTTAATGCGAAGTAAGCAGCTACTTCTTCCCAGTTATTTACCCGCTTGTAATCCGTGAGGGGCAAATTGTGCGGCGCTGTAAACAGAAGAGGCGTTCCTTTAAATGTACGCAGGTTTTTGTCGTGGTCGTCGATCATATAATCCGCTTCCACAATGGTTTTAGACCCGCAGAATACGATGTTTTTCCAGCTGATAAAAGGGAAATGCTCATTCAGCCAGGCGTGTTTTTCGGCCAGTGACAAAGGAAATTCCATGGCTGCAGACACTACAAACACTTCATGCTGATCTGCCAGCGCTTTCACTACTTCCCTGGCCCCGGCCATTACCGGTATACCCCTGAAAAAACCGGGAGATCTTAATATTTCCATGGCCACGCCTTCAGGAAAAGCACTGCCTTCCGGGATGTTGTTTAAACGCTCCGGATCTATCACTTCTCCGTATTCTTTAGCGTATACATCCAGCAGATGTTGCGTGAGATCGGCCATTACATTATCCATGTCGATTGCTATTCTTGCCATATTTTGCTATTTTATGCAAAGTTATGCA
Source organism: Chitinophaga sp. (assembly GCF_036569185.1). Classification (GTDB taxonomy): domain Bacteria; phylum Bacteroidota; class Bacteroidia; order Chitinophagales; family Chitinophagaceae; genus Chitinophaga. Next base: position 14,131 of record NZ_DATCRD010000257.1, read on the forward strand.
ATATTTCGCAAATTATTGCATAATCTTTCATAATATTGCAGAAAATAGCACGACTTATGTTGAGAGAGGAACGGTTGGATTATATTCTTAAAAAGCTGCAGACCGATCATAAGGTACTACAGGCAGAGCTTAGCAGCGATTTGCAGGTATCTGAGGATACCGTGCGCAGGGACCTGGAATCCCTGGCACAGAACGGGCAGCTGATAAAAGTAAGGGGAGGGGCTATCCCGCATTCCCCGAATCCTTATTCCTTTAAGGAACGTATCGTAATTCATGAAGCAGATAAAAAGCACATCGCCACTAAAGCTTTGTCGTACCTGCACAACGGGCAAACCATTATTCTCGATGGAGGTACTTCTACCTTAATGCTGGCGAAATTGTTTCCTGCCAACCTGCATATCAGGGTTATTACCAACAGTGTCCCCATTGTAGCACAGCTGATAGAGCATCCGGTGATTGAAGTGATCTTCACAGGCGGACTGATTGGCAAAGATTCCCAAACGGCCGGCGGTATGGATACCATCCGCATGCTGGAGAAAATGCGGGCAGATATATGCTTCCTGGGCATCTGCAGTTTGCACCCCACTGCAGGCGTAACCGGCCTGGATCTTGGGGAAGCAGACGTGAAAAGCGCTATGGTGGAATCTGCCAACAAAACCATTGCATTGGCAACCAGCGATAAAATGGGAACAGCAGAACCTTTTAAGGTATGCGATATTACAGGGCTGGATACGATTATTACAGACAACCCGGACCTGCCCTCATTGAAACCTTATATTAACCTGGGCATACAGGTGATCTGATCAATTCAACTTTTATCTGACTGAAGATGTTACAGGATCTATCGATGGTAATGATTAATAAAAGAGCAACCCGCATCGCGGTGAGCGCCTTGTTTTTTTTAACCGGGTTATGTTTTTCCAGCTGGGCTTCCCGTATTCCGGATATCCAGCTGGCGTTAAAACTAAATGATGCCGGGCTTGGAAGTGTATTGCTGGCCCTGCCGGTAGGGTCTATTATTTCCCTTCCGGTGGCGGGTATACTGGTATCCAAATACGGCAGCCGGCAGGTATTACTTATTGCGGCGGTTGCCTATTCTGTTGTGTTGCCAATGCTCGGACTGGCGCATACTTCCTGGGAGCTCAGCGTGTGTCTTGTATTCTTTGGTTTTTGTGGTAACCTCGCCAATATTGCAGTGAACACACAGGCGGTAGGAGTGGAAGCCATGTATGGCCGTTCTATTATGGCATCGTTTCACGGGCTGTGGAGCGTAGCTGGTTTTACGGGGGCTGCTTTTGGTACCTGGATGACAGGTCTGCATCTTGCGCCGGTGTATCACTTTTTAATTATTACGGCAGTTTCCTGGATCCTTGTTGCGCTCACAATGAACCGGCTGGTGGTGCGCGTTACCAATGAAAACAACGCTCCTTCTCTGTTTGGAAAACCGGATGCGTTCCTGTTCACGCTCGGAATTATCGCCATGTGCTCCATGATTTGCGAGGGTACTATGTTCGACTGGAGCGGGGTATACTTCCGCAGGGTAATACAGGTAAGGGAAGGATGGGCCGGTGCCGGCTATGCCGCGTTTATGAGCACCATGGCTTCCGGCCGCTTTGTAGCCGATTACCTGACTACGCGGCTGGGCGTGAAAAAGATGTTGCTGATAAGTGGTGGTCTTACTGCCAGTGGCTTACTGGTGGCAGTTGTTTTTCCTTACTTTGTTCCGGCTATGCTGGGCTTTATGTTAGTAGGTGCGGGTGTATCTGCTGTAGTGCCACTGGTATACAGCGCCGCTGGTAAGTCTACAAAATTACCTCCCGGAATGGCGTTGGCTACGGTTTCTACCATTGGTTATTTCGGGTTCCTGTTTGGTCCGCCGCTGATAGGATTTGTAGCGCAGGCCACTAATCTCGGTGTGGCTTTCACCATGATTGCTGTCATGGGCGCAGCTATTGCAGTCATGTCTTCCAGGATAAAATTATAATTATCATTCTGCCGTTGCTGCCCCGCTTTTGTGGGGCAGCGGACGGAAAGAAAGTTCTTCTTCCCGGTGGTCCAGCATTAACCAGTATTCTCCGGTATCTTCTTCCTGCTCCGGCAGCTGCATATTGGCAAGCGCTGTGAGCAAAGGCTCGGGAGAATGATCAAATGGTACCAATCTTACCAGCGGGTGCAGGCCTGTTTCTTCGTTGTTGTTTTCCATCAATAATTCCCTCGGTAAAAATTTCAATTCATTGATGGCCAGTTCCATTACTACAATCTCCCGCAGATAAGGATTTACAATCTCTCCGCTCAGCAGTTTCTGTAACAGGAATTCCCCGAAAATGCTGATCTCTCTTTTGAATTGAAGATCCGACCGGTTGTCAATTGCCCAGAATTCTTCAATTACCGGCATCAGCTGTGCCCCTAATAAAAAGCAGGTATAGGGAAGCATCGTGTAAACAGGTGTGATCCGGTTAACCCTGTAAAGGGTACAGCTTACCGACATGCCTCGTTGATACACCACAGTTCGCAACCGCAGGCGCTCACGGTTGGTCAGATCATATCGTAGCAATACCGCTTGCGGATCATTGCGTAACTGCAAACATAATTGCGGGGATGCAATCAGGTCTGTCAATGCTTTCTGAAAAGATAGAAGTGACATAATATTCAGGTATGATAAAGGTTCCAGGCTGCTTTTGCCTTGTTCAGCTCCCGGGTAATACCGTCAAATTGCAGCAGGTGAAAATAGGATTCATGAAACTCGAAGGTGATACCGCATAAGTTTGGCACTAACGGTAACGTATAATTGAGCAGGTGCCATACCTCCGGCGGACAGGGCCCTGCGTGGGAATCTGTATACATACCGGCCATTTCATTTCCGCCTGCAATATGGATTTCGATGACTTTATCCAGTTCCAGCTGCGCAATAAAAGCCTTTGCGTCGAAGTGATGGTTTACCGCGTTCGTATATACGTTATGGATATCGAGCAGTAATCCGCAGGAAGTATCGTGCGACAACTCATTCAGAAACGCTGTTTCGCTCAGCTCCTGTTCGGGAAGGTCAATGAAGTAAACATTGTTCTCTACCAGGAAAGGCGTGCTGATAGCGCGTTTGATGGCATTGATGCGGCCGCCTATCATATCCAGTACTTCATAATCGTAAGGTACAGGTACGGCCAGCCCGGCATTATGTTCTTCCTGTTGTTCGTTATGTACTTTTACAAAAGAGAGATGATCGCTATGCCATTTAAAGCGATAACGCTCATGCCATTCTTTCATTTTATAGAGATAGGATTTATCGAAGATGCCTGCACTGCCCAGGGAGTAGGAGATATTGTGTGCGGTCAGAGGATATTGTGCTGCTATTTTATCCAGCACTTTCATCCACGATTCAATTTCCTCAAACCTTTGCGGTGCAAGGTTGCCGCGATCGGTCCAGAACATATCAGGAATGATTTCCACGTAGTCGCATATACCGGGGCATGCGTCCAGGTATAACTCCAGCGAAGGATTATACAGCAGGCCCACACCCAGCTGCGGAATAGTTTGCTGATAAAGATGTCCTGTTCTGGCAGTTGATAATACTTGTGACATGACAGGGAGTTTAAAATGCCGCCCCGCAATGCCAGGGCGGCATCCGGATTAATGTTGTTTGATGGCAACGTCTTTGATCACAGCCATTTTATCCAGGTCTACCTTGATCACCTGTTCCAGTTTTTCCCGGATGTTAAAGTGAACGCCGGATAAGCAAGCCTGGCAACCACGTGGATTGATTTGTTTGATCACCATGGATTGCAGCCTGGTAATGTCTTCCAGTTTTGTGCCTTTGGGAACGGCAACATCTACGCGACCATCGTCGCCATAATGAATTTCAGCTGTACGCATGACATTTGATTTTTGGGGTGTTTTAATACAAAAAAGCAAGATTCCCTGCGGGGCAGGGCTGTTGTAGAAGTACCAGTCGTTTTGGGGTTGTAGCGCAGGTATTTGAACTGCGGATGATAAAGTTAAGTGAATAAGATGAGATCAGGATAAGTATTTATACGGAAAAACGGTGGACCGTTTATTTGCTGTTAGTCCAGTGTGTTCAATTTATTTACCAATGCCAGCGTGTGCTTCAGCAGATTTTCTATTTGAGTTTCCCCGGTGATGAGCCTGTCAATGCGCAATTGCAGGTAGAAGCGTAGGGTGATGGCATCTTCAAAATTGGTAATGAGCGACAAGGACCTTCCGAAGTCCGGATCGAGGAGAAATTCGATTTCCCTGTATATATTTTCGACGATGCTTTTGGGATGGGCTATAGTAATGAAGTAATGGTCGAATGCCTTGGAGCCTGTTTGTACTTTAGCAGGATTTAATGCACTGAGAAAATGCAGCGCGCCTTTAGAGGATATTTTAAGCCTGTTTTTTTGCCCTGGCAATTCCAGTTGTAATAAGGTGTATCCGGTATGTATTCTGCCGTTATAAGCTGGGTTCATCAGGGATTTAAAGTCGTTGAGGTATGGATTATCATATTCATTTTCCCATGCGTAACGAAGCAACCCGTCTGTTTGTTCATAGGTAAGCCTGAAGGTGTGGCTCCAGATGGGCTGATGTTTATCGCCGGTTATGGAGTTGATAATCCCTTTGCCATATTTCCTGTAAATCTTCATTGGCAGTAGATCTTCCGCTTCCTGCTTCCGTTTTTCCTCCAGGTACTGTCTGAGGTTTGCTTCCTCGTACCCCTCGCCCTGAAAACCATCCTCCGGTGTTTCCATAAAAAAAAATTTCATCTGAATAAAATAAAATTAACATATAAAACAATAAGCATTTATCTCTTCTCCCAAAAAAATTCTTCTTCCCAAACAAAATTTATTGCCATTTATAAATTTCAATGCCGTAGCTTTGCACGATTTTTTTGTTCCCTCATACGGCAGAAAGATCAATTTGGTTTTTCATTTTCAATAGATTACACAAATGCCAAAAGACTCATCTATCAAATCTGTACTCATTATCGGTTCTGGACCCATTATTATTGGTCAGGCTTGCGAATTTGACTATTCCGGTTCCCAGGCAGCACGTTCGCTGCGGGAAGAAGGAATTAAAGTGATTTTGATTAATTCCAACCCGGCTACCATCATGACGGATCCAATGATGGCTGATAAGGTTTATTTGCTGCCACTGACCGTGGAAAGCATTGAGCAGATCCTGGAAGAAAACCAGATAGATGCCGTATTACCTACTATGGGCGGCCAAACTGCGCTGAACCTTTGTAAAGAAGTAGACGAACTGGGAATATGGGAAAAAAATAATGTTCGCCTGATCGGGGTTGATATCAAAGCCATTGATAAAGCGGAAGACCGTGAACAGTTCCGCCAGTGGATGATACAGCTGGGAATACCGGTAGCACCGGCCAGAACAGCTAATTCCTTCCTGGAAGGTAAAGAGTTTGCCCAGGAGATCGGGTTCCCCCTGGTGATCCGTCCTTCATTCACACTGGGTGGTACCGGTGGAGGTTTTGTGCACAGCAAGGAAGACCTGGACGAAGCGCTGGACCGTGGTCTGAAAGCGTCTCCCATTCATGAAGTGCTGGTAGAAAAAGCCGTGCTCGGATGGAAAGAATATGAGCTGGAATTATTACGTGATAAGAATGATAACGTGGTGATCATTTGTACCGTGGAAAACCTGGATCCGATGGGTATCCACACCGGTGATTCCATTACTGTGGCACCGGCAATGACCCTGAGCGATACTGCATTCCAGGACATGCGCAACAAGGCTATGAAAATGATGCGCGACCTCGGCAACTTTGCCGGTGGTTGTAACGTACAGTTCTCGCTCAATCCCGAAAACGAAGAACTGATCGCCATTGAAATTAATCCGCGTGTAAGCCGTTCTTCTGCACTGGCTTCCAAAGCAACCGGTTATCCGATTGCAAAAATCGCCGCGAAACTGGCTATTGGTTATACACTGGATGAACTGGAAAACCAGATCACCCGAACTACCTCTGCTTTCTTTGAACCGGCACTGGATTATGTGATCGTAAAAATGCCGCGCTGGAACTTCGATAAATTTAAAGGTGCTGATGATACTTTAGGCTTGCAGATGAAATCAGTTGGAGAGGTTATGTCTATCGGACGTACTTTCCCTGAGGCGCTGCAGAAGGCCTGCCAGAGCCTCGAGAACGATGCACTCGGACTCGGTTACTATGGTAAGTCGCTCATGAAAAGCGAACAATTGGTTGAAAAACTGAAGCGCCCTACCTGGGATCGTATTTTCCGTATCAAGGATGCCCTGATGGCTGGCGTGTCTGTAAAGCATATTCACCAGCTTACGTACATCGACCGCTGGTTCCTGAACCAGATCCAGGATATTGTGAATATGGAAAAACAGCTCGCAGAACTTGAACTGAAATCAGTTTCTGCTGATATGCTCAGGGATGCCAAGAAACTTGGTTTCTCCGATGCACAGCTGTCTGTATTGTTCGGTGATTGCGATGAAGACGAAGTATATGCCAAACGTAAAGAATTGGGCATTACCCGTACTTTCAAAATGGTGGATACCTGCAGCGCAGAGTTTGAAGCTAAAACGCCTTACTTCTATTCTACTTTCGATACTGTCAACGAAAGTATTCCAACAGACAGGAAGAAGATCATTGTACTCGGCTCCGGTCCCAACAGGATTGGCCAGGGTATTGAGTTTGATTATTGCTGTACCCACGGTTTACAGGCCATCCAGGATTGCGGATACGAGGCAATCATGGTGAACTGTAATCCTGAAACAGTATCCACCGATTTTGATATGGCGGATAAACTGTACTTTGAACCGGTGTTCTGGGAGAATCTCTGGGAGATTATTGAACTGGAAAAACCGGAAGGTGTGATTGTGCAGCTGGGTGGACAAACCGCTCTGAAACTGGCTAAACGCCTGGAAGCAAATGGGGTAAAGATCATCGGAACTTCCTTTGATAATATGGATATTGCGGAAGACCGTGGCCGTTTCTCCGACATGCTGAAAGACCTGGGTATTCCTTATCCTAAATACGGTACTGCCTATAATACAGATGATGCCATTGATGTGGCGAAAGAAGTAGGTTATCCTGTGCTGGTGCGTCCTTCTTATGTATTGGGTGGTCAGCGTATGAGGATTGTTATTAATGAAGAAGAGCTGGAAGAATCTGTACTGAGCCTGCTCAGACATCTGCCAGGTAACAAAATATTGATTGATCACTTCCTGGATCGTTGCCAGGAGGCAGAAATAGACGGTATTTTTGATGGTACTGATTTTCATGTGATGGGAGTGATGGAGCATATTGAACCGGCAGGTATCCACAGTGGCGACAGCCATGCTTTGCTGCCGGCCTTCAACCTGTCGCCGATTGAAGTGACCACTATGGAGTACTATGCTGAAAAGATAGCCCGTGCGTTGAATATCCGTGGTTTGATCAATATTCAGTTTGCAATCAAAGATGGTAATGTGTTTGTGATTGAAGCTAACCCGCGTGCATCACGCACCACGCCGTTTATCGCCAAAGCTTACCAGGTGCCTTATCTGAATATCGCTACCAAAGTGATGATTGGCGCCAACAAGCTGAAAGACTTCACTATTGAAAAGAAGCTGACGGGCTTTGCAATCAAGGAGCCGGTATTCTCTTTCAACAAATTTCCGGGCGTGAACAAAGAGCTGGGGCCCGAAATGAAATCTACGGGAGAAGCAATCCGCTTTATCAAAGATCTGCGTGATCCGTACTTCAGACAATTGTTCAAGGAAAAGAGTATGTATCTGAGTAAATAATTCCTGTTAAGGATAAATAATAAAGCCCTTCCGGTGTATGCCGGAAGGGCTTTTTATATAAATCGATTTATCTCAAAAATAACAGAGCCTGATAAAAATCAGGCTCCTTCTTTTCCCTCAAAATAACCATTAAAGACACGACTATTGAATTTTGATACAATTCATATAGCGTGACCGGTAATGCAGTTTACAAATAATATTATATTTAAAAGAGATGTTAACTAATCAATAACAGATGACATAATTAATAATATTTTATTTATTGATTATTAAATTGATAAATAACTATTAATATTTATTGATTTATGGGGATTTATTTACTGAAAGTGGAAATTCTCAAGTGATCATATATAAATATTAGCAGCTTCCTGAGCGGTCCTTTAACATTTCCAAAACACTTTTGCCATCTATAAACAAGAATTTTGTGTTGACTGATAAAGTTAACCCTGCATGGAATTTGAATCAACATTGTTTGTTGTGATGTGCTGGAAACGTGCGCCCTTCCTGCGTATCATTGTACCATTAGTAGTTGGTATAGTACTTCAGTTAAACATACCAGTGCATGCTGCCTTATATATTATATTGATTGGCAGTTGTATTGCCGGCGTGCTGGCATTTCGCTTTTTACCGCTACAGTGGCGGTTTAGGGCTACCTGGTTACCAGGGATATTTCTTTTTATATTGATCTGCTGTTGTGGTGGCCTGTTGTTGCATAATGCTGATCTGCGTCGCAGTAAGGGGTTTTACGGTCATTACATTAATGATGATACGCCCTTGTGTTTATTGCATATTAAAGCGCCTCCGGAGGAAAAATCCCGTTCGTTCAAAACTATGGTACAGGTAATGGCGGTATACAGGCAGGGTGAATGGATGCCTGCAAAAGGCTATTTATTGGTTTATATAGGGAAAGACAGCAGCTCACCGGCCCTTCGCTACGGCGATGAACTGATAGCCCGTAAAAGGCCCGAATCTGTTAAGTTTAATGGTAATCCAGGCGCATTTGATTATCAGCAATATCTGGTAACGCAACAGGTTTATCAGCAACTATTCCTCCGTCCGCAGGATTTTTACCGGTTACCACATAACCGCGGTCATCCTGTTCAGCAGTTATTGCTGCAGGCAAGGGAATATTGTTTATCTAATCTGAAAAAATTTATCGGCAATGGACCTGAAGCAGGTATGGCAGAAGCACTGCTGATCGGTTACCGCCAGGATCTGGACCGGGAAGTGGTACAGAGTTACAGTAATACAGGAATTGTGCACGTGATTGCCATATCAGGAATGCACCTCGCACTGTTGTATGGTACCCTGTTGTGGTTATTACAATGGTTGCCCGCGCATCGCTGGATGAATTTCACGAAAGCAGTGATCGTTCTGCTTGTGCTGTGGGGATTTGCATTGCTTACCGGGGCATCAGCATCTGTGCTTCGCTCTGCAGTGATGTTTACAGGTATTACCATAGGGCGCTTTATATTGTATCGCCATAGTAGTATTTATAACACACTGGCTGCTTCTGCTACCATGCTATTGTGCTTTAACCCGTACCTGGTGCTGGATGCAGGATTTCAGCTGTCGTACTTGGCGGTACTTGGGATCCTGCTTTTTTACCAGCCGGTTTACCAGCTGTTTCAATGGAAATATAGGTGGGCCGACTGGCTTTGGCAAATGACAGCTGTATCGCTCGCTGCCCAGCTGAGCACCACGCCGGTGAGTTTATTTTATTTTCACCAGTTTCCTAACTATTTTCTGCCGGCTAACCTGGTAGCAGTGCCCTTATCTACCGTGATTATTTATGGAGAAGTAATTCTCCTGTTTGTTGCTCCTTTAGGGCTTCCGGCAGTTTGGCTGGGCAAAGGGCTGAAATACCTCATTTTTTCCATGAATAGTTGTGTTAGCTGGATAGGAGAGTTACCTGGTGCGCTGATCAGGAACATTCATTGCACGCTGGCCCAAACCCTGTTGCTCTATCTGTTAATTGCGGGGCTGGCACTGTGGTTGCTGGTAAAGTTCAGACCTGGTTTGTGGACAGGGCTTTTCTGCGCCTGGGCATTTCTCATTGTTCGTGTACAATGGATTTTAGCTTGCAGACAACAATGCAGCCTGATCATTTATAACGTGCCCGCCTATATGGCTATTGATTGCGTTAAAGGTAATAACGTGCAATTTGCCGGCAGCGACAGTGTTTGGCAATTGCCTGTGGCGCAGCAACTACTCAATGCGCGATCTGGGCTGCGCGTTCAGACAGGGGGCGTTGCCACGTTTCAGCAATATGGCCGCTTTCTGAGCTTTCAGGGTAAAAGGCTCCTGATCATAGACAGTATGCTACCCGAACATTCCCCGTCTGAAAAATTCGCGGCTAACTATATTTTGTTAACATGTAATCCACCTGTGAGTATCCGCCGGCTGAGTGATTTTTATACTTTTGATACGCTTATCCTGGCGGCTTCCAACAGCTCGTGGAGGATCAGGAAATGGAAGCGTGAATGTGAAATGATGCGAGTGAAGTATTATTCCATCGGAGAGCAGGGAGCATTTGTTTTAAAGTTGCGCTGAACAAGGGTACAGAGTTGATATTGCCTGTAGCGCCGTTGAATGTAATCGGGACTGTGTTACAAATGATTACCCCGTTTGCATTACCTGAGTTTGGAGGATGGTTGTATCCCGGGTGATGAAAGCCGGGAGACGTTTCTTTGGGTTTGCATATCAATCCTTGTTTTCCTGTGAAGGCAAGGATTGATATGCACGCACGGCTACTGTTGCTTTTTGATCTGACTTTCCAGCTGATCAATCTGCTTTTGCATCCTGATCATATGCAAAGTCATTTCCTCCATTTTTTCAAGCAGCTTTCGGTTCATTTCACCAAGATCCTGACCGTTTTCCGCTACTTCTTTGGCAGATGGTATTTCAGGCAGATGCTTATGCTCTTGTATAAATTTTTCTGTTTCCGAAAGAGACTTTAGTACATAGTTGTCACCGAAAACATAGTCGGGCCACGGGTTAGCCTGGGTTACTTTTACCCTTCTGGCGGCAATGGTGCCTTCTACTGCCAGCTTGTTACTTTTGGGATCAGCAGTACCAATCCCAACGTTTCCTCCGCCAGTGGCCATAATAATGTTACCTGGTGACTGCGCATTTAAATATATTTTTTTATCAGAACCTGCCGAATTTGTTTCAAGTACAAGGTAACCTTCATTACTGCCGCGGATCTTGCCGCCATTGGCTGCTCCAAAAGCAGTCCATTCGTTATAGGCGTTGCCAAGTATCGCCGCCAGTTTATATCCGGCAACAGTGTCTTGGGCAGTGGCTATAACGTGCAGTGGAGCGGAAGGCGAAGTGATATTGATACCAACACGTCCCGTATTTTTCCAGGTACCATTACCCGGAAATAGTACAGTGCCTGCATATTTATTCAGATAGTTAAGTTCTGTTTTTTGTGTAGCGGTTGCCAAAACAGCCTCGTCAACAATACTCCACCCCTGGTAGCTTGAAGGAATATCCATAGGAAGTCCTCTGGCGAATGCTCTGATGGAAAAACGTTGATAATAGTCTTTACTATCCAGAAAAATAATCACTTTCCCATTCTCATTAGCCAGGTAAATACGTGGAGTATAAGCGCCAAACGAAGAAACCCGGGTGTTTTGGAAAATACCACCATAAATGTAGAAATTGATGATTAACCCAATAGGCTCAGCGGTAACATAGTTATAACCTTCCAAAATAATGGTAGGCATCTCTACCCCGTTGGTAAAGGGAAGATTCGTTCTAATTTTTGTCCCATTTAATGGGGCGGCGGTTCGGTCAAACGTTATTACCGTATCACAAAAAACCTGGCCTTTTGCAGTACTAAGCAGGCAAATCAAGGAAAACAATAAGATGATTCTTTTCATATAGGGATTTGATTTAAGCGGGCACAATGGGATTAACAATCCGTAGCCAAAATAAGGATTTTTTCAAATTAAAGCCTTATTTCACAAGTATTTATATCAGTAGTAACCCTATCCGGGAACCATTCTCCGGTGTTTTAGGAATCAGACAATGGAAAAATGAATGTTACGTGTTAACTTTGCGCTTCTTTTCGGTTCCGGACCAGGGAGCCTATGTTATTAATTTCTAATGTTTTCCATTCATGCAAAAGCAAATTAAATCAGCGCTGATCTCCGTTTTCTATAAAGATAACCTGGAGAACATTGTTAAAAAATTAGGTGAACAGGGTGTTACCATTTATTCCACCGGTGGTACACAAAAATTTATTGAGGACCTGGGGGTGAAATGTGAAGCTGTTGAAGACCTGACCGCTTATCCCTCTATACTGGGCGGACGCGTTAAAACCCTGCATCCTAAAGTATTTGGTGGTATTCTGGCCCGTCGCGATAACCCACAGGACCTGGAACAACTCAAAGAATACCAGATACCGGAAATAGACCTGGTAATCGTTGACCTGTATCCATTTGAAGAAACCGTAAAGAGCACTACGGTGGAGCAAACTATTATCGAGAAAATTGATATAGGCGGCGTTTCCCTGATCCGTGCAGCCGGCAAAAACTATAAAGATGTAGTAATTGTTGCTTCCAAAGATCAGTATGCAGATCTTGAAAAAGTATTGACTGATAACAATGGCGCTACTACCATCGAAGACCGCAGGAGCTTTGCAGCCAAAGCATTTGAAGTTTGCGCCCACTACGATGTGGCAATTTCCCAGTATTTCCTGAATAATGAGCCAGGAGTAAACTTCCAGCTTTCTGTTCCGGAAGGACAGGTGAACCGTTACGGAGAAAACCCGCATCAGCGTGGCGTTTTCTATGGTAATCTCGATGAAATTTTTAACAAACTGCATGGCAAGGAGTTATCCTTTAACAACCTGGTGGATGTAGATGCTGCCTGCCAGCTTATCCAGGAATTTGAAGCCACCACCTTTGCTGTTATCAAACATACCAACGTTTGCGGCATCGCATCCAGGGCTACCCTGAAGGAAGCCTGGGATGCAGCGCTGGCGGGCGACAAGGAAAGCGCTTTTGGCGGTGTGCTGGTCACCAACAAGGTTATCGACAAAACTACTGCCGAGTCTATCAGCGAGATCTTCTTCGAGATCCTGATCGCACCGGGCTTTGATGCAGATGCGCTTACTGTATTGCAGGCTAAAAAGAATCGTATTCTCCTGGAGCAGAAACAACCGGTGAAAAGCAAATACATGTTCAAAAATGTATTGAACGGCGTATTACTGCAGGATAGCGACAATGGGAATTACAAAGAATGGAATGATGTAGGCGCCCGCCCTGCTACACCAGCTGAAAAATCTGACCTGGAGTTTGCCAATATCGTTTGCAAACACCTGAAATCAAATGCTATCGCCCTGGTGAAGAATCAACAGCTGATTGGCAAAGGTTGCGGCCAAACTTCCCGTATCGATGCCCTGCGTCATGCAATTGAAAAAGCAGAACAGTTCAGCTTCGACCTGAAAGGGGCAGCCATGGCTTCTGATGCTTTCTTCCCCTTCAACGACTGTGTGAGCATTGCACATGAACACGGCATTACAGCTGTAATTCAACCCGGTGGCTCCGTAAGAGACAACGACTCTGTTGAATTCTGTAAACAACATGATATGGTAATGGTGATGACTGGTATGCGTCACTTCAGGCACTAATAACAATTATTGGAATTTATAAGAGAAAGCACCGGAATTCCCGGTGCTTTCTTATTTTCATCTTATAATATTCAAAAAAAATAATAGTATTGCTGGCTTGTAAATCAATATAATTTTAAAGCTAAGGCCAGAGAACAGCCGCCATAAATGTCTTTTATCAAACAAAATATCATGCAGGATGCAGATGATGCCTGGTTGATCGGTGAGTTTAAAGCCACCGGGAAACTGGACTTTCTCGCAGCCCTTTACCAGCGTTATATGAACCTGGTGTACGGGGTATGCCTGAGATATTTTGATGAAGAAGCCAGTAAAGATGCTGTAATGCTGATCTTTGAGGAGTTAATTGTAAAGCTGAAACAACATGAAGTCCAGAATTTTAAAAGCTGGCTGCATGTACTTACCCGGAATCATTGCTTAATGAAACTGCGGGCTATGAAAAATAAGGAATCCCGGCAGGTATCTATTGATGACCACCTCATTGTGGAAAACCAGGAAAACGGGCATCATGAAAATGGAATGTCCCTGGAAGATAACCTGCAGAGCATGGAAAAGTGCCTGGAAACCTTACCGGAAGAGCAAAAGCGCAGTGTAGACCTGTTCTACCTGAAAGAAAAAAGCTACCGGGAAGTAAGTGTTATTACCGGGTATGAAATGAATAAGGTGAAAAGCTATATCCAGAACGGAAAGCGTAACCTGAAAATATGTATGGAACAACAGCATGACTGATAAGCGGCCACATATAAAACCGGAGGAACTCGCCGGGCTCATCCGCCAATACCTGGCGGGGGAGCTGGACGATAAGGCCATGCATGCCCTGGAACGCCAGGCCCTGGATGACCCATTCCTGGCAGATGCCCTGGAAGGATATTCTCTGCATACACCGGAACAGGCCGCTCACCAGGAAGAACTTGTTTCCAGGTTGTCGGACAGAGTTGCTTCCAGAGGCCGCATCCGTCCTATGCTTTACCGGGCTGCCGCCGCGGCGGCTATTTTGCTCCTCATGTTTTCGGCGGGCTGGTTCCTCTGGAATCAACAGCAGACAGCACCTATCGCCGGGGTAAATACCCCTGAGCCATCTCCGCAGGCTTCACCGGTATTCTCCGAGCATGGGGATACTGCTCCAGCCTCGGCAAATGCAGATCATCTTGCTAAAAAAAGTACTCCCGCTACACCAGCCGCTCCTGAAACAGCTAAAAAGCAGCAGGAAAGCCAGGAACAGGCAACAGAAGCAACAGACAGAATAATACCTTATGTCCAAAATGAAAAGGTTAATGAAACAGTTCCGGCCACCAATAAAAAGGCTCCTGATTTAACCAGCGTTCCTGCCGTCACACCTGGTCTAAAGGTAGAGCGCAGGGAAGATCAACGGAATCTTGTGATTTCTCCTTCTGATAAAAAAGACACACAGATAAGGATCCGCGGACAAGGCAGCCTGGCACTGGGAAAACCCGATAGCCAGAGAAATGCTTTGAATGAAGTAGTGGTAATAGGTTATGGCATACAAAAGAAGCAAAATGTAACAGGTTCGGTAAGTGTGCTTCAGCAGAGCAGTATTACTGATTCCAGTGCACAGCGAATGCTGGCAGGTAGAGCGGCGGGAGTGAATATATCATCAGACGATGATAACACTGCCTACCGGGCGCCTGCTCCGGTAACAGGTGAAACCGCCTTTGAAAATTACCTGAAAACCAAAACGGTTAACCCGGAGAATAAGTATTCGGGTACAGTACGTGTATCCTTTATCGTTATGCCGGATGGCAGCCTGCAGGATTTTAAAATTATCCGTCACCTGAATGAAGAGTGTGATGCTGAAGCGATCCGTGTAATCAAAGAAGGTCCCGCATGGGCGCCCGCATCAGACGGAAAGCCGGCCAAAGTAAAGATCAGGGTAAAGTTTACAGTAAAAAAAGATAAGTAGCTATTTCCGTTCCTTCCACAGCTGGTTAAAGGATTTGGCAGCAAATACCGGTAATTCACGGTTATCTCCCCAGCTTTTGGCAAAGAATCTCCGCAGCAGGAAATTCTTCATTTTGCCACTTGCCATATTCATCATTTTACGGCTGCTGCAACCCTGCTTCCACATAAACCAGGCAAATTTCTCTCCACCGGAAGTATAATTTTCCTCTACGGCCTTCTGGCGGTTGTGGAGCAACAGTTCGTGCAGGTTAATGCGAACGGGGCATACTTCGGTACAGTTGCCGCAAAGCGATGATGCAAAGCTCAGGTGCATGTATGAATCCATCCCTTTCAGGTGGGGAGTGATCACTGAACCGATAGGTCCGCTGTAAGTGGCGGCGTAGGAGTGCCCGCCAATATTTTTATAAACGGGACAGGCATTGAGGCAGGAGCCGCAGCGGATACAGTAAAGGCTTTCGCGGGCAGTAGTATCCTGAAGGATGTTCGTGCGGCCATTGTCCATCAGGATCACGTACATTTCTTCCGGGCCATCTGTTTCCCCTTCCTGGCGTGGACCACTGAAAATACTGTTGTAAGCGGTAACCTGCTGACCGGTACCATAGGTGGCCAGTAATGGCCAGAACAGCCCCAGGTCTGTAATAGAGGGTAATACTTTTTCAATACCCACCAATACAATATGTGTTTTGGGAAATGCAGTGGTTAAACGTGCGTTGCCCTCATTTTCTGTAACGGCAATGGAGCCGGTATCTGCTATGATAAAGTTGGCGCCGGTGATACCTATTTCCGCCTGGAGATATTTGTGGCGCAGCTTTTCCCGGGCTACCAGGGTGAGCTGCTCGGGAGTAAGACCAGGGTCAGTGCCCAGTTTTTCGGCAAATAAACGGGCTACATCTTCCTTGCTTTTGTGCATGGCTGGTGTAACAATGTGGTAGGGCGGTTCTCCGTCAAGTTGTTGTATATATTCACCGAGATCAGTTTCCACGCATTCGATGCCGTTCTTTTCCATGAAGTCATTCAGGTGTACTTCTTCAGTAGCCATCGACTTACTCTTCACAATGCTTTTGCATTGTTTGGCCTGGCAAATGGCCAGTATTTCCTGTTGCACCTGTTCGGCGGTTTCAGCCCATATTACCTTACCTCCACGGCGGGTAAAGTTTTGCTCAAATTCTTCCAGGTGATTATCCAGGTGCTCAATAGCTCTCCACTTGATGTTCTTGGCTCTCTCTCTTGCTCCCGGCAAATCCGTAAACTGTTGTTTACCGGCTTTGACAGCTGTATTGTATTTACCTATATTGAAGTTGATCGTCTGCCGGTGGCCGAGATCGGACGCTTTCTTTTCACTTTCTTCCAGAAAAGTAGATGCTATCTGATGCATAAGCAAGCAATATTCCTAATTAAAGATAGTTAAATCTAAAAATGATTTACCCGTGTTCTTTTCTTGCGATGTTATCCAGCACTTCATAAAATTCCGTGCCGTATTTTCTGATCAAAGCATCTTTAAGGAAGCGATACACTGGCACCTGCAGGGTTTTACCGTTTTTACAGGCTGGTTTGCAAACGTCCCAGCGGTCGTAGTTCACCGCTTCAAATGTTTCGTACTTCTTAATACGGATAGGGTAGAGATGACAGGAGATGGGTTTTTTGAAGTCAACCACACCGTCATTATATGCTTTTTCGATACCACAACCTACTATGCCCTGGTCATTTATGGTAGCATATGCACAGATGCCTTTATTCACAATCGGTGTCACATACCCATATTCATCATCAATAGTATTGGTACCGGTATGCTCAATTTCCCTGATACCGTCTTCCCGGAGGTAGGATTTGATTTTCGGATAAATTTTCTTCAGGGTTTTAACTTCTGTTTTATCCAAAGGAGCGCCACAGTCGCCCGCTACACAGCATGCACCTTTGCAGGCCGACAGATTGCACACGAACTGCTCCTCAATTACTTCGTCACTTATGTATTTATCGTCAATGATGATCATCGGGAATGGTCTTTTGCCTGGAATGATAACAGACAATCTTATTAAGACCACAAAGTTACAGTATTCAGGGCTTATCTCCAGCGTAGGGTTTCCACCATATGCCACATATCCTGTTCCAGGAATTTGTACACGGGTGCCAGGGAGTCGGCATTGGGGGTAACATCAAAATAGAGGGCTCCCCGGAGGAAATGTTTTACCGAATCTGTGGCGAAGAACTGTTTGGAGGAAGCGGCGTTGCCGCCTACTTCGTAGAAGGTACCACTTACATTGTTCGTGGTATGGATCCGGTTCTCGTCAATATATTCTGCCTTATAGGTGTGCTTGTAAGTCATTTTAAAGGCATCGTCTACCAGTTTTTGAAAGCTATTATTGCCCGGGCCTATGATCTTGTAGCTCATATAGATTTTTCCGTTCAGAGAAGGAAAGTCGACATTGATCCAGTAGGGATTTTCCGGTGCAGCACCAAAAAAAGAGGTGTCTTTAACGATATTGGCATATGCGGGATACTCAAATGTGTAGGGGTATCCGGGCATGTCAAAGGTGCGGTATTTCCTTTCAGGGAACTTTACCTGGAAATAGCCACGGGGCTTTGGCGTGGGCACATTTTCACAGGCTGCAAATATACACAACAGCCCCATGATCAGGGCGAGGGCCTTTCCATTAGTCGCTGGCATCTTACGGTTGTTTAGCAGGCGGTTATACTTATTCAGCGGCATCCGGCCTGATGGTTACCTGTACTTTCTGGATCCTCATTTTATTGACTTCCAGTACAGTGAAATCGAAGTTATTGTAGTTAATAACGCTGTTTTCTTCAGGAAATTTTCCGGCCAGTTCCAGTATAAGACCACCGAGGGAGTCACTTTCACCTTTTACAGGTTCAAATGTTTCGGGAGAGATGTTCATAATGCGGCAAACGTCGTTCAGCATAGTTTTGCCTTCAAATACGTAAGTGAAGTTATCTACTTTATTGTAGTTAAATTCTTCTTCATCAAATTCATCTTTGATATCGCCGATCACTTCTTCCATGATATCTTCCAGTGTTACAATGCCGGAAGTACCACCAAATTCATCCACTACCACGGCAAAGTGCATCCGCCTGCTCTGGAATTCAGACAACAGGTCTTCTATCAGCTTATGGCCATGTACAAAGAAAGGCTGGCGCATTACTTCGTGCCAGTCGAAGCTACTGCCTTTATCGAGGTGGGGCAGGAGATCTTTGGTATGAATAACCCCTACAATGTTGTCCAGGTTATCTTTATAGACGGGCAAACGGGAGTAATGCAGGTCGGCTACGCTTTTTACAATGTCGGCAAAAGAGCTGTCGTATTCCACGCCATTTACATCCAAACGCCCGCGCATGATCTGCTTTACAGTGATATTACCAAATTTGAGGATCCCTTTCAGGATATTTTTTTCTTCCTGGGAAGCGGTGGCATCTACGCTCATTTCGATGGCCTGGTCAATTTCCTGGTAGTTCACCGGACCTGTGCCCCGGTGAAAGAACCGGTCTTCGATGCTGGTACTTAGACCAACAAAAAAATCGCTGATCGGTTCCATGGTGGCGTGTACGCCGCTCACAAACCACGCAAAATAGGTGGCAAAACGGATATTGTTTTGAGCAGCCCATACCCTGGGCAGGATCTGGCCAAAGAACAGCAGGATGAGGCAGATAGCGGAAATCCTTACCAGGAGGGAAACTACCGGCAAGGTTTGCAGGTCTTCCATCTGGGTAATCAGGTAATTGGTGATCATGATAAACGCGATCATGAGCAACACCCCTGCTATCTGGAGGGACGCGAGCAGTGATTTAGGCTTTTCCAGCAACCGGGTGATCAGTTTGCCGGAGGCGTTCTGCCGTGTTTTGAGCACATTCAGATCCTTGTGATTAAGGGAAAAGAAGGCGACCTCTGCACCGGCAACAATGAAGGTGAGCAGAAGCAGGATAAAAATAACAAGCAGAAATACCACCACGTTAGGGGCGCCAATTGGTGCGCTGGCTTGTAAAAAATAGGATACGTAGCTTGCCGAAAGGATGCCCAAGATGTTCAACTTTGATGTAATTAATCAAAAATAGCGGGAAAGTAATTCATAGAATTGCTTTCCCTGCACGCAAATATAAGTAATGTCCCTAAAAGGGATTACGCAGGTTCAAAACTTAATATCTTTTTGCAACTAAAAAGGCAGATCGTCTGCGGGTTCGTTCAATGAAGGGGGTATTTCCAGTCCCGGAAAGTTTTCTCCACCGCCTGAACCTGTACTGCTATGGTGAGGTATGGGGTGATCTTGGTTGTTGAGGTCCATGCGTTTATCCAGCATAACCAGGTTGTCTCCTACAACTTCAGTGGCAAATTTCTTATTGCCTTCTTTGTCTTCCCAGCTGCGGGTGCGCAAGCGGCCTTCAATGTAAACAAGACTGCCCTTGTGCAGGTATTTCTGCGCCAGTTCGGCCAGTCCCCGCCATAGCACCACTGTATGCCATTCTGTTTGTGAAATGAGCTTGCCGGCTCTGTCTTTGAACGTTTCAGTGGTAGCCAGTGAAAATTTGGCTACTGCAATATTACCTTCCAGAAACTGTACATCCGGATCTCTGCCCAAATTGCCTATCAGGATTACTTTATTAACACCTCTCATAGTTGTAGGTTTTTTTAGTCTATTGTTAAAAAGTTCTTCTTTTAATAAATAAACAACCTTCTTAAAGTTAATATTTTTTTCCAATCGATAGTGAAAAATTTCTTACTGGCAGCAGGTTAAGCCGGATTTTGTTATCCGGCGCTATTACGGAACTGGCTTAACACTTAATGTATATTTTTATTCTCTATACGTGTTCCTTAAAATAATTGCAGGTGATTACTTTCCAGGAAAGTTGTAATTGTCTTCGGGAAAGCGTATTTATTCAGGCTGTTCCTGGGTACCATTATATACCCGGGGATTACCGGCGCTTTTTTTACGGTGATGCTGATGAACTGGCTGTGAATGGTTTGATGGGTTAGCTGTTGTTTAAAGGGAGCGGATATCCTTTCTATTTCAAAAGCAGTTTTTCCCAGGATAGGGGCGAGGGCGCCGGACGACTGCAGCAATGTGATATCTGCCGGGCCTGCTGTTTCAATGAGAACGAACTCATGAAGATTCTGCCAGATGTCGCTATCCGTTCTTTTACGGATATAGATGTCATCTTTGTACTGTACGAGGAGATAATTGAAATATCTTTTTTTAATAACCAGTTTTTTGGTTTTTACCGGGAGATGTGGAATGGTTTGTTCATGCAGGGCTACGCATTTTTTGCGAAGCACACATTCCCCGCAAAGGGGTTGCTGGGGCTTGCATATAACAGCGCCAAAGTCCATAATGCTTTGGTTGTATTCCGCCGAGCGCCCCTGTGGCAGCAGTTCCTGCGCCAGTGTATCAAATTGCTTCCTGCCGGCGGTACTGTCGATCGGGGTTTCTATCCCAAAATAGCGGGAGAGCACCCGGAAAACGTTGCCATCCAGTACTGCGTGGGGAAGATTGAAGGCAAATGAAGCGATCGCAGCAGCCGTGTAGGGGCCTATCCCTTTGAGCGCTTTGATCTGTTCATACCGGTCCGGGAACTTGCCTTGATAGGTATCCGCAATTTCGCGGGCAGCTGCCAGCATATTTTTACAGCGGGCATAATAACCTAGTCCCTGCCATAAACGGAACACTTCTTCTTCCGGTGCAGCTGCCAGTTTTTTTACATCCGGATAGTGCTGAATAAATCGTTCATAATACGGCCAGCCTTGCTCCACGCGGGTTTGCTGGAGAATGATTTCCGATAACCAGATACGGTATGGATCTTTTTCACCTTTCCAGGGCATGCTGCGGGTATTCATTTCCCGGTTCCATTCCAGTAATTTTTCCGTAAAAAATTGTCGGGGTGATATCATTTATATATTATTTTAATAAAATTATTTAGTATATTGATATGGCAAATGCTGTACACAACCCTATATGGTACAACCGATACACATTTCCGGGCCTGCAAATAAATATAATTTATCGCCAATACCAGTTATAAGAAAAAATGATAAAATTTATTTGCTTAAAATTCAGCAATTAGAATTTTTAAATTAACTTTGAGAGTAAAGTAATCTCTCGCTTTCATATGAGAAAAGCTGATTTAATTAACAACATTGCTGAAAAAACCGGCATCCCCAAAGTTGATGTGCTAGTCACACTTGAGGCTATGTTTAAAGAGGTGAAAGAAGCTCTTGCTAACGGAGAACATATTTACATCCGTGGGTTTGGAAGTTTTATCACAAAAAAACGGGCCGCAAAAATTGGACGGAACATCAAGAAGAACGTAGCTGTGGAGATCCCCGAGCACTTTATTCCGGCATTTAAACCTTCGAAAGAATTCGTTGCTGAAGTAAAGAAGCTCAAAAGTTCTTAATTTTGCAGCCTAATAATTTAGGCGATGCAAAAATCACAAGTTCTTCTGGTGGGTGCTGCGGTAGCACTATTGGTGATATTATTCGCCTTTGGCCGTACCGTGCCCCGGTCGGAAAAGAAACCTATGTCATCTGCCGCCCCTATGCAGGGTGGACAGGACATAGCACCTATTGCCTTCTCTGAACTGCTGGAAACAGCTAAGGGGAAAATTCCTGCTGATAAACTTTTACAGGTAAATACCATTGAAACAAATGTTGTCCGCGGGGATGTGAAAACCCAACAGATAGCCGCGTACCGTCAGTTGTATAACACCTGGGACAGCCTCAACCAGCTGCCCGTAGCAGCTTATTACCTCGGAGAAGCCGCTAAGTTGGAAAATTCCGAAAAAAGCCTCACCTTTGCAGCCAATTTATTTTTAGCCCACTTGCAGCACGCAGAAGATCCTCGTGTGGCAAAATGGGAAGCCCAGCAGGCAATCACTTTGTTTGACCAGGCAATACAATTGAACCCGGCAAATGATACGCTGAAAATATCACAGGCTATGGTGTATATGAACACCGGTGAACCTATGACCGGCGTAGCCAAGCTGAGAGAAGTCGTTGCAGCACACCCTGATAATATTGACGCACAGGTTACTTTGGCTAACCTTGCTATCACATCAGGTCAGTACGATAAAGCTATCGAAAGACTGGAAGGCGTTGCGAAGAACCACCCGGATAATGCAAAAGTGTTATTTGTGCTGGCAGAATCGTACAGGAGTAAGGGGGATAAGAAAAAAGCGATTGAACTGTTTGAAAAAAGCAAACAACTCATGACCGACCCGGAACTGAAGAAGGAAGTAGATAGTTACATTAAAAGTATTCAATAATATTATTTTTCAATCATTTAAAAAAGTATCAGCGTATGCCTTGCGGTAAGAAAAGAAAAAGACATAAAATTGCCACTCACAAGCGTAAAAAAAGACTGAGAAAGAACCGGCATAAAAGTAAGAAGAAATAATTACTCCAGTTTCCCGCCATTTATACTAACAAGGTATGCTCCTGGCGCGGTGGTCGGATAAAAATTTTCATATATCCTGCATGATTCTAGCATTTACTTCTTAAATTGCTATAGTCATGCAGGTTGTTTCCATAGATCCCGCAATTGAATTCTCCGGACATTACCTGCAGTGATCGCTGAACCCTTAAGCAATCCATTCATCACGAACGTGAAGAAATACGCTAACTTTATAGGTGAGCTATTGTTTTGGTATGCAGTAAGCTGTTCTTAAATAGCCGTGTGCATAGCATAAAGGTGAAGTTTTAAAGGTTAAAATTTTGGACGCTTGAATAAGGAACTTATTATAAATGCGGCTCCCACAGGGGTGGAAATTGCGTTACTGGAAGATAAGAAGCTAGTAGAATTACATCACGAAAGTGGCAATCCTAACTTCTCAGTAGGCGATTTGTACCTGGGTAAGGTAAAAAAGCTGATACCCGGCTTAAATGCTGCATTTGTTGACGTAGGCTTTGAAAAAGATGCCTTTTTACATTATACGGATCTAAGCCCCTATATCCGCTCCATTCTTAAATTTACTTCAATGGCCATCAGCGATAAAACGCCCGATGGATTTGACTTTACCAAATTTAAAAATGAACCGGAAATAGTTAAGACCGGTAAAATTACGGATGTACTGGGAGGTAAACCCAATATCCTCGTACAAATTCTGAAAGAACCCATTTCTTCTAAAGGCCCGCGCCTTAGCTGCGAAATTTCTTTACCCGGAAGATTTATAGTGTTAACACCCTTTAATGATATTGTTGCGGTTTCTAAAAAAATCCACTCCTCCGAAGAAAGAAAAAGATTGCAGAAAATAGTGGAAGCCATCAAAACGCCCAATTTCGGCGTTATTGTACGCACCGCCGCTGAAGGAAAGAAAACCGCAGAATTACACGAAGATCTGACCACCCTCGTTCAAACCTGGAAAAATATCCAGGCAAATCTCAATGGAGGCGTAGCCCCCCAAAAGATACTGAGCGAACAAACCAAAACCGCCAGCATCCTCCGTGACCTGCTCAATGAAAGCTTTAACCGCATCGTTATAAACGATAAAAATATCTATACAGACACCAAAACGTATATCCAGAAGATAGCGCCGGAAAAGTCTGATATCGTTAACTATTATAACAACGGTTCTCCCATCTTCGATAACTTCGGTATTACCCGGCAGGTGAAAGCCTCCTTTGGGAAAACCGTAAACCTCGACAGTGGGGTGTATCTCATCATTGAAGCCACGGAAGCGCTGCATGTTATAGACGTAAACAGCGGCTATAAAAGCTCCAGCAACAACCAGGAACAGAATGCCCTCGCATCCAATCTGGAAGCAGCTGCGGAAATTGCCCGGCAGTTAAGACTGCGCGACCTGGGCGGTATCATTATCATTGACTTCATTGATATGAAACTGCCGGAAAACAAAAAGGCCATCTTTGAAGCTATGGAGAAATTCATGGCCCAGGACAGAGCCAAACATACCATCCTGCCTATCTCGAAATTTGGGCTCATGCAAATTACCCGCCAACGGGTAAAACCAGAGATCACCATCTCCGTGGCAGAAGATTGCCCTACCTGCAGGGGCACCGGCAAAATCGGCGCATCCATGCTGATCCTCGAAGATATCGAGAAAAACCTGCAATACCTGCTGAATCACCAACACAAAGGTCTTACTATACGCATTCACCCTATATTGCATGCATACCTTACCAAAGGTTTCCTGGCATCCAAACAATGGAAATGGTATTTCCAATATAAAAAATGGATCAAACTCAAGGCAGACTCCAATTACCATCTTACTGAATATCGCTTCTTTGATGCGAACGACGAAGAGATCAAATTATAAAAGAAAAGGTCCCGGTTTAACCGGGACCTTTTCTTTTTAATATCTGTAATCATCCCTTGCAGGACTGAAACTGTCGATGATCTTACAATCTTCCAGCGCCCGGCCGCCGTGCGGCGTATCCGGCGGGATTACCAGCGTATCATGTTGATGCAGCGTATACTTGCGGCCATCCAGGCTCATTTCAAAAACGCCTTCGGCTATGTAAGTGATCTGCTCATGCGGATGCTGATGTACCGGCGACTCAGATCCCGCCTTTATTTCCCAGAAGGCCAGCGTGCTCTTATTGCCGTGTACAAACCGGCCGTAATGCCCGGCAATCGTGTTCTTTACAGGAATGGTTTCCAAAGGAGCAGGTTTGTTCATTTTTATACCTTTTAATATTAAATATAGATGATACAACAGATTTTAACAAACGGCCTGAAGCGATAAGTGCATATATTTCATACATTTACCACCAATACCCTTATAATCCCAACAGTTTGATCGTCATGTTTGTTCTAAGTAAATAATTAATATCCATTACGCTTATGACTATACGTTTTTACTCCTCATTGGCCTTACTGACACTGATTATTTTCGCTGCCTGCCAGCAGCAGGGCGGATCCCGGAAAAAAAACAAAGCAAGAGATACTACTCACTATACTAAACAGGAGTATATTGAACAAACTATCGACAGCAATTATGTCAATAATTTCCTGCAATCCCATACATCGTACGACGCCTATGATGAGTATATCCGGAACTTCTACCGCAAGCGGGACTATCACTTTGCATGGATCAATAAAGACGGGCTTACCGAACAGGCAGGTAACTTCATTAACATGATGAAGAATGATGCGGCCTATGGTATTAAAGACAGCAGCCTGATGAACCCGGATCTGCAGCGGCTTACCGACACCCTCCTTGTGAGCGATGTAGGTCTGAAGCCTGGGGATACCGCCGTTCCCCGTATTGAAATGCTGCTCACCGCCCAGTTCTTTGCCTATGGAAATAAAGTATGGGGCGGGCTCACCGCTGATACTGCCAAAGACCTGGAATGGTTTATTCCCCGCAAGAAAATAGATATGGAGAGCCTGCTGGATTCTATGGTGAATAAAAAGAACAATGCTTTTGAAGATGATGAGCCGGTAAACAGGCAATACATTATGTTACGCCAGCAGTTGAAAAAACTGGCGAAAATTGAATCTTCCGTTAAATGGGATTCCATCCGTACTACCCAGAAAAGCTTTAAGAAAGGCGATTCAGCGGAAGTGATTGCTGCAGTGAAAGCCAGGCTGGAAGCCTATGGCGACCTACCCGGAACCGATACCAGCAAGCGCTTCAACGCAGCGCTGGATTCAGCGCTACGTAATTTCCAGCTGAGAATGGGGCTGAAAGAAGATGGCCTCATTACCAAAGGCGTACTGGATGCACTGAATACCCCGGTACAGGATCGTATCCAGAAAATACTGGTGAATATGGAACGCCTCCGCTGGGTACCTATTGAGCCCACTACTGATTATATCCTGGTGAATATTCCGCAGTTTAAAATGCATGCATATGATAAAGGAAAGTTGTCGTGGAGCTGCAACGTAGTGGTAGGAAAGCCTGGCGCCAACACGGTTATTTTCACAAAAGACCTGCGTTATATTGTATTCAGCCCCTACTGGAATGTACCGCCGGGCATCCTGGGCGGAGAAGTATTGCCTGGCCTGAAACGCAGTGGCGGTGCATATCTTGCCCGGCAGAATATGGAAATTGTGGGAGCCAGCGGGAAAGTGATTGCCCCGGGCTCTATTAATTTTGCAAAATATTCCGGTGCGAATTTTCCATATATCGTGAGGCAGAAACCCGGGGGAAAAAACTCGCTTGGCAAAGTAAAATTCCTGTTCCCCAACGAGTATAATATTTACCTCCACGATACGCCCGCCCGTTACCTGTTTGGAGAAAACAAGCGTTCCTTCAGCCATGGCTGCATCAGGGTGGCAGAACCCAAACGCCTGGCGGAATGGCTGCTGCGTGGGGATTCGGCCTGGACAGAAAAGAAGATTGATGAGGCGATGAATGGAAACAAAGAAAAGTATGTAACCATAAAAGAGAAGGTTCCTGTTTTCATCGTGTATTTCACCGCCTTTGTAGACAGCGATGGGCGGCTGAACTTCCGGGATGATGTATATGGCCACGACAAAAAACTGGCGGCTTCTTTATTTGGGAAATAACGCATAAAACAGCGGAGGGGTATTCATCCCTCCGCTGTTTCACTCCAATATCAGGCAGTATGCAATCTGCTCTTATAATTTTAAGCGCCGGCTGCAATTTTTTTCCGCTGTACTGCTACAGCTTCGGGCATTTATCGCAATCCCTTTTCGCTATGCTACAGCAATACTAAGCGCCTGCTGCAATTACAGAAATCTCCACTTCCACTCCTTTAGGCAATCCAGACACCTCTACCGTTTCCCGGGCAGGAAAATCGCCCTTGAAATAACTACCATATACTTCGTTCACCTGTGGGAAAGTTTTCATATCTGTTAAAAAGATGGTGGTTTTTACAACGTGCTCAAACCCAAGTCCGGCTGCGGTGAGAACAGCCTGTAAATTTTTCATTACCTGGTGTGTTGCATCTACGATACCGGATTTGACGAGTTCGCCGGAAACAGGGTCCAGGGCTATCTGGCCGGATACATACAGGGTGTTGCCCGCTTTCACAGACTGGTTATAAGGCCCTATAGGAGCGGGCGCATTGCTGGTGTTAATAATTTGCTTTTCCATGAAAACGAAAGTAAATAATAATTGAGAACGCACCAATGTATGCCGTGCAGATGCATTATAATTACTGATTCTTTATTAGGTTTGCCGAAATTTAACACATGAATATCCTGGTAATAGCAGATGCGCAGCGCTTTGATGAATTGCAGGAAAAGGGAATGGGAAAGCATCATGATGTACAGTGGAAAACAAGCCTGGAAGAGGTTTTATCCCTTAAAGCATTTGACCTGGTGCTGGATCTTATTTTCGACGACCGGCCGGATCATGCGCTCGTGTATGCTAAAAATCCGGGTGTTCCCGTGCTGGCAGGCATTGTGAAAACCTCGTTAAGTGAAATTATCAGCCAGTATGCGTTTGAGCAGGGCTTCAATATCATGGGCTGTAATTTTCTGACGGGTATGGTGAATATGCCGGTGCTGGAAGTATCAGTGCTGGACGAAGGGCAAAAGGAAACACTGGACGAGCTGATGTACAAGCTGGGCTGGGAATACCTGCTGGTAGCGGATGCCGTAGGACTGGTTACGCCGCGGGTCATATGCATGATCATTAATGAAGCCTATCTCACTGCGGAGGAAGGTACTGCATCGCCGGAAGATATTGATACTTCCATGCGTTTGGGTACCAATTATCCTTACGGGCCATTTGAATGGAGCGAACGGATAGGCATAAAACAGGTATACGAAGTATTAAAGGCTGTACATGATGCTACCGGCGACGACCGGTACCAGGTGGCCGCCTCATTGCAAACAGCTTACGAAGCAATCTGATTTTTACATGGCACTTATACTGAATATAGATACTGCAACTACTATTGGTTCTGTAAGTCTTTCCCGCGATGGAGAGGCCATTCAAACGCTGGTGAATGAAAAGCAGCAGGATCATGCCGCTGCTATGATCCTATTTGTTCAGCAGCTATTGAAAGAGCAGGGCATTACACCTGCACAACTGGATGCAGTAGCAGTAAGTGCCGGACCGGGTTCTTATACCGGTTTACGTGTAGGCGTGGCTACAGCGAAGGGACTGTGTTATGCCTGGAATAAGCCATTGCTGGCTATTTCCACGCTTCAGATGATGGCGCAGGGCCTGATTGCCCGTGTAAAAGATGAACAGGCTTTATACTGCCCTATGCTGGATGCCCGCAGGCAGGAGGTGTTCACAGCTTTATATGATGCGCGCCTGCAGGAAGTGATGCCGCCACAGGCCATGATCCTGGAGCCATCCTCGCTGGAAGGCCCGCTGGCAGCGCATACCATCTACTTTTTCGGAGACGGCAGTCCCAAATGGGAACTGATGCTATCTTCACATAAAAATGCTATTTTTGCGAAATATACGATAAGCGCTGCCCATATGGCGCCCCTGTCCGCCCAGGCCTTTGAAAGAAAATTGTTCGCTGACCTGGCCTATTTCAGCCCATTTTACCTCAAGCCCTTTTATTCTCCTCAAAAGCCCTGACATATCTAATAGTTTTGTCATGAAATGGTCAAATTACATCTAATTTGCAAGTATCCGGGGCATATATATGATAAAATAAGGTATGGAAATTTTTTTTATTGTGACAGATATTATATTTTTGTATAAATCGATTACCGCAATTGTTGTCTAACTGTTTGCGAGTACTGTCCGTTGATCCCTTTCATTTCATCATTTTTTTAAAACTATTATGCGATGGAAAAAACATTATTAACTACCTCTTCTAATACTCTTATTATTTCTAGAGGTACCAATGAAAAAGACCAGATCAAATTGGATTACATTGCCGTAAAGAAAGCTGCTATGGTTTTACGTGCTATCAACCATAAGCTGCGCCAGCAGATGATTAAGCTGCTGGAAGATCATAAGAAAATGACCGTGACGGAGATCTATGTGAAATTGCGTCTGGAACAATCGGTAGCATCGCAACATCTCGCCATATTAAGGCGTGCTGGCATTGTAATTACAGAAAGAGATGGTAAGTTTATTCACTACACCATCAACAAGCAACGTATTGCTGAAGTGGCAAAGTTTGTGGAAGAACTTGTTGGTTAAAAGCATTGATCCGTATCACTACGGAAAGTTCATATAAAAAAGTAGCCATACGGCTACTTTTTTATTTTGGTATAGATTTTATCCATGAGTGCACAACCTGAGAAGTTGTAAATTTGTAAAAATCAAAAACCATGTACGTAAAACAATTGTACACCAGCTGTTTGTCGGAAGCGGCATACTTCATAGAATCCAACGGGATCGCGGTAGTGATTGACCCGTTGCGTGACATTGAAGTATACCTGGACCTGGCAAAAGAACGTAACGCCACCATTAAATACATTTTTGAAACACATTTTCATGCAGATTTTGTTTCAGGGCACCTGGAACTGGCAGAAGCTACCGGCGCAAAAATCGTATACGGCCCGGATGCAGAAACCAGCTTCGATTCTTATATAGCAAAAGATAACGAAGTATTCCAGGTGGGCGCAGTAACCCTCAAAGTGCTGCATACACCCGGCCACACCCTGGAATCGTCCTGCTACCTGTTATCAGACGAACAACAGCAACCATACGCTGTATTCACCGGGGATACATTATTTGTTGGAGATGTTGGCCGCCCGGACCTTTTCAGCGGTAACCTCACTAAAGAAGAACTGGCCGGTTACCTGTTCGATTCGCTTAACAACCGTATTAAAACATTACCTGATGCAGTAATTGTGTATCCTGCGCATGGTCCCGGTTCTGCCTGTGGCAAAAACCTGGGCCCTAATACTTACAGCACCATCGGTGAAGAGAAAGCTACCAACTACGCATTACTGGCTACAGATAAGGATAAGTTTATAGAAGAAGTGACCAGCGGTCTGGCTACGCCACCATCTTATTTCCCGATCAACGCAAAAATAAATAAGGAAGGATATGATGCGTTGAAAGCAGTAATGGAAAAGGCAATGCAGCCACTTACCCCTGCTGCGTTCAAAGCAAAGGCTAAAGCCGGGGCACTGATCCTGGATACCCGTCCGGCAACTGAATTTGGCGATGGATATGTTCCGGGCGCCATCAGCATAGGACTGGAAGGCCGCTTCGCTGAATGGGCTGGCAGCCTGCTGCCGTTTGACCAGGACATTATCCTCGTAACGCCTGTTGATAAAGAAGAAGAAACCGTGGTAAGAATGGCTCGCGTTGGTTTTGATAATGTAGTGGGCTACCTGGATGGCGGATACCCCGCATGGGAAGCCGCTGGCGAAGCAAAAGATATGATCATCACTGTTGAAGCAGATGAACTGGCAATGGATATTCCACACGATCCCAACCTGGTGATCATCGATGTCCGTAAACCAATTGAGTTTGCCGATGGCCATATCAAAAACGCCCTCAATATTACCCTCGGTGACATGATGGATCCTGGAAAATTAGCAGACCTGGAAGATAACCACAACCTGTATGTACATTGCCAGGGTGGTTACCGCAGCATCATTGCCTGCTCTATCATGAAAAGAGAAGGTATCCACAATTTACGCAACGTTGATGGCGGATTCGCTAAAATGAAAGACCAGAAAGGATTACAGGTTGTTCAGGAAAAAACGGTACTGAACTAAATCCTTCTATATTTTTAAACGGGAGTAATAAAAAGAAGTGAGCACTTCTTCTTATTGCTCCCGTTTTCTTTTGGCTATTCCCTGCGTATTTATTAACTTCTTGCAATAAAATTGTTTGGGCATGACAAGCAAAACCCTGGCAATCGCCTCATTAATGTTTATGAGCATAGGGATATTCTCCTGTAAACCATCTGATGAGAAATTAAAGGAAGAAGTGAATGAGAAGCTAAGTCATATTCCCGGCATCACAGCAGACGTGAAAAACGGGGTGGTGATCCTTAGCGGTGAAGTGAGTGATGAAGTGGCCAAATCGGCCGCTGAAGATGCGTTGAAGGGATTGAAAGGAATGACTTCCGTGCAGGATAACATCACCGTGAAAACTACCACAGCAACCCCCGCACCGGTGCCGGTGGTGGAAGCTGCACCAAACCGGGATGATATCCTGAAACGTTCCCTCGATTCGGTTTACACTGCCCGCAGGTTTACAAATGTCAGGGTGACCGTTTCAGACGGGGAAGTTATTCTCAGTGGAAGTGTGAAAAGAAAAAATGTTCGGAACATGTTGCAGATTGCACAACAGTTCTCTCCAAAAAAAGTAACGAATAATGTGCAGGCGAAGTAAAAATGCATGAAGCCTGGCGGAGATAATGAGGTATTTATCTCCCGGAAAAAAAGTTACTTTCCTTTATATTCATGCTTCCAGCGGCGATGGCTCCATACCCATACTTCGGGTTGTTCATGAATATTTTTCTCAAGATATTTTACAAAAGCTTCTGTAATAGCCCCATCCGGCTCCTGCTGCGGGTTTTCAAAGGCCAGTTGCAGTGAAGCATGATAATAGCCTCTTTTTACTTTGCGGATATCTACAAATACCACCGGGATATTGCTTCTTTTGGCGCCCATTTCAGGGCCTTTGTAAAACGGCGTCATTTTATTCAGGAAAGGATACCAGTAGCAGCTGCGCGGGTTGCCGGGATTCTGATCGGCTACCAGGGCAATTAAGTACTGTTTGTTGGTCCATGCCCGCATGCTGTTACCCATATCGTTGGCGGGAATGAGAATGGTGCCGAATTTTTCCCTGAAATGGCGGAACATCCGGTCGGCGGGCTTACTGGTAAGCGGCATATACACTACCAGGAAGGGAAACGCTACGCCCTGCATACAAAACAGGTTGGCCCATTCCCAGTTGAAATTATGGCCCAGGTGGAGCTGGCAGCTTTTACCCTGTGCGTACAGTTCATGCAACACGGTAAGATCGCAGCGGAACCGCTTTTGCAGCTGCGCCTTGCTCATGGTGAGCAGTTTGATGGTTTCCACCATCATATCGGTGAGGTTGTGGTAGTATTTTTTGGCCAGTAATGTGAGCTCTTCTTTTGATTTCCCGGGGAAAGCCTGGGCCAGATTCTCCATCACTACTTTCCTGCGGTACCCGATCACATAATACACCAGCACGTATAATACATCACTGATGAAGTAAAGCACCGGGAAAGGCAATATGGAAAGACTATAGCAAAAAGCAAGCAGCAGATAATACATATTCCTGGTTATTGTAAATCCAGCGCAAAGGTAATGAAAGACAGCCGTTTGGCTTACAGCACGATGTTTTGTACCAGCTCGCTCTTATACGGATAGTCGGTATTGAAATGCAGTCCACGGCTTTCTTTACGGAAGGCGGCGCCTTTTACGATCAGGTATCCCGCTGTAATAAGGTTGCGCAGTTCGCATAATTGCGGCGATACCATGGTTTTCTCGTAGAGGTCTTCCGTTTCTTCATGAAGGATATCCAGTCGGCGCAGGGCACGTTGCAAACGTACATCTGTTCTTACAATCCCTACATAATCGCTCATGATCTGCTTCAGCTCCTTCAGGCTCTGGGTGATCAGGATCATTTCTTTGGGAGCGCTGGTGCCGGTGGCATCCCAATCGGGTACATTATCCTTGAATTCCAGCAGGTCTATTTTGCTGGTGGCATCCATAAAGCAGCGGTGTGCAAATACCATTGCCTCCAGCAGCGAGTTGGAAGCAAGGCGGTTAGCCCCGTGAAGCCCGGTGCTGGCGCATTCGCCGCAGGCATACAGGTTACGGATAGAGGTAAGCCCCCATTCATTGGTTTTGATACCGCCACAGCTGTAATGTGCCGCCGGCGATACCGGGATCATCTGCTGCGCTACATCAATTCCTGCAGCTTTACAGGTTTCGTAGATGTTGGGGAAATGATGGATAAATTTCTCCAGGTCCATATGGCGGCAGTCGAGATAAACATGCTCCGTACCGGTGATCTTCATTTCACTGTCGATAGCGCGGGCTACAATATCGCGGGGGGCCAGCGACAGGCGCGGATCATATTTGTGCATAAAGTCCTCGCCGTGAATATTCCGCAGGATACCGCCGTCGCCCCGCACTGCTTCAGTGATAAGGAACGAAGGGCTTACGCCGGGCTGGTAAAGCGCCGTGGGATGAAACTGGATGAACTCCATGTTTTCGATGCGGCCCTTTGCGCGGTATACCATGGCCACACCATCGCCGGTAGCGATATTTGGATTGGTAGTACTGCGGTATACCTGGCCGTTGCCACCGGTGGCCAGCAGGGTTACCTTGGAAAGGATCTTTTCAATTTTATTGGTGGTGAGATTTAATACATATACCCCATAGCATTCTATATCCGGGGTGGATTTGGTGACCAGGTATCCCAGGTGGTGCTGGGTAATGAGATCTACCACAAAGCAGTGGGTGACCAGTTCAATATTCGGACGGCGGTGTATAGCTTCCAGCAGTGCGCGCTCTATTTCCTTACCGGTAATATCCTTGTGGTGGATCACCCTGAAAACGGAGTGCCCGCCTTCACGGCCCAGGGAAAAATCGCCATCGGCGTTTTTGTCGAAGTTGGCGCCCCATTCAATGATCTCGTTCACTCTTTCCGGGCCTTCAGTTACCACGATCTCTACCACCTGTTCATTACAGAGGCCATCTCCGGCGATAAGCGTATCTTCTATATGTTTTTCGAAACTATCGTTCTCCAGGTCATTTACCACCGCTACGCCGCCCTGGGCGTACTTGGTATTGGTTTCATCCTCCCGGCTTTTTGTGATGATGGTGATCTTTTTATCCGGGCATTGTTGTGATACCTTGAGCGCATAAGTGAGCCCCGCAATTCCTGAACCGATGACAAGAAAGTCTGTTTGCTGCATAGTAAAGCAAAAATAAGCATTACCGGCTAATTTTTACCCGGAAGTACTCTGTACCGCCATACACCAGTCCCCATTGTGCAAATCCATAGGTGAGCATCACAAGGATATCGCCGGCAGGGAGCGGACGATAGAATTTGCCTGTTGCTATCAGTGCATCGGAGATCGTGAATAATATAGCGCCAATAAGCGAATACCAGCCGCTGGGTTGCCGGCTGAAATGAAAGGCATGCAGCACGCATTGTACGAGGAAGAAAAGCGTGATGGCGTATGCTATAACGGGTACAGCTAAACTACCCAGGTGAGGCAGCAGGAAGAGCAGGAACAGGATGATCACTGCTGCATTCAGCAATATGTATGGATACCTGCATAAAGGTACCGGCAAATTGCTGTACCGTATTTTCAGGAAGAAGATACAGTACATGACCTGCGCTATAAAGAAACTGCCGAGCCCGGGCAAAAACAGGTGATCGAACAATAACAGGTCATCTCCAAGGGAAGAAAAAAATAAGGCAAGCAATAGAAAAATGCGGAAGGAGCGTGGCATTTTTATGTTGGTATACAACGTGTACACAGCCAGCAGTATCATCAGCAGCGGCTTGGTTGCATACCGGTATTCTTCTTTTCCAAAGGCAATCAGCAGAATATCAGCCAGTAGTACAAGGAAATAAACAATAAGGTGTTTAGGGCGCAACATGCGGAACGGGAATTGTACCGTTAATTTACAATTTTTCTCCTAAGTATTCAACAGGATATAGAACGTAGTGCCGTTACCGTTAATACCCGGGCTTATCACTTTCAGCTGTCCGCCGTGCATTTGTATGATCTGTTGCGACAGGCTTAAACCAATACCTGATCCTTTCTTTTTAGTAGTGAAGAAAGGGATGAATATTTTGTTCATGGCATCGGCATCAATACCAGGGCCATTGTCGGTAATTTCAATACAGATCTGCTGAACGTTATTCAGATACAGTTTCATACTGATGGCTGCCCCGGGCGTTTGTTCCAATGCATCCATCGCATTTTTAACCAGGTTGATCAGCACCATCTGCAACTGCGATATATCTGCATGGATTTCCATGTTCTCGGCATCTGTTTCTACGGAAAAGCGGATGCCCGCCTGTTTCATATCTGCCTGGAAAAGGCTGCTGACAGAGTTTACCAGCGATCTTACGTTAACGTTGGTAAACTGGGGTTGAGGAAGTGTGGTATAGTCGCGGTAAGCATTTACAAAGTTCATGATTCCCTTGCTGCGGCTTTCTACTGTTTGCAGCGCTTCGCGCAGATCAGAAATGCCTTCCTGGTGTTGTGCGCCGGGAGCAATGTCGAGGTCCACAATTTCCTGCATGGTGCCAATCAGCGATACAATAGGCGTCACGGAATTCATGATCTCATGCCGCAATATTTTGGTGAGGTTCTGCCATGCTTCCAGTTCTTTTTTCTGCAGCTCGGAATGGATGTTCTGAATGGAAATGAGTTTGATGAGCCTGCCTTGCAAACGTACGGTGGCAGCGTGTATAGACAGTTGTTGTTCCTGCCTTGTGGCATACAGTGTTTTGTTTCCGGAAGGCAGTTCCATCAGTAATTCAGCCAGGCCGGGATGAACTGTTTTCAGCTCATGGATATTGCGCAGCCGGTAGATGCCCATCAGCCGGAAAGCCGCCGGGTTAATGAGCTCTATTTTACCTTCTGTATCAAACGACAATACGCCGATACTGATGTGCTGCACGATAGTATCTATATATTTCAGGTTCGCTTCTTTTTCCGCCCTGGTTTGCCGGAAGGCTTCCAGTACTTCATTGAACTGGTGGTTCAGCATACTGAAACTTTTACCAAGTTTATTATCGGCGCTGAAGCGGATGGAAAAATCTTCGTAGCGTATGGATTCCAGGAACAGCGTGAGTTTCCGGTTAATCCGGTTCAGGTAATGATAGATGCCATACAGCTGTATTAATATCAGCGGGGTAAGCAGGAAAGTGAGGGGCTGCATGTTGTGCATATACAACCAGATGGCTGCTGTGAGGGTAGCTGCCAGCAGGATGACCCGTAAGCTGATATTAATGCTGAAGCGATTCATGGTTTTAAGAGCTTAAAGCAGAAAGCGCAAAGCAAAAAGCTATTGTTTTGGAAAAATAAAAGTGTATCGTTAAACATATTATGCGGGAGCTTTTTGCTTTATCCCTTCTGCTTTCTGCTAAATATTATATTTTTCCAGTCGCCTGTAAAGTGCGGCCCTGCTGAGCCCCAGTTCCTTGGCAGCTTCTGTGATGTTACCGTTACATTTTTTCATGGCCTGTGAAATGATGTTGCGCTCCATTTCTTCCAGGTTATAACCGGTATCCATTGCCTGGTCGGCATTGTTGTTATTTTTAACAAACACATCTTTGGGCTGGAGGGTTTTTCCCTGCGACAGGATCACGGCTCTTTCCAGGGCATGTTGCAGTTCACGGATATTACCGGGCCAGTCGTACCGCTGCAGTTGTGTGATAAGTGATTCATGCATGCTGTTTACCGGGCGTTTGTATTTATCGCGGTACAGTTGCAGGAAATGTTCTGCCAGCGGGATGATATCTTCCACCCGTTCCCGCAGCGGTGGTAGTTGTATTTCGATGGTATTGATACGATAGAGCAGATCCTGCCTGAACAGGTGTTGCGCCGCCATATGTGAAATGTTGCGGTTGGTGGCGCAGATCAGTCTAACGTCAATGGGTATACTTTTATTGGAACCCACTTTTGTAACAGACCTGTTTTGCAGTACGGTAAGCAGTTTCGCCTGGAAAGGGATGGAGATATTCCCGATCTCATCCAGGAAAATAGTGCCGCCGTTGGCTTCTTCGAAGCGGCCGGCACGGTCTTCACGGGCGTCGGTGAAGGCGCCTTTTACATGGCCAAACAGCTCACTTTCAAACAGTGTTTCACTGATAGCGCCAAGGTCAACGCTAACAAAGGGTTTATTGCTGCGGTTCGATTGCGCGTGTATCTGCCGGGCAAGCATATCTTTACCTGTACCGTTTTCACCGAGGATAAGGATATTGGCATCTGTGGCAGCCACCCGGGATACGGTATCAAATACCGTGAGCATACCGGGGCTTTTACCGATTACCTGGTTGCCGGGATGATGCACGGCGGCAGGTGGTTTATCCTGCTGGGCGGCACGTTTGTTATAGGCATTCTGGATGGTGGCCAGGAGCTTTTCGTTTTCCCAGGGTTTGAGCACAAAATCAACGGCGCCGGCCTTGATGGCCCTGACGGCCATTTCCACATCGCCATAGGCAGTAAATAAAACAACCGCCGTTTCCGGTTTTATATCCAGGATACGGTCCAGCCATTCAAAGCCTTCTTTGCCGCTGCTCAGATCGCGCGTAAAGTTCATATCCAGCAGGATCACATCGTAGTCGAAGTTGGATACGAGATAAGGTATTTTCTGCGGATTCTTCTCAAAATCAACCTGTTCGAAATGTCTTTTGAGTAACAGGCGGGCAGCACGTAAAACATCCACATCATCATCAACAATTAAAATCTTTCCTGGTTGCATGGTAGTCATATGCGAATGGTGAATAGGTGACAATATTAAACAAAGATTCTTTCAAACCCACAGCTAATTTCAGGAACTTTTAAAAGTGTCCGATTCTGGACACCGCTTGTCCGGCAAAGGACGTTTTTTTTAAGCGTTTTTCGTGGAAAGCGTTGCTGGTAAGGCGTTTTCAGCTTTGGCATGTGGATTGACTTTCTCCGGGCAGCAAACTTTTCGCTAAAAAACATGGACAGAAAATTAGAAAAGAAGTTTTGGAATAAAAAGCGCATCCTGATGATAGGTGGTGGCGCCGCAGTAGCAATGCTGCTGCTGTATACCCTGCTTTTTGCGGATCACCGGGCCACCCTCAATGTAGAAAAGGACAAGATCACTATCTCTACAGTAAAGAAAGGAACCTTTGATGTATACATTGCCGTTACCGCGGTGGTGATGCCCCTGAAAACCATCCGCCTGGATGCTATTGAAGGAGGATATGTGAGCAGGAAATACCTGGAAGGCGGTAACATGGTAAAACAAGGAGATTCCATTCTGCGGCTGGATAACCAGCATATGATGATGGATTTCGTAAATCATGAAACGGAGATCTACCGCTTACGTAACGAGCTGCAGAATACCCGCCTGAGCATTCGCCAGCAGGAATTTACCATGCAGCAGACTATCTCGGACATTGATGCCAAAATAGAAGCTGCGCAGGATCTGTACGACCGGAACAAGCAACTGGTGGAAGAAAAGATCGTGGCCCGGCAGGAGTTTAACAAAAACAAGTTTGAACTGGAAGGGCTCCTGCGTCAGAAAGAGATCCAGCTTCAATCTCAGAAATACCAGCAGGACAATGCCAAAATGCAGATTACCCAGCTGGAGGGCACCCTGGCCAGAACCCAGCGCAACCTTGACCTGATGCGGGAGAACCTGAACAGCCTCATTGTACGCGCTCCGGTATCCGGGCAGCTTTCTTCCATTGATGTGGAAGTAGGATCCAGCATTACCGCCGGGCAGAATATTGGCCAGATCGATGACCTGAACGGGTTTAAATTACGCGCTGATATCGATGAGCATTACGTTTCCCAGGTGTTTGCAGGGCTGAAAGCCACCTTTGAATTTGATGGTAAATCCTACGATATGGTGGTTACCAAGGTATACCCGGAAATAAAAAGCGGCCGTTTCCAGGCTGATATGAACTTTGAAAAGGATACGCCGGAAGGTATCCGCCGTGGGCAATCATCCCCCATCCGTCTGGTATTGGGGAAGTCGGCCGAAGCGATCCTTTTGCCACTCGGCGGCTTTTTCTCCGACACCGGTGGCAATTGGGTATATGTAGTGGATAAAAGCGGCAACCGTGCAGTAAAACGGAATATTTCGCTGGGCCGCAAAAATCCGCTATATTTTGAAGTACTGGAAGGCCTGCAGCCGGGCGACCAGGTAATTACTTCCTCTTATGAGAATTTCGGTAATAAAGACGTTTTATCTTTTTAGTATTCATCCATTTTTTTATAAACTAGTATTTAAAATAACAAACACTTATGATACGCACTGTTAACTTACAGAAGCTGTTTACAACAGAAGAGGTGGAAACCACAGCCCTCAACGGTATTAACATGGAAGTGCAGGATGGGGAATTTGTAGCGATCATGGGCCCCTCCGGTTGCGGCAAATCTACTTTGCTGAACATATTGGGGCTGCTGGATAACCCCAGCGATGGCGAGTACCACTTCTGGGATAAGGAAGTAGCGCGTATGAGTGAAAGACAAAGAGCCCAGCTCCGCAAAGGTTCTATCGGGTTTGTATTCCAGAGCTTTAACCTCATTGATGAGTTAACAGTGTTTGAGAATGTAGAGTTGCCCCTGCTATACCTGAAAGTACCTGCCGCTGAAAGAAAGGGAAAGGTAGAAGAAGTGCTGGAACGCATGAACATCATGCATCGCCGCAACCACTTCCCGCAGCAGCTGTCTGGTGGTCAGCAGCAAAGGGTGGCCATTGCCCGCGCCGTAGTAGCCAAACCTAACCTGATCCTGGCGGATGAGCCCACGGGTAACCTGGATTCGACCAACGGGGAAGAGGTAATGAAACTGCTGCAGGAACTGAACAATGCCGGTACTACACTGATCATGGTAACGCACTCCCCGTACGATGCCGGGTTTGCCCACCGTATCATCAACCTGTTCGACGGGCGCGTAGTAACTGAGAATATCAAGGAACAGTTTCATGTGTGATTTTTTCCGCCATTCTAAAACCACATCATAATGTTCCGGAATTATTTCAAAATTGCTGTCCGCCATTTACAGCGTCATAAGTTGATTACCGTCATCAATATTTCAGGGCTTGCCGTAGGTATGGCCTGTTGTATACTGATTGCGTTGTATGTGCGTGATGAGCTGAGTTTTGACAGGTTCCACCATAATGCGGATAATATTTACCGTGTTACCACTCAATCCATACGCCAGGCAGGCAATGCCGAGTATGGCGCTGCTACCCAGTTTCCCGTTGGCCCCAACCTCAAAAAAGATATCAGCAGCATCAAAGAAGCTGTGCGTATCTGCGCGCCGGGAAGCACGCTTTACACTGTTGGGGATAAAAAGATCTGGGAAGAGAATACCGGTTTCGTTGACGAAGCGTTTTTCCGGGTTTTTAATTTCCCTTTGCTGGAAGGAAATCCTGCTACTGTTTTAAAAGAACCTTATTCCATTGTACTTACTGAATCTGCTGCAAAAAAATATTTTGGAGATGCATCACCTGTCGGAAAGCTGATAAAAGTAGGCAACAGCTACAGTTGTACAGTAACCGGCGTGGCGAAAGATCTTCCCGCCAATACAGATCTTCGTATGACGATGCTGATATCGTTTTCCACCATGCTCAAAGAGGCATTGAAAGGAGGCAGCGATATGGAAGCCCAGTGGTTTATGTTCAGCAATAATGTTACTTACGTACAGCTGAACGATCATACAGACCCCGCTAAACTCACTAAAGATCTGCAAACATTTGTTACCACCCATATCGGTGGCATACTAAAGCGGCATAATATACAGTTCGCGCTGGAGCTGCAGCCCATCAGGAATGTGCATCTCCATCCCGAGGGCGACAAGGGCCTTGATAATTCCCCGCTCATCTGGCTGTATATTGCCATTGCTGTTTTCCTGGTCCTGATTGCCTGTATCAATTTTATGAACCTTACTACGGCAAGGGCCCATGAAAGAGCAAAGGAAGTAGGATTGCGGAAAGTGCTGGGCGCAGAAAGAAAAAGCCTTATCCTGCAGTTCCTTACGGAATCGCTGGTGATCAGCGTTATCTCTTTCCTGCTGGCTATTTTGCTGGTGGGTTTGGTGATGCCGTTGTTTAATACTATTACAGGTAAAGAACTGTTATTGCTTTCTGCTGCAGATAGTTTTTTATATGGAGGTTTATTATTGCTGGTATTGGTGGTTGGTCTTATTGCCGGCAGTTACCCTGCGCTTTATTTATCCGGCCTCATACCTGTGCGGGTATTAAAAGGCAGTTTTGTTACTTCGGGCTCGCGTGTGTTCATCCGCCGGGGCCTGGTAGTAGCGCAGTTTGCAGTAGCAGTGGCGCTGATCATTTCCACTGTTGTGGTATTTTCCCAGCTCCGTTACTGGCAAACAAAGAATCTTGGGTTTGATAAAGAACATCTTGTAAATGTATACCTGTCTGGCGTAGACGGTACTAAAACAGCATTGTTAAAGGCTGCTTTCTTAAACCAGTCGGGTGTACAGCAAGCTTCGGCCCATAATTTTTTAATGGGTAGCGGCGTTTTTAACAACAACCCTGTAGTACGTGAGGGGCAGGATGATAAGGACGGTTTTGTAGCAGGGATTATCCAGTCTGATTTCGACCTGCTTAAAACGACCGGTATTAAGCTGGTGGCAGGCCGCGATTTTAACCCGGCGTTGTCAACCGATTCTTCCGATGCCTTTATCATTAACCAGGCTGCTGCAAAGCAACTGGGCTATAAGGATGATGCCGTAGGGAAAAGGATTGAGTGGAGGCCCGGATATATGAGCAGGCACGGGACTATCGTAGGCGTAGTGGAGGATTTTAATCTCCGCTCCCTGCAATCACCGGTAGATCCCATTATTTACCTGGTAAGGCAGGAAGAAGTAGCTATCATCACCCTGCGGCTGGCAGCCGGTGATCAGAAGGCCATCATGAAGCGTGTGGAATCGGCCTGGAATAGTATTATTCCTGATGTGCCGTTTAACTTCACTTTTGTGGAAGATGATATCCAGGCGCGGTATGTTTCAGAACGTACACTAGGAAAGTTATTTGGTATTTTCTCCGGCCTTGCCATCTTTATAGCCTGTATGGGCCTGCTGGGATTGTCTATGCTCATTTCCCGGCAGCGTACAAAAGAAATAGGTATCCGTAAAGTATTGGGTGCTTCTATTGCCAACATTTCACTGTTGTTATCGAAAGATTTTCTCAAACTGGTTTTGATAGGAATCTGCATTGCTTCTCCCATAGCCTGGTACGGCATGGAAAAATGGCTGCAGCATTTTGCATTCAGGATACATATCGAGTGGTGGGTGTTTGCGCTCACCGCCGTAATTGTAGTGCTGATTGCATGGGGAACAGTCAGTTTTCAGTCGGTAAGATCGGCATTAATGAACCCGGTTAAATCACTTAGATCTGAATAAACATGATTAAGAACTATTTCCGCATTGCCTGGAGGAATCTGAAAAGAAGCCGGTTCTTCGCTGCTGTCAATATTGCCGGCCTGGCGTTTGGAATGGCTGTATGCATGTTTATCCTTTGCTGGGTACTGGATGAATACAGTGTTGATAAATTTCATTCAAACGGTAAGAATATTTACCGCTTACAGGTGAATGTTGACTGGGGGGGCGTGCGCACACTGACAACCACGCCGGTTGTATTGGCGGATGATCTGAAAAATAATTTCCCGGAGATAACTGCAAATGTGAAAGTCCGTATCACTAATTCCAACAGGCTGTTTAAAACCGGGCAGCAATCACAGCTGGAGAGCAACTACATTTTTGCTACTTCCAACCTGCTGGAAGAAATGGACTTCCCGGTGGTGGCAGGAGATAAGCATACTGCGCTTGTACAGCCCAACTCCATTGTACTGACTGAATCATTCGCAAAAAAATATTATGGTACCACTGATCTTGTCGGAAAGATCATTAATATGGAAAATAAAGCGCTGCAGGTAACCGCTGTTGTAAAAGATGCACCTGCTGCGTCTTCCATCCGGTTCGACTTTATACTTCCTTTTGCCCTAACCCTGCAGGAAGATGCCTGGCTGATGAAGCCCGGCAGTTACAGCATATATAATTATATGGTGGTAAAACCCGGTACAGATATTTCCCGCCTCACTGCAAAAGTGCAGCAACAGTATGCTACACTTAATCCTGGTAGTAAGAACGAAGTATGGTTGCAACCCTTCCGTGATATCTACCTGCATGAAAAATATGAAAACGGAAAAGTAGCTGGTGGAAGAATAGAGTATGTGCGACTGTTCTTTATTACCGCCCTGATTGTACTGGCCATCGCCTGTATCAATTTCATGAACCTTTCCACGGCACAGGCTTCCAGGAGAGCCCGCGAAGTGGGCGTGCGTAAATCAATGGGTGCTTCAAGGGCCTCACTGATGCTGCAGTTTACCGGGGAAGCGATCCTGATGTGCGCTATAGCAGCGGTTACCGCAGCAGTAGCGGTATATCTGCTGATGCCGGTATTCAATAATTTTACAGGCAAGCATATCACGTTTACACTGCCGGTTACCGGTAAATACCTGCTGCTACTGTTGGGAGTGATTATTGTGACGGG
This sequence comes from Chitinophaga sp., assembly GCF_036569185.1. Classification (GTDB taxonomy): domain Bacteria; phylum Bacteroidota; class Bacteroidia; order Chitinophagales; family Chitinophagaceae; genus Chitinophaga. The sequence goes on from NZ_DATCRD010000257.1 coordinate 57,538, forward strand.
CCTGCTGGCAGGCAGTTACCCGGCCTTTGTGTTATCCCGTTTCCTGCCGGTGAAAGTATTGAAAGGAGATCTGAGCAGTGGAGGAGGTACATCATTGTTCCGCAAGAATCTGGTGGTGCTGCAGTTTGTACTTTCTTTCATTTTTATTACAGGCAGCGTGGTGATCTATAACCAGATGCAATATATCTACCACCGTAACCTGGGAGTGGATAAGGAGAATATGATGTACATATCGCTGGATGAAGGCTTTGCTGCCAACCAGGATGCAATTGAACAATCGCTGGCGCAGCTGCCGCAGGTGAAATCATTTACCTACAACAGCTTCCTGCCATTGTCGATTGGCGGTGTGAGCGCCGATCTGAGCTGGGAAGGGAAGCCGGACAAACTGGTGGTGAATACAGCGCCACAGCAGGTGGGGTATGATTATGTTGCCACCATGGGAATGACGATGAAAGAAGGCCGCGATTTTTCACGTGACTTTGCTTCAGACTCAGGCGCCTATATTATCAATGAAACAGCAGCCCGTGTAATGGGTATGAGCCACCCGTTAGGAAAACAGATCAGCTTCTGGAATGGGAAAGGCACTATCATCGGCGTAGTAAAGGACTTCCATTTTGCATCCATGAGAGAAAATATTTCACCATTGGTGATGATGCTGGTACCACGGCAAAACAGTTATATGATGCTGCGGCTGTCGAAAGGAGATGTGCCCGCCCAGGTGGCTGCAGTGGAGAAAGTATTTGCGCGGCTGAATCCCGGTTATCCAATGGACTATCATTTTCTTGATGAAACTTTCGACAGTATGTACAGGTCGGAAACGATGCTGCGCAAACTGGCGCAGGTATTCGCGGTGGTAGCGGTGCTCATTTCCTGCCTGGGCCTGTTCGGATTATCCGTTTTCACTGCCGAGCAACGTAAAAAGGAAATCGGCATCAGGAAAATCCTGGGAGCATCTGTACTGAATGTTACCAGCCTGTTGTCCAAAGAATTTCTGACCCTGGTGCTTACCGGCATCTTACTGGCTACTCCTGTCAGCTGGTATATGATGAATAACTGGTTGTCGGGGTTTGCCTATCATACTGATTTATCTGCCTGGATCTTTATCATTGCCGGTATACTGGCAATAGCAATAGCCCTGGCAACAGTGAGTTTCCAGTCGGTGAAAGCTGCCCTGGCCAATCCTGTAAATTCTTTAAAAGCGGAATAGTATATGCTTAAGCGTTATATCGTCATAACATTCAGAAATCTGCAGCGGCAAAGGTTATTTACCTTTATCAATATTGCCGGGCTGGCGGTGAGCATGTCGGTATGCCTGATCGTACTGATATCTGTACGTGAAAATTTAAGCTATGACAATTTCCACCCGGCTGCTTCGCGCACATGGCGCATTACTACGCATGCGCAAACGCCTGATGGGAGAAAGTACCATATGGCAAGCGTTCCTTTGCCCATGGGACCAGCATTAAAAAGTAATTATGCAGCGGTGGAAAATGAAGCTACTTTATATGGGGCTTTAAACGGGGAAGGAAAAACAGATAAGAAGAAGATTAATATCAACGGCGCATTTGCTACGCCTTCTTTTTTCGAGGTATTCGGGTTTAAGCTGGAGGCGGGCAATCCCCGTACGGCTTTGGTTACTCCCAACAGCATTGTACTCACCAAAGCAACAGCGGAGCGCTTTTTCGGTACCAACGATCCAATAGGGAAGGTGATCCGGTTCGACCGGTTCGGCAGCTTTATCGTTAGCGGGGTAATGGCGCCGGCTCCTTCAAAATCGCATATCGACTTTGATGCGTTTGCCGCCATGTCGTCTGTACCCTCGCTGGAGGAAAGCAAGGTACTGCCTGATAAGCTGAATAACTGGGATGTGGTGCAGAGCAGTTACACCTATGTAGTGTTGCGCAAAGGTGAAAAGCTATCGGTGCTGGAAGCTGCCCTGCAGGACCAGGCGCACCGGTACGACGGGCTTGTTCAGAAAGGACAGGGCAGTATGGCCTTTGAGCCACAGGCGTTGGGCAAAATCACACCGTCACGGGAATTGGTAGATGATATCGGCAGTGGCCCGCCCTGGGGTAAAGTATTCGCAGAAATAGGCGTAGCCCTGGGCCTTATCATCTGCGCTTGTTTTAACTATACCAACTTATCTATTGTACGTTCTTTACAACGCGCCAAAGAGGTAGGTGTGCGGAAAGTAAACGGCGCCCAGCGCTGGCAGATATTCCTGCAGTTTATAGTAGAATCTGTGATCATGTGCATTCTGGCGCTGATCATGGCTATCCTGCTGCTGATGTTGATGCAGGCCACTCATTTCTCGGGGTTGCCGGTGCCGGATAATAACCTGCTGGATCTCCATCTGCTAACGTTATTCCTTGTGTTCAGCGTTATCATTGGGATAGTGGCGGGTGCGATCCCCGCCTGGGCCCTGTCGTCCTTCCAACCGGCAAAAGTATTGAAAGACCTGATCGATATTAAACTATTTGGCGGGCTGGGACTAAGAAAATCCCTTATCGTGATCCAGTTCTCACTGTCGCTCACCGCTATTATTTTCCTGGTAACCGTTTACCGGCAGTTTCACTACAAGGCTATTAAGGATATGGGCTTTTACCGCAAGGATGTACTGAATGTTCCTTTGGCGGATGTGGATTTCCAGCGGATGAAAGAGCGGATGATGCAACTGAAAGAGGTGGAAACAGCCACCGCCAGCTCAGGAACACTGGGAATGCCCAGGCATTGCAGCTTCTGTGTGATCCGTACCGGTGAAAGCAAAGACAGGATGGAATTCGGTTATTACGCCGGGGATGCCGACTTTATTAAAGCCATGCACCTGAAACTGCTGGCAGGAAGCACTTTCCCCGAATCTGCATCTCCGGAAAAAGAACAATATATTATTGTGAATGAAAAGGC